>JAUNNI010000015.1 GCA_030531555.1 Eubacteriales bacterium | reverse complement strand
AGAATTTACTCTTACATTGGGCAAAATAGTAGAATTTATAATTACATTTTACTTTATATCGAACATTTATTCGATTGTCAATATATATTTCGAATAAATGTTCGGTTTTTATATTTTTATGATTGTAAAACAAAAATATGTTCGAAACATTTGTTTTCTTTTTTTATACATGGTAAAATAATAAAAACATATGTTTGATACAAAGGAGACGATTTGAATGAGTTACGGAAAAATCAGTGCAAAACAGCGCGAGATATTAGAATATTTGAAACAGTCTATTTTAAGTCGTGGATATCCACCAGCAGTTCGTGAGATTTGTGATGCGGTGAATTTAAAATCTACCTCTTCTGTTCACTCTCATTTAGAGACACTCGAGAAGAATGGATATATCCGAAGAGACCCTACGAAACCTAGAGCAATCGAGATTATCGATGACAATTTTAATCTTGCAAGACGAGAGCTTGTCAATGTGCCAATTGTTGGTACTGTGACAGCTGGTGAACCGATTCTTGCTGTTGAGAACATTGAAGGATATTTTCCGATTATGCCAGAATTTGTTCATAACAAACAGACTTTCATGTTAAAAGTTCGTGGGGAAAGTATGATTAATGTTGGTATTTTTGATGGTGATTTTATTCTCGTAGAAGAAACTCCGATTGCCAATAATGGGGATACCGTTGTAGCATTAATTGAAGACTCTGTTACCGTAAAGACCTTTTATAAAGAAAGCACTCATATCCGATTACAGCCGGAGAATGACAGTATGGATCCAATCTTGATCCCTAATAATGCAGCATTCTCCATCGTTGGTAAGGTAATTGGTCTTTTCCGCTCCTTCTCATAAGTCATATCTTTACATAAAAAAATGGTGTTGCATCATAGTGCAACACCATTTTTCTGTCTTATTATTATTTGCCTGACAATTCTATTCTTCAGATTTCAGTTCTTCTAAAGATACTGGAGTTCCGTCCATCCATACATGATCAAGATTATAGAATCCACGATCTTCTTTTCCAAAAATATGAATGATAATATCTTTAAAATCAAGGAGGATCCAGTTTGCTGTCTGGTATCCTTCAATTTGTTTTGGAAGATATCCTGCACGTCCAAGAGCTTCTTCTACGCTGTCAGCCATGGCCTGTACCTGATTGCGGTTTAAACCATTTGCAATGATAAAATAGTCTCCCAGAATGGAGATTGTACTAATATCAAGGATTGAGATATCTTCTGCTTTTTTCTCCTCTAATGCTTCTACAACAAGGAGTGCCATTTTCTTAGAATCTACCATAATATTCTCCTTTATTTCTGATTCTTGCGAATCGCTTTATAGCTTTCATAAGTAATTTGTGTCATAGGATCAACCGTGATGTTTCTTCCATTCAGATATACAATAGAGTCCTCCAGAATACGATAGAGACAATCATCAATATCATCAAAGGCCATCTTACGAACCTGTGGAAGATTTTTTGCCTGGTCTCGGTTTGGTTCTATAAAATCTGCAATATATAAAATTTTATCCAAAAGAGTCATTTCCGGTTTACCGGTGGTATGCCAGGTGATGGCAGATAATATCTCCGGATCATCCACCCCATAGCGGATCTTGGCAAATAAAGCACCAAGCTTTGCGTGTAATAGCTCTGGATTCCTGGCCTCATATTCCGATACAGAAAGACCATACTGCTCACAATAAGCCAGCTTGTCTTCTGTACTTAGCTGTTTTGCACAGTCATGGAGAAGTCCGGCCAACTTCGCTTTTTCCATATCAGCACCATAGCGCATGGCAAGACATGCAGCCGTATATTCCACCCCTAAGGTATGTTCATAACGCTTTTCTGATAAAATTTGTCTAAGATCTTTTTTGATCTCTACTGTTGTCATTCTTCCGTTTCCTCCGCCAAATACACTTTATGTTCTTCAATATAATTCACAACATTCTGTGGAAGTAAATAACGGATACTTTCGCCCTGAATAATTCTTTTTCGAATGCCACTGGAAGAAATCTCCATGATTGGAGAATATAATTTTTCAATTCTTGCGTCATCAAACTTATTTTCCAGGTATTCAATCTGACTTTCTAAGGCAGAAACCGATGCACCACCACGTCCGGCAACCACAATAATGGCCATTTTGAATATCTCCTCTGGCTGATACCAGGATTCCATATGATAAAGAGAATCGGCTCCAACAATAAAATAATATTCATAATCCGGATGTTCTTTGGTCAGATTCTGAAGAGTCTCAACGGTATAGGTCGTTCCTTCTCGATTGATTTCTTCTAAAGACAGATGAAAATGTGGATTATCTTCAATGGCCAGACGAATCATATCAAGGCGCTGTTCCTGTGTCACATGATGTGGCATTTTCTTATAATAGGTATTTTTGGTAGGCATGATCATAATCTCATCCAGGCCAAACTGTTCGTATGCTGTTTCGGCAAGGAGCAAATGACCGAAATGAATAGGATTAAATGTACCGCCCATAATTCCGATTTTTTTAGTCATTTTCATTGGCAGTATCCTTTCCGCCCAATTTATTTTGGTAATTCGATCTTGCTGTTTTCGCGAGCCTGTTTGAATAATACAAACTTTTTACCAATTACTGTAACTACCTCGGAACGAGTTCTTTCTGCTACAAGATTAGCAATTTCTTTTGGATCATCAAAACAGTTCTTAAGTACAGCAACTTTTACTAATTCTCTTTTATCGATTGCTTCACGGATGGATTCAATCACTTCCGGTGTGATGGAAGCTTTGCCAACATGGCAGATTGGCTCTAATTTGGAAGCAAGTCCTCTTAAATAAGCTCTCTGTTTGCTTGTCATAGATTGTTCCTTTCTGATTCTTCTAAATGAATCATCAATTTTTATTTATAATAATCAAACTCAAGGTTAAATACTCTTACAGTATCCCCCTCTTCAATACCGAGTTCTTCAAGTCTTTCTAAAACTCCATTTTCTTTCATGAAGTTCTGGAAGAACTGGAAACCTTTCTCAGATTCTAAGTTGGTATAACCTAACATACGTTCCACACGGGAACCTTCTACACTGAAAAGACCATCTTCCACCATGGTGACAATGACACTTTCCGGTGCATCGTCCACAGAGAATTCTGGGAAGTATTCCTGTTCGAATTCTACCGGTTCGGAAGGAAGTTCTTTTAGGAGATTATTGACATACCACAACATCTCTGTTACACCTTCACCGCTTACTGCAGAAATCTGGAAGAATTTAAAATTATCTTCTGGGAACTCTTCATGAATCAACTCCATAAGAACTTCTCTGTCTTCTTCCGGCATAACGTCCATTTTGTTAAGGGCAATCACCTGTGGTCGACTTGTAAGGTCTACATTATAAGATTCCAGCTCTTTGTTGATGGCTTTGATATCCTCGATCGGATCTCTTCCTTCCACAGAAGCACCATCTACGAGATGAATGAACACTTTTGTTCTTTCAATATGACGAAGGAACTGAATTCCGAGACCAACGCCCTCGGACGCCCCTTCAATAATACCTGGGATATCAGCAATGACAAAACCATTGCCTTCTGCCAGATCTACAACACCAAGGTTTGGAGTTAATGTGGTGAAATGATAGTTGGCAATTTTAGGTTTTGCATTGGTTACACGGGATAATAAAGTAGATTTTCCAACATTCGGAAAACCAACGAGACCTACATCTGCAATAACCTTTAATTCAAGATCCACCCATAATTCTCTGGCATCCTGTCCCGGCTGAGCATATTTTGGTGCCTGCATGGTGGCAGTTGCATAATGCTGATTTCCCTTTCCACCACGACCACCTTTTAATAAAACAACCGGTTCTGTGCGGTTTGCCATGTCAAGGATTACCTTTCCACTATCCGCATCTTTGATCACAGTACCTGCCGGCACTTTAATGATCATATTTTCTCCATTGGCTCCAGTACAGTGGCGTTTTCCGCCTTCCTGTCCATCACCAGCTTTAAATTTTCTTTTATGACGATAATCAACCAATGTATTAAGGCCAGGATCTACCACAAAGATAAGATCTCCGCCCTTTCCGCCATCACCACCGTCCGGACCACCATCCGGAACGTATTTTTCACGACGGAAACTTACATGACCGTCGCCACCTTTTCCTGAACGAATAAATATACGCGCGCGATCTGCAAACATCAGATGTTCCTTTCTATTATGAAATCAATATATACGATGAAACCAATTAAATGGTTATGTTACTAATTTTTATCTTATCAAAAATATGTTCTTTTTGTAAATGATAAAGAAAGCGGCTCCAAAAAGAATTTGAAGCCGCAAAATTACAAGATATATACTATGCTACTGGATATACAGAGCACTGTTTTTTATCTCTACCTTTTCTTTCGAAACGTACAACACCATCTACTAATGCAAATAATGTATCGTCACCACCACGTCCTACGTTGTTACCTGGGTGGATCTTTGTACCACGCTGTCTGTAAAGAATGTTACCAGCTTTAACAAACTGTCCGTCTGCTCTTTTCGCACCAAGTCTCTTGGACTCAGAATCACGGCCGTTCTTTGTAGAACCTACACCTTTTTTATGTGCGAAGAACTGAAGGTTCATTTTCATCATCGTTGTTACACCTCCTCTGTGTCAACTTTTAACCAGTCTCCATACTGTTCAGCAATGGAATAAATACCTAATTCATAGGATTTTAAAAGAAGGTCTGCTTCTTCGCTTGGCTCTTCCACAAAAGCAATGGAAATAAAACCAAGCTCCGGATTCTGATCAAATGAAAATTCATCATCTGTCAAATGATCCAAACTGTTCACAAGATTAATCGTGAGAACAGAAACGGAACAACAAACTAAATCCGCGCCTTCTTCCACACTGTCAGCATGACCGTTTACCGTAATGCATCGAAACTGATGATCCGGCTTTTTGAAGATTGTAATCTCAATCATATTTTTTACCAGTTTTTGTTTTTCACAAACTGCTTATGCTGTCTTTATACTAGCCAGATTAAGCGTTGATCTTTTCGATCTTAACCTTTGTGTAAGGCTGTCTGTGACCCTGTTTTTTGTGGTATCCAGATTTTCTTTTGTATTTGTAAACGATAACTTTTTTAGCTTTACCGTCTTCAATTACAGAAGCTTCAACTGTAGCACCAGCTACAACTGGATCACCAACTTTAACTTCGTCACCACTTACAACTAATACCTGGTCAAATGTATAAGTAGAACCAGCTTCAGCACCAAGTTTTTCAACTCTGATTACATCGCCTTCGCTTACTTTATACTGTTTACCACCTGTTGCAATAATAGCGTACATAATGGCACCTCCTAAAAATTACTCGCCGATTGTGGTGTCCTTTTTGGAACTTCTACCATAAATCGTGCGGCATACGCTTGATATATTAACAGAACATTTTCCATCTGTCAATATGTTTTTCAAATTTATTTAAAAACTTATGAATGACACTCATTCCACTGCTCCTTCAGTGACTTTCTCACTTTGTTCCTGGTCATCTCTACGAGGTGAAGGGCTGTAAAATCAATGACTCGAATTGGAATGCGGTCTCTTAAACATTCATTTTGTAAGAAAGAAAAGAAACGGTCTCTCTCTTTCTCTTCTTTCATATTAATAAAATCAATGAGAACAATCCCTGACAGATTTCGGAGTCTTAACTGATCGACAATCTCCATGGCAGCTTCACGGTTCATCTTCGAGAAAATGGAGTCGGCACCCCGTTTTCCTTTGATCACAGCACCAGAATTTACATCAATGACAACCATGGCTTCCGTCTGGTCAATTACAATGCTTCCACCAGAATTTAAAGGGACATAGCGCTGTAAGGCCATCTCGTAATAATGATCCATACGGTAAAGCTTATATAAAGAATACTCGTCTTTATAAAAGCGAATCTTTGAATCGATATTGGAATCAGAAGCATAATATTCCTTCAATTCCTTAAAAATGTCATCGCAATCTGTTACGATTTCATCGAGTTCTTTCATCGGTAGTTCTTTGGCAAGCCGAATGTAGTAGGAAGCATCTTTATGTATCAGAGTCTTCCCTGGAGCAACTTGTCCTTTTTGCATTATCAGCTCAGTCTGACGCATTAAAGACCGTAGTTCGCGAACCAAGATATCTTCGGATATATTCTCTGCATTTGTGCGAATCACGAGACCAAAATCATTGGTACTATTGGCTCTGGCAATGGATAGAAGACGGTCTCTTTCTTCTTTCTTTTTAATCTTTTTCGAAAGATTAATTCCTTTTCTTTCCATGGAAATGACGAAATATTTGCCAGAAATGCTGACGTTGCTATCCACTACAGGAAGCTTTGTTTTCACTGCATCCTTTGTCACCTGAACCAAAATCAGATCGCCACCATATAGACCATCCTCATGTCCTGGGGTGAACTTGACCGGTTTTTTCCCTGGAGAAAGGTTATAGTAAGCTTTCTGACTCGGGGAAATCTCCAGGAAAGCTCCTTGAATCCCTTCTGCGACACGTTCGACTCTTGCCACATAGATATTGCCGAGGATAGTTGGAGATTCCAGCTTCTCACAGTATAGCTCCACTGCTTTTCCATCGACAAAATATCCGTAATATACAATATTTTCTTTAACCGTAATGACAAGCTTATTCATTTGCTGCTTCCGCCGCCTTTTTTGCCATAAACTCCTCATAGCCGGTAGTTTCCATCAAATCTTTTCCTACGGCTCCAAGTGGCATTAACTTACCATTTCGTTCCAGATAAGTCTCCAGTCGATGGTACATGAATGCAACTGGATCATAGTCATATCCAAGATAATTACAAAATGCTTCCATTACCGTATGTGGTTTCAGATTCTCCGCACTGCCGGTAACCAGCTTCATAAAGATACTGTCACCTTCTCCACGGATTTCTAAAATCATTGGAGCAATGTCCACTTCTTTTTCACTACGTTTTGTCTTCTTTACTACGTTGATGCTTTCCTGGAAAAAGAAAGGCTCACAACGTTTGGTAAAAGCTTCTTTATTATAATATCCTTCTCGGAAGGATACCATATAATCTGCAGCGGCAGTCACTGCCATACAGTTTTTTTCTTTTTCGTCAATCTGATGGAATTCTAAGATGGAAATTCCTTCGTTCATGACTGCATTTAATCGACGCATCATTTCCTCACTGGAGTAACTCCAATCAAATGTGGCATCCATGTATTCCCCTTCACTTGTCATACCAATTCCAAGGGGAGCAGCAAAACTGGTAATCTGATGAGGGCTCATTCCTTTTGAGAAAGAAATCGGAAGCTCTGCTCTTAACATCGCTTTATGGAAATAACGCTGAACATCAAGATGACCGATGAATTTTAAAACGCCGGTTTTAGTCCATTTTATTCTTATTTTCAAAGCAGACACCTCCTCCGAATTTTGCGGCTCCACAGCCGGAGCATTTCTGATGACAGTTTGGTGTCACCTTTTCTTCCATGGCATTGTTCCATTCTCGTTTGAGGAAGGCTTTTGTTACACCAATATCGATGAAGTCCCAAGGGAATACTTCATCTAAGCTACGCTCTCTTGTAGTATAGAAATGATAATCCAAACCATTTTCTTCCATGCATTTCATCCAGGTACCATAGCGGAAGTATTCCGTCCAGGCATCGTAGATACAGCCATTTTTATAAACGTCATAGATAACCTGGGCAATCTTGCGGTCACCACGAGCTAAAATTCCTTCTAAGACTGTAGTTTTGGAATCGTGCCATTTGAAAGATAAGCTTCTATGGTTATGCATGGATTTAAACTCATCATTTACAAGGTGAGCACGACGCTGATACTCTTCCGGTTCCACCATCTGAGCCCATTGGAATGGGGTAAATGGCTTTGGAACGAAGAAGGAACAGCTGGCACCAACCTGTACACGTCCATGACGATATTCTGAGTCTAAGGAGTAATAGTTCATGGCAATGTTTTCACAGAGGTGGGCAATTCCTTTCATATCTTCTTCCGTTTCTGTTGGAAGACCCATCATAAAATAAAGCTTTACTTTATTCCATCCACCTTTGAAGGCCATCTCAGAACCGTGAATGATCACCTCTTCCGTAAGTCCCTTATTGATGACATCACGCATACGCTGAGTTCCTGCTTCCGGAGCAAAGGTAAGACTGCTCTTCTTTACGTCCTGCACTTTGCTCATAACATCTAAGGAAAAAGCATCAATACGAAGAGATGGCAGGCCAATGTTAATATTTTTTGAACGATAATTATCAATCAGATAATTACACATTTCCGGAAGTCTGGAGAAATCACTGGAACTTAAAGAACTTAAGGAAATCTCATCATTTCCTGTGGATGCAAGCATGGTATCTGCTGTCTTTTCCAGCCAGCCAAGATCTCTTTCTCGAACCGGACGGTAAATCATACCAGCCTGGCAGAAACGACAGCCTCTGGTACAACCTCTCTGAATTTCAAGAACACAGCGGTCCTGTGTTACCTTAATATAAGGAACAAGTGGTTTATCCTGATAGAAAGTATCGGAAAGATCCATCTGCACCTGTTTTAAGATGGTTCTTGGAATATCATCATAAATTGGCTCAAAGCTTTCGATGGTTCCATCTTCCTTGTAAGTAGTTTCATAAAGAGAAGGCACATACATACCTGGAATCTCTCTTGCAACACGATGTAAGAACTCGGCTCTACTGCCACCATTTGCTTTATGCTCTTTGTAGAGATCCATCATATCATAGTAGACAGTCTCCCCTTCGCCAATATAGAAAATATCAAAAAATGGAGCAAGTGGTTCCGGATTATAAGTGCAAGGTCCGCCACCAATAACGATTGGCGCATCCTCTCGTCTGTCTTTAGAGAAGATGCCGATTTGTGCCAGATCAAGGATCTGTAAAATGTTTGTGTAACACATCTCATACTGAATGGTGATGGCCAGGAAATCAAACATAAAAACCGGATCCTGACTTTCTAAGGCGAAAAGAGGGATTTTCTCATCACGCATGATCTTGTCAAGATCCACCCATGGGGAAAAGACACGTTCACAATAGATATCATCTCTTCGATTCATCATATCGTAGATGATCTTCATACCCAGATGAGACATACCAATCTCATAGACATCCGGGAAACACATGGCAAAACGGATATCTACCTTTTCAGGGTCTTTCACCACCATGTTTACTTCATTTCCGATATAACGTACAGGCTTTTCAACTTGTAATAATATTTCATCCTTTAACGCTAAATTCTGTGTATTTTGCATATTAATAACACATCTTAAGAAAATAAATCCTAAGACGGTTCCTTTCTATTTAATACTAATATTATGATATACCCATAAAATGGGCAGAATATCACTATCTTTTCCATGATACAAGGAAAATCAAGCATTTTCAAGCATTATTTCATGGAAATACCGTAAAAAAAGGAGCCTGCAAATACAGACTCCAAAAATAACATTTATTCTTTATGCTTGTGCAATGCAAAACAAGATTCCCTGTTCTAACATTTCTTTGCTTCTTTCATTGATGTTACAACCGATTGCTGCAATTCCAACACATTTTGCACCTGCCTCGTCCAAAATATCACGGCAGGCATGAAGTGTAGATCCTGTTTCTACCCAGTCATCTACCAACAACACTTTACTGTCTTTTGGTAAATTACTCTTTCTAACCTGAAGAGTGCGTGCAGTATCACGATGATCAATATAGGAAGCTCGGATAGCGTCGTCCGCCTGAAGCACTGCGATATTACCATTACGGATTGGAATAAATCCTACGCCAAGCGCAGCGCTAAGATAAGTGCCAAGAATGAATCCAAGAGATTCTGGAGCCGCCACATAATCAACTTTTCCTCGATATGGTGCTGCCAGTTCATCAATGATTATATTCATCAATTCATTATCACGGTAGATCGTACAAATGTCTCTTCGTCCAAAAGAATCGGTAAGTAATTTTTCTTTGATTTTTTCAATCAGCTGCTCTTTATTCATCAAGGTTTCCTCCCAATTACAATCCATTTATCTATATCTTATTATAGCATATTTGTATACATTTTGCTATACAATATGTAATACTTCAATTAATAAGATCCAGGCTAATCCATAATAGGTAATGACTGCTACCAGGTCATTTACTGTAGTAATCAGTGGTCCGGAAGCAACCGCTGGATCGACATGCAGCTTGTGGAAGAACATCGGTACAACCGTTCCAACAAGACTGGAAATTATCATGGCTACATTAAGTGAGAAGCCAACACAGGCTGAAATAAGAAAAGCGTATGGAAACGAAGTATGTTTTAAAATGGCAATATAGAAACCTACAAAAATAAAGGTCAATATTCCAAGAGAAAGCCCATTGAAAAATCCAACTCGAATTTCTTTAAATACCAGCTTTACCTTCTGACTTCCTTTGATGTTTTCATCCATAAGTACACGGATGGTAACGGCAAGAGACTGTGTTCCAACATTACCGGCCATACCAAGAATCAAAGATTGGAAACAGATGACAATTGGTAAAACAGCAACAACGCCTTCAAAGATACCTACTACACTGGAAACAGCAATGCCTAATAAGAAGAGGGCAATCAGCCATGGAAGACGCTTTTTCATACTATCCAATAAAGTTTCTTTTAAATCTTCTTCCGCAGTTAAACCGGCCAGCTTCGCGTAATCATCACCCATCTCTTCATCGACTACTTCGATGACATTTTGTTCTGTGATAATTCCAAGGAACTGTTGTTTTTCATTGATAACAGGCAAAGAATCTTCGGCGTAATCCTTAATACGTTCTACACATTCACTTATGATCTCTTTATCATAAAGGAACGGATAAGATTTCTGAATAATAGACTCTAATTCCGTATCCTCTCTGGCAATGATCAGATCTTTAAGATCGATGGCACCAAAATACTTCCCTTCTTCATCTACTACATAGATCGTAGAAATATTATCGTTCTCTCCTGCCTGTCTTGTCAGCTCATGAAGGGCCTCATAAGTATTGATGTTATTCTTGATCAGAATATAGTTTGTAGTCATGAGACTACCAATCTCATCCTCTTCGTAGGATAAGATCATCTGTACATCACGACTTCTTTTTTCACCCATCAAGGAAAGAATACGTTTCTGTTTATCTTCTTCCATGTCTTCTAAGATGTCAACAACATCATCAGAATCCATATATTCTATTACTTTACTAATCTGTTCCGGAGTCAGTTCTTTTAAATAATCTCCAAGATCATCCACATAAGAAAACATTCCTGTCATGTCTTCTGAAAGCAAGATTGGAATCAATGCTTTTCGTTCGTCTTCATTCAGCTGAACAAAGGCATCGGCAATATTGCTGTCATGGTAATCAGAAAGTTTATCTAAAAGATCAGCATCGTTGGCATGCTCTCGGAATAAAAGTAATATTTCCTCTATATACATGCTATCGATATTATCGGTCATGAGAGTTCACACCCTTTCCATTTTATTTAACATAAATTTTTTCATGGAAAAAAGAAAAAATCACTATGTTTCATTATACTACATTTTTAAAAATTATGACAGAAAAATAATAAATGATAGATAGAAAAATTCCCTTTACTGAATTTTCAGTAAAGGGAATCGTTAGAATTAGTATTGTTTTTCTTCCCATTTTTTATGGGCAAAATAGAAAAGGATTGCAAATATAACAAGAGCTGTCAGAACCCAGATCCATGGTGATACATTACGGATATCATAGCAACGAATGCGAATCCACATCTGGTTCAATTTATCATTGGTTGTTTTATCAAAATACACCATGATGGAAGAACGAGAAAGGGTTTCCTCATCAGGATATTGGGCAAAAAGCTGACGATTTACAGAATCGGCAGGTGCACTGATGATATAATCTTCATCATCCGGATCACCTGTAAAGAAATAACCTAAAGGATAGTCTACGGTATCTTCTTCATCATCTTCCGCTCCAAAGTTCCAGTCTGCATATTCAAAGATTCTTGGATCACCTTTCTCACCAACGATACAGGAGGTATAACCAATGTAGTACATATTACGAATCGCATTGTCTGGACGAGACATGAAGTTAATGAAAGCCTCCGCAGCATGTTGTTTCGCAGGATCCTCTTTTATTCCACTTTTTAACATGCACCAACCATCGAAATAAATATTTGTGCTTTCTTTTGGTACGGCAAAATCAAGATAAAGGTCATCTTCTTCTGCCTGATCTAAAGTATAAACTCCATCACCAGACCACTGATAGTTGGCAACCACTTTACCAGTGATCATATCTGCCTTACCGGCATCGCTTTCAAAGGAATATGTGTTGTCTTTTACCTTTTTCAGAAAATTCAATGCTTTATCTATGGTTTCATCGGATACATCATTCATCTCATTTTCCAGATTCGTAACGTAATTTGGATCGTTACGGAAGTCATCGGAAGTTAAAAGATCTTGTTTGATTCCACCTAAGGCTGCAAAGTAGGAATCTCTCACGTTATCCTTGATGGTAACCTGACGTTTAAATTTTGGATTGGTAAGGATATTCCAGCTGGAAGCTTCTTCTCTGCTAACAAACTCTGGATTGTATACAATACCTGTCACACCCCACATATATCCTGCAAAATATTTTGACCACGGATCCCCAGCAACAGTACTTCGATCGAAAATTTTTCGAATATATGGGGAAAGGCCACGAATATAGTAGTTATTTTCTTCACTTAAGTCGTAGAAATCCTGAGAATATGGAAGAAGCTGATCTTCCATGGCAAGCTTCATCATCATGTACTCCGATGGACATACCAGATCGTAAACATTGCCCAAAGAGTACATATTGTAAAACTCTTCGTTACTACCAAATGCGGAGTATTCTACATTTACTTTAATACCATAGGTTTCATAATACCATTCTTCAAAATCATCGATGATATTATTTTCCCCAAAGATATCGCCACTTTCCAAATCAATCACTTCATCTTCGTCCCAGTCACCTTCGTCGATGTATTCTTCCCAATTGGAAACGCGAAGGGTAACTTCTTTGCTTTCTTCTGCATGAACCATCATTGGTTTTACAAAAGATGGAAGAAGAAGACCAATAAGTAAAAGGATCAAAAAGATGGCAGGCATTTTATGTTTTCTTCGATTCATCATTTGTATCATGCCACACCTCTTCTTTCTACATTTTCTGCCTTCATAGCACGAAGATTGGAAATGATTACAATGAGAACAACTACAAGGAAAATCACAGTAGATAAAGCCCAAAGAGCCGTTTTGATTCTGGTCTGAGCCCCTTTTGTAGCGTTAACTACATAAGTACTGATGGTATCAAAGGTAGCTGGTTTTGTGTAGGTTGCAATAAAATAATCGTCAAGAGAAAGGGTGATTGCCAGGGAAAAGCCGGATAAAATACCGGAGTAAATCTGTGGAATCACTACCTTAAATAAAGCGGTAAATGGTGTCGCTCCTAAATCAAGAGCTGCTTCGTAAATGCTTGGATCCATCTGCTTCAGCTTTGGAATAACAGACAGGTAAACAAATGGCGCACATAACGTCATATGGCCAATTAAAAGTGGCAGATAACTTTCTTTATCCACACCAAGAACGATTACTAAAAGAATACAGATAGAGAAACCAGTTACAACGTCAGCATTGACAACCGGAATCTGGTTTGCGGTACCAATGAAGGAATTCATACCACGTTTGGAATAAAATGAACCGATGGCACCGATGGTTCCTAAAATGGTAGATAAAACTGCAGAAACAAGTGCAAGAATCAGTGTTCCAATGATCATATTACGCAGTTCTTCTGTAGTAAATAAAGTGACATAATTTTTTAAAGAAAAGGCGCGGATGGCACCAATCTGTGTAGCACTGGTAAAACTATATACGGCAAGAATCAGGACCGGTGCATATATAAATGTAAGAACCAGAGCCATAAAAATGACTTTCAAACTCTTTTTCATTATAATAATACACCTCCTCTACCAGCTCCTTCTTCTTCTCCACCACGAGTAAGAAGAGTGAAGACGCAAATAAGAACAAGGAGAATTAATGCAATCATGGATCCACCGTGCCAATCGTAGGCTGCAAAGTAGCTTCCGATAAGGCTACCCATGATGTATGTACTGTTGTAAAGCATATCAAGAACAACATAGTTCGTCATAGCTGGTAAAAATACCATGGCCACACCACTGATAATTCCAGGAATAGAAAGTGGAAGTGTCACCTTAAGAAATGCCTGGAATTCATCCGCTCCAAGATCGCGAGATGCTTCAATCAAGGAATCATCCAGCTTGGAGATGGTATTAAAAATTGGTAAGATCATGAATGGTAAAAAGTCATAGGTCATACCGATAACAGCATTTAAAAAAGGATAATAAGCAAGGTTCCCTTCCAGCAAAGAAAGGATCTCTTTTAATGCTGTAATTCGAAGGGAGAAGTTAATCCACATTGGCATAATGAAGACCATCAAAAGTGCGGATTTGCCTGAAATATTACTTTTTGCAAGAATGTAAGCAGTTGGATAAGCCAAAAGCAAACAAACAAGAGTTGTCACTATGGCAACAGCAAGGCTATACCAAAGGGTTCCCAATGTATTTGGATCTGAAAAGAAAGTGATCAAATGGGATACGGTAAACTCTCCGTTACTATTGGTGAAAGCATAGTAGATCAATACGATCAGTGGAGCTACCACAAAACATAACAGATAGATGGCATATGGAATGGCCAGCTGTTTTCTGGAAAAAGAAAACTTATGCATCAATTTATCTCCTTTTACGTTATTTCTTTACAGAGAATTTCATTTTCTCAATTGGAAGGATAAGACCTACGTGGTCATCCATGTTCCATAAGTACTCATCATCGACAACGAAATCCTGTTCCAAATCAGTATGGATAACATAACTGTAATGGTCACCTTTATAGATTAAGTTGGAAATATAACCCTCCACAAGACCTTGCTCAATATCATCTGTCATAGTGATATCCTGAGGCTGAATAGAGATCTGAATCTTAGTACGACGAATATCGATTTCTTCTCCGTTTGAATCAAGAAGACGTCCGGATGAATCACGAGAGCTTCCTGGGATAAGATCTTTTAAATCCACATCCAGCACATGATCATTATATTCCAGGCTGTATTCTTTTGTAATACTGCCTATGATAAAGTTTGTATGGTCTTCTGCAATCATGATATGAATATTATCAGGATCCACTACCATACCAACACGATCTCCAATCTTCGCGGAATAAACAGACTGGATGACAATTTCATTCTTTCCGGATTCTACAGTAATCTCATAATGCATTCCTTTAAAGATAACGGATGTTACAACTCCCTGGATGGTTCCTTTGGAAGGTTCGGTAAAGTTAATATCTTCTGGACGCACAACCGCAGTGATATGGGTGCCCTCCGCAATATCATCAACACATTTCCACTGAGCTCCACAGAATCTGGCAAGACATTTTCCTGTCATAATGCCATTGAAAATGTTACTGTCACCGATGAAATCGGCTACAAAAGCATTCACTGGTTCATTGTAGATATCTTCCGGAGTGCCGATCTGCTGCATACGACCTTCTGACATAACAACAATCTTATCTGACATGGTGAGAGCTTCTTCCTGATCATGGGTTACATAGATAAATGTGATGCCAAGCTCATCATGCATGGCTTTTAATTCCAGCTGCATCTCTTTACGCATCTTTAAATCAAGAGCACCAAGCGGCTCATCTAAAAGTAGGATTTCCGGCTCATTTACCAGGGCTCTTGCAATGGCAACACGCTGCTGCTGACCACCAGATAAGGTATTGATCTTACGATGCTCAAACCCTTCTAAATCAACCAGCTCCAGAACTTTTTTTACTTTTCTTGTAATCTCATCTTTTGGCATTTTTTTCTGTTTTAGTCCAAAAGCGATATTTTCATAGATGTTCATATGAGGGAATAAAGCATATCTCTGGAACACCGTATTAATAGGACGTTTATTTGGTGGAAGTTTGGTAATATCTTCCCCATTTAATAAGATTTCTCCTTCCGTTGGAATGTCAAATCCTGCGATCATACGGAGTGTGGTGGTCTTTCCACATCCGGAAGGTCCTAAAAAAGTAACAAATTCTCCGCGTTTTACCTCTAAATTAAAATCGGAAACTGCAGCAAAACCATTATCATCAAAGATTTTGGTGATATGCTTTAATTCAATAATATTTGTGGCCTGTGCCATGGCAAATCCCTCCTGATATAAATAAACTCATCAAAACGATGGCGGAGTGCTTACCCAGACGAATTTTGCTGGTTCATCACTAATATTTTCAATATAATGCATACGATTGGCCGGATAATAAAAACTCTGACCTTCTTTAACATCATATGTATTTTCGTCCAAATGCAGAACAATCTCCCCTTCGATCAGATAACCGAATTCCTCTCCATCGTGAGGTTTATCTTCCGGTAAAGTCTGATGTGGCTGGATCACTACAAGAAGTGGCTCCATCTGATTGTTCTGGGCCGTGGGGACAATCCACTGAATACTATTCTGTCCTTCATCGATTTTTTCAAAAAATCCATCTTCAGAATATACGATCTGTTCCTCATGTGCTTCCTCAAAAAATTCTGAGGCAGTGGTACCAAGACATTCAATGAGATCGAGTAATGTGATAACCGAAGGAGTTACCTGCCCTCTTTCTAGCTGAGAGATATAACCCTTCGTTAATTCTGTTCGATCTGCCAATTCCTGTTGGGTAAGACCATTTTGATTCCTAAGATCTCGGATTTTTTTTCCTATTTTCTCATTTACATATTCTACTTCCATAATAAACCTTCTTTTTATGGGCATTTTTGTCAAAAACGCCAAAATCAACTTAATTCTAAACAAAAAATCAGATTTTACTAAACTATCTAGGATAATTATAATTATTTTAAACAAAAAGTCAATTATTATTATACTTTTATTACAAAATTCTTTCGTATTTTTTCCAAACAAATAAAAAAAGGCATAGAAAAAGCAGGAAATGTTATCCCTGCTCTTACCACACCATTTCAAGTCCAATTAAAAATGGTTATCCTGTATCAACTTGTCATCATTATAATATAAATATTCCATACTGTAAATGGTAATATTCTGCACTAATGTATTCTTTTTTTACATATTTGATACTAATATTTTTTAAAATATAATATGAAATTATATCACTAAACATCAAAAAATTTCATAGCAATATAAACAGTATTATAAAGAAGCTAAAAAGTCTCTTAATTCTTCTTTGCTGATCATACGATTCTCTCTGGATAAAAGCTGTTTGTTTCTGCAATAGAAGGATGGAACAGCTTCTGCATCATAGATATTCCAGATTGTTTCATTGTTGGAAATCACATCCTGTTTGTAATCTCTCCTGGTCAGAGAAGCACGAAAACGATCCAGCTCAACATTGGCATCCTTTGCACATTCTAAAAGAACTTCTTTATCATCGATGGATTTTCTTTCTACATAATATGCTCGAAAGACAGCTTTGATAAAAGAAATCATGTCTCCTTTATGTCCTTTGATATAAAGGAAAGCTTCCGCTGCAATATCACTATAAAGGCTCCGTTTTTCTGGTCTTGGATGTGCTTCACATGGAACCCAATCCACCATGAGCTCAGGAAATTCCGGCATAAGCTCAATCATGTTCATAACCCCTTTATAACAAAATGGACAGAGAAAATCGAAATATACCTTCACCTTTTTATTCATTTTTAGTTATCCTCTTCCTTGTCATCATTATTATATACGGAACGTTTACGAGCCATCGCATCGCTTTCCAAGTATTCATCGTATGTGGTCATCTTATCAATGAGGCTACCGTCAGGAAGGATTTCCATGATACGGTTGGCGGTTGTCTGTACGATCTGATGGTCACGGCTGGCAAATAAAAGGACACCTGGGAATTTGATCATACCATTGTTGAGGGCTGTGATTGACTCCATGTCAAGGTGGTTGGTAGGTTCGTCAAACACAAGAATATTTGCACCGGAAATCATCATTTTGGATAAAAGGCATCTTACCTTTTCTCCACCAGAAAGAACTTTTACCTGTTTGTCCCCCGCATCCCCGGAGAACAACATACGTCCTAAGAATCCTCTAACATAAGTTACGTCTTTATCGTCACTGTATTGGGCAAGCCAATCAGAAACGGTCAGCTCATTACCAAATTCTTTAGCACTATCTTTAGGGAAATATGCCTGTGTGGTTGTAACACCCCATTTTACCGTTCCTTCATCTGCTTCCATTTCACCCATAAGAATTTTAAATAAAGTAGTTTTTGCTAATTCATTTCCACCAACAAAAGCCACTTTGTCATCATGTCCGATGATGAAACTGATATTATCAAGGATTTTTTCACCATCAATGGTTTTTGAGATATTTTCTACAGTTAAAACTTCATTTCCAATCTCACGGTTTGGTTTGAAATCGATGTATGGGTATTTACGGCTGGATGGACGAATCTCATCCAAAACTAATTTATCAAGGGCTCGTTTTCTTGAAGTAGCTTGTTTGGATTTGGAAGCGTTGGCAGAGAATCTCTGAATAAATTCCTGTAATTCTTTGATTTTTTCTTCCTTTTTCTTATTGGCTTCCTTCATCTGACGAATCATAAGCTGGCTTGACTCATACCAGAAATCATAGTTACCAGCATAAAGCTGAATTTTACCATAATCAATATCTGCAATCTGAGTACAAACTTTATTTAAGAAATAACGGTCATGAGACACAACAATTACTGTATTTTCAAAATTAATCAGGAATTCTTCTAACCAGGCGATGGCATCTAAGTCCAAATGGTTGGTAGGCTCATCAAGAAGAAGGATATCCGGATTTCCAAAAAGAGCACGGGCAAGAAGGACCTTAACTTTCTGACTGCCTGTAAGATCTCCCATGAGACTGTAATGGAATTCTGTCTCAATACCAAGTCCATTTAATAAGGTTGCTGCATCAGACTCTGCTTCCCAGCCATTTAATTCTGCAAATTCACTTTCCAATTCGCTGGCACGGATGCCGTCTTCATCAGAAAAATCTTCTTTACAATATAAGGCATCTTTTTCCTTCATTATGTCATAAAGACGCTGGTTCCCCATAATTACGGTATCAAGAACTGTCTCCCCATCGTATTTAAAATGGTCCTGTTCCAAGACTGAGAGACGCTGCCCCGGAGTCATGCTTACTGTACCGTTTGTGGTATCTAACTTCCCAGAAAGAATCTTTAAAAAAGTGGATTTTCCGGCTCCGTTGGCGCCAATTAAACCATAACAGTTTCCTTCCGTGAATTTTATATTAACATCTTCGAATAAAGCCTTTTTACCAATACGAAGTGTGACATTATTTGCGCTAATCATATGTTATCATCTCCTTTATTATGACGTCCTGAAAATATAAAAATAAAATCTTTATACAAAAAGAAACAGAAAAGGCGCAGGCTGACACCTTTTCTGTGTTGTAAACTTTCAATTAGTTTTTGAAAGAATGGATTGGAGCAGGAATTCTTCCACCACGATTGACAAAGGCAGAACAATCGAACTTATTGACCGGCATGATTGGCGCATAGCCAAGTAAGCCACCAAATTCAACTGTATCACCAACTCCTTTTCCGATGACTGGGATAATACGAACGGCTGTTGTTTTCTGGTTTACCATACCAAGTGCCATCTCATCAGCGATAATACCGGAGATAGTAGTTGCTTTCGTATCCCCTGGTACTGCGATCATATCAAGACCAACAGAACATACACAAGTCATCGCTTCTAATTTTTCAAGGGTAAGGGCACCTGCCTCTACCGCATCAATCATACGCTGGTCTTCGCTGACAGGAATAAAAGCACCACTTAAACCACCAACATAGGAAGAAGCCATTACGCCACCTTTTTTTACCTGATCATTCAGTAATGCAAGGGCTGCTGTTGTTCCAGGAGCACCGGCATATTCTAAACCGATTTCTTCCAAAATCTCACCAACACTATCTCCAACAGCTGGAGTTGGTGCAAGGGAAAGATCGATAATACCAAATGGAACCCCAAGACGTTTGGATGCTTCTTTGGCTACTAACTGACCTACACGAGTAACCTTAAATGCTGTCTTTTTGATTGTTTCACATAATACTTCGAAGTTCTGTCCGCGAACCTGTTCAATGGCTCTTTTTACTACACCAGGACCACTTACACCAACATTGATAATGCAGTCTGCTTCGGTTACACCATGGAAAGCACCTGCCATAAATGGATTATCATCTGGTGCATTGGTGAATACGACAAATTTTGCATTACCAATACAGTCTCTGTCTTTGGTAAGCTCAGAAGTTTCTACGATGATTTCACCAATTAATTTTACCGCATCCATATTGATCCCGGTTTTTGTGGAACCAACATTGACGGAACTACAAACTCTCTCTGTAGAAGCTAATGCCTGTGGAATGGAGCGAATCAGCATTTCATCCGCTTTTGTCATACCTTTATTTACAAGAGCGGAATATCCGCCGATAAAGTTTACGCCAACTTCATCTGCACAGCGATCCAGTTCTTTGGCAATACGAACAAAATCTTCTGGAGATTTACAACATCTGCCACCAACTAAAGCGATTGGTGTGATGGAGATACGTTTATTTACGATTGGAATTCCATATTCGAATTCAATTTCTTTTCCTGTTTTTACGAGGTCTTTCGCAAGTGTTGTGATCTTATTATGAATGTTTTCACAACATACTTCCAAATCTTCACTGACACAGTCTAAAAGACTGATACCCATAGTGATGGTTCTAACATCAAGATTCATCTCATGAATCATCTTATTGGTTTCGATTACTTCATTAATATTTAACATATTCCCTCCTATGATCACCTAAATATAGTCATTAAATACGGTGCATCATCTGGAAGATTTCTTCACGCTGAGCCTGGATTACTACACCAAGTTCGTCACCGATCTGTTTTAATTCTTCTGCCATATCTGGGAATGTTTTGATTACTTCTTCAGATTCTACGATCATCATCATGTTAAAATAACCACCTGTAATGGTCTGGTTAATGTCAAGAATGTTAATGTTATTGCTGGAAAGATAAGTACAAACTTTAGCGATGATACCAACGGAATCCTTCCCGATTACTGTGATGATAGATTTCTTTAATTCGTTCATAATAACCTCCTATGTGTTCTTATGCCTGTGATTCTTTACGTTATTTGTGTCATTCTTTTTGCATGGCAAAATGTTGGCTCTTCTCTTTGAGCAATCTGCATGGTCATACCGCTTTTTTCAATCGGAAGGTTTCTCATGGCCAGCTCACATTTCACCGTCTCATAAGCCAGATCCGGATAATTGTTCTCCTTGCTCAAATGGCCTAAAAAGATATGTTTTGTTTCTTCCCCTATTACTTTATATAAAAATTCTCCAGCCCTTTCATTGGACATATGACCTTTATTTCCCATAATACGTCTTTTTAATGGATATGGATAAGGTCCAACCATCAACATATTAAGATCATGATTGGCTTCTACCAATAAGGACTCGCATCCCTTCATTTTCTCCACCAGATAATCATCAAAAGTACCAAAATCTGTGGCAATTCCTACCTTGGTGCTCCCATCTGTAAATGTGTAACAAACAGGATCTGCTGCATCATGCATCACAGAGGAAGCTTCAATTTTGATTCCATCTAATGTAATTGGTGCATCTGGACGGATAATTTCAAACAAAGATGGATCAACCTTACCCAAAGATTTTGTCGTAAGGATACGGTCAATGGTAGCTGCCGTTGCAAAAACAGGAATCTTGTACTTGCGAAGAAGTACGCCAAGTCCACCAATATGATCAATATGTTCATGGGTAATAAAAATTCCGGAAATAGAAGCGGGATCCACTGCCAGTTGAGTGAGTCCTTCCACAATTCTCTTTCGGCTAATTCCGGCATCTACCAGAAAATGCTTTTCTTTTTTCCCAATATAAAGACAATTGCCACTACTTCCGCTGGCAATACTTGCTAGTTCCATACCATCCATCCTTCTTGTTTTTTCATAGTATGTTGATATAAAATAATATTATAAAAAAATCCTTAGAACTTTGGTTCTAAGGACTATTTTTCTAATGCCGGCTGCGGGACTTGAACCCGCACGTGGTCACCCACAACAGATTTTGAGTCTGCCTCGTCTGCCATTCCGACAAGCCGGCATATCAACTCTGCTATAATAGCATAACAGAGTGATATTGTCAACATTTTTTGTACTTACTTAAAAATACTTTTTGCTTCCCCACAGGTTGGCTTTTTTCAGATCCAAATATTGATGATATGCATCTTCAAGAATCTGCTTTTCATTAGGAAATCGTAACAGATGGTACGCTTCATGGAACTTGTAGAAACCAGAATCAACAAAATACTCTTCTCTTTGTGGTTTTGAATAATAACTGTCTGCCATCATAAGATACCAGTGAACATCCTTGACCACGATATCATGAGATGTATTAAAAGTATACTGACTCTTTCCAACATATTTAATGATGGAAGCCTTTGAACCAGTCTCCTCTCTTACTTCTCTAATTGCAGTATCTTTGTAATCCTCGCCCTCTTCGACGGTTCCTTTTGGAAGAACCCATCCCTCATACTTATTCTTATAATTTTTGAATAAAAGGAGGATCTTCCCTCTGAAAATAACCACACCACCACAACTTGTTGCTTTAATCATAGTGCTTCCTCCTATGCAAACAATTCTGGTGTGTCATACACTTGATATCATTATAACATAAGATAATATCTTTGTCACTATAACATATTTGATGAATGGTATGGCTTATCCTATGAATTTTCAGTATTTTTTATCAAGACCTTCTTCATAATAGGCATCAAAAATTTCTTTGGCAATTGGAGCAGCCACTTTACTGCCTGCCCCTGCATTTTCTGCAATGACACAGACAACAAGATCAGGATCTTCAACATTGGAATAGCCTGCAAACCATGAATGGGCACCCTCTTTTTCATTTTCAGCACTGCCGGTTTTGCCTGCCACAGTATAGTCATCATCCTGCAGAGCATGACCCGTTCCATCTGTGACAACTTTTCGAAGCATCTGCTGTACTGCTTTTACCGAATCAATATCTTCTTCCTCTAAACGAGCGATGGATTTTGGATCAAAACGTTTTACTGTCACTCCATCTTTACTCTGAATCTTATCTACCAGCATTGGTTTCATCATGACACCATCGTTGGCGATCATACACATAACAAGAGCATTATGAAGTGGGGACATAAGCGTATTCCCCTGACCGATCACTGTTTGTGGAAGCGAACTTTTATCACTTTTCATGGTGATATCAAAACGACTTTTTGCCACAGAAAGGTCACCTGGAATCTTCTGGTTAAACAGAAAGGCATCATTTAAAGAAATATACTTCTTACGATCCAAAGCAGACCCTATGGTTACAAAGGCAGTATTACAGGAATTTTCAAATGCTTCTGTTAAGTTTTCTTTGCCATGTTCTGTATCTTCATAACATTTGATCTTAACGCTATCGACCACAGTTTTTCCTTCACAGGTGTAACGAAAATCTTCATAGGACTGCGCATGTTCTAAAATATATTCTAAAGCTGTAATTACTTTATAGGTAGATCCTGGAGGATACAAGCCTTGTGTACATCGGTTTAAAAGTACACTGCTGCTATCGTCATTGACGATGTCTGCCCATATTTCTTCCAGGTCATTGGGATTAAACACAGGTTTTGAAACCATGGCACGGATTTTACCGGTGGATGGCTCAATGGCAACAATAGCTCCCTGATAATCATCCAATGCCTCATATGCTCTTTCCTGCAAAGTTGGATCCAAAGTAGTAACCAGATCATCTCCTGGATTTTTTTTGCTGCTAATTCCATTTCCCAGCTGGGTCATAATATCGGTATGAGAAGTCAATAGCTCGTAATTGTAAGCGGATTCCAAACCACCTTTCCCGTGGGTAGAAAAGCCAACAACATGGGCAAATATCTCATCATAAGGATACACTCTTGTCTCATTTCCTTCCTCATCAATCTCAGTTTTGGCAAGGACATCTCCATCCGCACTTAAGATATCACCGCGGATAATCTGTTTTTTCAGATTCTCTGTCCTCTGATTATATGGATTGGTAATGATTGCCTGAGAATCTACCAGCTGGAAACGAATCATATATCCAATCATAGAGAAAAAGAGCAGGACCATGAAGAGGCAAACCAAAAACATGTACCGATTGGTATGCTTCAATTTTTTCTCATTGGGAAGAAAGAGAATCTCCCAGAAGCTCTTTTTTTCTTTTTTACTCTTCGGAGTCTCCGATGGCAATTCGGTCCACTGATCCCATTGATTCAGCTGTTTCTTCTTCCTCATCGTATTCCTCCTTTGTCTCATAAGCGATCATAAAGATTCCCTGCATAATCGCAAAAATTATTAAAGTGCTGCAAACAGAGCTTCCCCCGTAACTAATGAGTGGTAATGTGACCCCGGTGGATGGAATAAACTTGGTCACACCACCGACCGTCAAAAACACCTGAAAGAGGAAGCAAATGGAAAAACCAAAGGCCAACAGTTTATAGAACTTATCTTTTACATCCATAGCAATGGTAATAAAATGGACAAATATTCCAATATATACAAACAAAATACAGATGGCAAAAACCATACCAAGTTCTTCCGAAATGGCGGAAAAGATAAAATCACTGTCCACCACAGGGATATCCGTTGGACGCCCCTGTGTCAGTCCCATACCAAACCACCCACCGGTTCCGATGGCGAATAAAGACTGGGTAATCTGGTATCCTTTTCCTTCGATGATGCTCCATGGATCAGACCAGGCCAGAACTCGAGCCTGCACATGAGAAAATAACTTGTAGGCTAAAAAGGCCGCTCCACTTCCACAGACCAATCCACCCAATGGATAGATCAATCGTCCTGTGGCCACAAAACACATAAAAACAAATAATACAAAGTATAAGAAAGCTCCACCAAGATCTCGTTCTAAAACAAGAATCAATACATGGAGGGCACCAAATAAAATTGTGATCCACATAGTACGGATCTTTGGAGGGTTAGCCAAAGTTGCAGCGATAAAAAAGATAAAAGAAATCTTAACGAATTCTGATGGCTGCAAAGCAAGAGGCCCCAGAGAAATCCAGTTGGTGGAACCATTTTTTGTAGTACCAATAATAAAGACAGTTGCCAAAAATATCAAACCTGCCAGGCCATAGAGCCAGCGGAGCTTCTTTAACCAGAATGCCTTCTTAACAAAGATCGGAAAAATCAAACAAAGCATACTGGCCACAACAACAATGGCAAACTGCTTGATAGCTTTTTCCAACGATAATCTGGCAAGCATAACAAATCCGACGGATAAAAGGAAGCAGGTATGATTCATTAAAATTCTGGAGCAATCCGTATAAAAATGCCCGTAGATGGTTATCATTAATTTAAAATAAATCAACTGACCTACACAAAGGGCAATAACTTTTGGATCTTTTGTGTGCAAAGTAAGAACAAGAAAACAAATGATCTGAAAAATGTAGACAAAGCCTTCCTGCCGGTCCATTCTTCGAATCTGTCTGGATTCTTTCGATGGAAGAAATACTGTAAAACAACTTAAGGCATAGATTGCACACATAAACATCAGTAAATAGTTTGAACTAGTTGAAATAAAATGTAACATATGATCACCTACTCAATTCCGCAATTCCAATGCTGCATCTGGGATGGTGCATCTGTAATTTCTTTAAAGAAAGCTTTTTCCCAATTCTCAAAGCGATGAATAATATCAGTAATATGCTTAGTTTTTTCACCAAAGAAATCGAAACGATAACGAATGGTTTGCTGGGATAACCCTTCATACTCCTGACCAATCAGATTTCTTGGCTCATCGGTCCAAATCATATTATAGCAGGCAAGGCCTGTCATCTTTTGTTTTACCAGATTAGGATCAGCCCATTCTGGGTGACAGTGAGTAGACACTGCCAATTTTCTTTGATTTCGATCCACCAGAGTAAGAATCTCTTCCTTTCCATTGCATCTACCTGTGGTTTTCTTTAAGCATTGTGCAGAAAGCATGACTGGAAATCTTCCGTAAACCAGACATTCCATGGATTTTGTTGCTGCGTCCACCGCTTCTCTATATGAGATTTCATAAGGAATCTCCCAGATAGCATCACAGGACAGTTCCCTTTGCAAACGTTGGATTTCAAGTCTTGATTCTGTATTCCACTGATAGAGAGAAGCACCATAGACTTTAGGAATTTTTGCCCATCCCTCCATAGGGATATTCATTTCATTAATGTTATTTATATAAATAACGTCCCATTTTTCTCCATCAACCATAGTATCATTTAATATTTTCGATACACTTTCTGTGGATTCCTGACGGAAAACACGAGGAAGGGAAAGGCATGCTTCTTTTCCCTTTGCATGGATTTGTTTTTTCATTTCCAGCAATTCATAGCTTTTGAAGAAATCCATACTGAGACTAATTCCATGGAAAAATTCAGAATCCAGGCAAAGATCTAACATGGAGGAATCATAAACTGCTGCAATATGTTTCTTTCGGTGAATTTCACTGCTTTCCTTTTCTTTCTCAAAGAAATTCTCTACTGAAAATTCTTTCAGCTTCTTCTCTCCCAAATCATCATTCTTTAAACGACGGAATGCTTTCTTATGCTTCTCCTCTAATAATTCATAGGACTTCTGCCTCAATTCTTTTAAAGCAGATGCCTGTAGAAAAAGTCCATCTTCCAAATCAATGGAAAAATCCTTTAAACAAAAAGGAACATTTCCTGTTTTTTTCATCTGACGAAGGATATCTTCTTCTTTGATTGGACGATTCTGTGCTGGCATTGGTGTCTCTCCAGTGACCATAATCTCATCATTTCTGCTCTGCAAAGTCAATCGAATTGGCTCATTAGAATGAACGATAATCTTTCCATTCACAGGATATTCCATCTTTTTCTTTAAAATGTCATTCTCTATGGCTTTCTCAATTTCTTCACTATGTCTGCGATAGACAGGCAGGCCAGGTTTTAACCATTTGGTTTTTGGCACATTTAAAGTAATCTTAAAGCCTTTTTTTCCTTTAGAATAAACAGATTCTAAAGAGGCCGGAACAGTAAGAACAATCTCATCTTCTTTCCCACCAGGAATTACAAGAATATCCTTTGGGGAAAGGGGGTGAGTTAAGCTTACCTGAATGCGATTTTTCTGAATGTTTTCCACATTGCCAACTTTAAGTCCCAAATGTCTTGGGGTGTCAATGGACATCATATTTTTGCCATTATGCTGGATCCAATAACCATCTGTAAAACCTGAACGAGAATAAAGCTCTTCCAGCTTATCTTTATCCGCAGGATCCACTTTCCATGTTTTCCCGGCTACATAGGAATCCAGATATTTTCGATAGATTGCTGTTACCCCTGCCACATAATCCACATTTTTCATACGTCCTTCAATCTTCAAAGAATCCACTTCATGTTCAATCATGGAAGGTAAGGTATTCAAAGAATAGAGATCTTTGGGACTTAAAAGATGTTTCTCCTTTTCAGATATCATCTTTCCATCTGCATCTAACAAATGGTATGGCAAACGGCAAGGCTGCGCACAACGGCCACGATTTCCACTTCTGCCACCGTACATACTGCTGAAGAGACATTGCCCGGAATAACAATAACAAAGGGCACCATGGATGAAAATCTCCACTTCCAAACCGGTTTCTTTCTTAATTCGGTCTACTTCCTCCATAGATAGCTCTCTTGCGGGAACTACTCGTGTCATTCCCATTTTTTTGGCAATTTGTGCCCCTTCTACACCAGTAATCATCATCTGTGTGCTTCCGTGGACTTCCATTTTAGGAAAATGATGACGAATAAAAGAAGCAGCACCTAGATCCTGTACGATCACACCATCCAGCCCTGCTTCATAGAATGGCAAGAGGTATTCATACAAGCTCTCCTGCAATTCTTTTTCTTTTAATAATGTATTCACCGTCATGTATGCACGTCTGTCATGAAAATGAGCATAATCAAGCCCTTCCATTACTTTCTCTTTCGTAAAGTTTTCTGCATACGCTCTGGCTCCAAAACGAGAACCTCCAAAATAAACCGCATCAGCACCTGCTAAAATGGCTGCTTTTAGATGTTCTAAAGAACCTGCCGGAGCCAAAAGCTCCGGCAAAATAATCTTAGGATAATTCATGTCTTGTCTCCAATTCAATAATCCGTTTCTGTAATTCATTTACTTTGGTCTTATATTCAATCACAAGACGATTTGCTGTTTCAATACGCATATCTTTTTCTACAAGATCCTGTTTCAAACGGTAGATTTCCTCTTCTTTTTCACGATATTCGCGGCTACTTACATCCTTTTCATCCTGTACCTTGAAAAGTTCTTCTGCAAGATTTAAAGCCAAAAGAATATTACGATAGTCTGGAGAAAGTTTCTGATAACCATTTACGGATTTCAGCTCACGAATCTTGTTATCAACATAGGATGCAATTTTTTGCATATAAGTCTCACTGGAGCCTCCAGATAACATATATACTTTTCCATCAATCACTACGGATAATTTTGCTTTATTTTCCATTCTCTTTTCCTCCAGTCATTCTTAGAATAATTCATCAGGAACAGGAAGTCCCAGATGTTCATATGCATTTTTAGTGAGTGCTCTTCCTCGTGGAGTTCTTTTTATAAGACCTCTCTGAATCAGATAAGGTTCATAGACATCCTCTATGGTACCGGAATCTTCTCCGATAGAAGCAGCAAGAGTGTCAAGACCAACCGGTCTCCCATTAAATTTATAGATCATCGCTTCTAACATCACACGGTCGGTGGCATCCAGTCCCAGACTATCAATATCAAGCATATCCAATGCCTCCTGTGCGACAGCTTTTGTAATCTTTCCTTTATATTTTACCTGTGCAAAATCACGTACACGCTTTAACAGACGATTGGCAAGTCTTGGTGTCCCTCGACTGCGACATCCAATCTCCATGGCTCCTTCCTGATCAATTTCCACATCAAGAAGCTCGCTGGAGCGGCGAACAATAAATGCCAGTTCTTCTACGGTATAAAACTCCAGTCGGTTTACCACACCAAAACGATCTCGAAGTGGCGCTGTTAACATTCCAGCTCTTGTGGTGGCCCCAACCAAAGTAAACTTCGGAAGATCCAGACGAATGGAACGGGCGGTAGGACCTTTTCCAATCATAACATCGATGACATAATCTTCCATAGCCGGATACAAAACTTCTTCCACCTGACGATTCAAACGATGAATCTCATCAATAAATAAGATATCTCCATCATTTAAACTATTCAGTATGGCTGCAATATCGCCTGGCTTCTCAATGGCAGGACCCGATGTGATCTTAAGATGGGAATTCATTTCGTTTGCAATGATTCCAGCCAATGTGGTCTTTCCAAGACCCGGAGGACCATATAAGAGAACATGATCCAATGCCTCTCCACGCATTTTTGCCGCCTCAATAAAGATACTAAGGTTATGCTTTACATGTTCCTGTCCAATATATTCATTTAAACTTTGCGGACGAAGACTCCCCTCAATGGCAATATCTTCATCCATAAACTCTGTTGTTATCATTCGATCCATTCTACATTACCTCAATGTCAGAACTACTTTTAACGCTTCTTTTAAAAGCTGCTCGGAATCCATATCTGCGGCCCCTTTTACACCATGAACAGCACGGTAAGCTTCCCCGTTGCTATAACCAAGAGCAACCATCGCCTCGATGGTATCTGCCACATGATCACTACTGTCAATGGATGTGGAAACTGCTGTTTCTTCGATTTCCATTCCTGGTGTAATATCTTCCATTTTCAGTTTATCTTTCAGCTCAATGATCATACGCTTGGCACCTTTTGGCCCAATTCCAGGCGTCTTGGCAATACTTTTTGCATCTTCACTGAAAACTGCATAATAAAGATCCGCCACGGTCATGGTAGAAAGAATCGACAAAGCTACCTTTGGTCCAATTCCAGTAATACTTAACAGTGTCTGGAAGGTATTCAGTTCTTGTTTTGTCATAAATCCAAATAATGCCAGCACATCTTCTCTAACATAGAGATGCGTGTGAAGCATGACCTCCTGGCCACTTTTCACCTGCTCTACAATGGAAGAAGGCGTTTTAATCTGATAACCAATTCCATGATTTTCTACAATTACACCCTCTGAATCAACATATGCCGCAATTCCTTTAATATATGATATCAAAAGTATTACACCTCTTCTAAAATATTTGATAAATCTTATGGAAAGCCCATTATGTTCTAATGTAGCATATTTTCGAAAAAAAAACAACTGTTCGGGTATCATTCCTGACAAGTCATCTATTTCTCCCATAAACTCTTTCGTCATTTCTCTCGTTGACATTCCATCTTTTCTTTGTTAATTTACTAAAAAGGAGGTTTCTCAATGAAATATTTCGAGTATAATACAGAACTTACAATGGAATATGAGGCCGTATTTTTGGATATTGAGACGACAGGATTAAAGAAAGAAACCGCCCTTTTAACTGTTTTGGGTTGCGGATATAAAAAAGAAGGTACTCTTCATATCGTACAATGGTTCAATGACGATGCCATCAGCGAAGAAGCGATTCTATCCTCCTTCTATGATCTTATGAAGTCAATCTCCGGACCAATCATTACCTTCAACGGAGGCCAATTTGATCTCCCTTTCCTAAAAACGCATTTCGATTATAATGACTTGCCTGTTGCGTGGCTTGAAGAAAGGCCAGGATTTGATCTTTATCGCTTTCTTCGTGGCTATGTCTCCCTTCTTGATCTGGAAAATGGAAAACAAAAAGCATGGGAATACTACCTTGGCATTGGTCGTGAGGATCAGTTAAGTGGTCGAACATTGATTTCATTCTATAAAAAATATTTAAAAGAAAAAAAGGAAGAAATGGAATCCTTGATTCTTCTTCATAATAAAGAGGATGTGGAAGGACTTTTCTCCCTCATGCCACTTCTTTCTCTGGAACAGCTTCAAAAAGAGGAATTCGAGATTATTGATCTGAAAGAAGATCAATGGATGGAAAAAGCAGCCATCACATTTACCATCGAACTAAAAGATTCTTTAGCGAAGAGTTTTTCAGTCACTGGAAACACTGGTATTTTTACCATGCAAGATAAAAGAAGAGCTACTGTGACTCTTCCGATCATCGAAGACAAGCTTTATCACTTTTATGACAATTATCAGGATTATTATTATCTTCCATTGGAAGACCGGGCAATCCATAAAAGTATTGGTTCCTATGTCGATAAAGAACATCGCAAAAAAGCAAGTGCAAAAACATGCTACGTAAGTGAGGAAAGTGTCTTTCTCCCTATACCCGAAAATGCTAAAGGATACGGCTTTGAAGTATCTTTTCAGAAAACATCTGTCCTGGCTGCTTATAAGCGAAATTATGAAAGCTCTCACTATTATTTGAATTTTAATGATTTAATTGTAGGAGATCATTTGTCCGATGAATGCAGGCATTATCTGGGACAGATCATACAGGCAATTTTCTTAGAAAAAATCAGACAAGAATAAAGGTCCATATCACAATCATGATATGGACCTTAACTATTATGCTATTGTTGGAACTGACTCTGATATAGAGTATGATAGAATCCACCCTTCGCCATCAGACTTTCATGGTTTCCTTGCTCAATGATATGTCCATCCTTCATAACAAGGATGATATCGGCGCTCTTAATTGTTGATAAACGGTGAGCAACAATAAAGCTGGTACGCCCTTCCATCATTTTAGCAAACGCATTCTGGATCTTTAATTCGGTTCTGGTATCGATGGAGGATGTAGCCTCGTCTAAAATCAGCATACTTGGCAGACAAAGCATAACTCTTGTGATACATAAGAGCTGTTTCTGCCCCTGGCTCATTCCAGATCCATCTTCATGAATCATGGTATCCAGACCATTTGGCAAACGTTTGATAAAGCTCCAGGAATGTGCTTCTTTGGCTGCCTTAATAATCTCTTCATCGGTATAAGAAGAGTCAAACATAGTAATATTATCACGAATACTGCCAGAGCGAAGCCAGGTATCCTGTAATACCATACCATAAGAAGAACGGAGGCTCTCTCTTGTCACTTTACGAATATCTTCTCCATCCACAGCAATCTTTCCATCATTAACATCGTAAAAACGCATGAGTAGGTTAATAATGGTCGTCTTTCCGCAACCGGTAGGACCGACAATGGCAATTCTCTGACCTGCTTTTACATTGAGATTGAAATCTTCAATCAGCCTCTGTGATGCTTCATAAGAGAAATCTACATTTTCTAATAAAACATTTCCTTCCACCTGATCAAGAACCACCGCATTCTCATCTTCTGGAATCTGAGGCTCTTCTTCAATTAATTCCAAAATTCTGGCAGCGCATACAAAAGCATTCTGTAACTCTGTGATCACACCGGAAATCTCATTAAATGGTTTTGTATATTGGTTTGCATAGCTTAAAAGACAAGATAATTGTCCGATGCTTAAACGTCCGGATAAAGCCACAAAAGCTCCACTTAAAGCCACAGAAGCATAAACAATACTATTTACGAAACGTGTGCTTGGATTGGTGATGGAGGAGAAAAATGTGGCACGTAAAGAGTAGTTTGCAAGACGTTCATTGACATCCTGGAAACGCTCATTCGCCTTATCTTCATAACCAAATGCTTTGACAACCTTTTGTCCTTCCATCATTTCTTCTATCAGCGCCGTCTGCTCTCCTCGAGTTTTAGACTGCAGCTGGAACATATCATAAGTGTGCGTTGCAATAAATCTTGCCACCAAAAGAGAAATTGGTGTAAGACATACCACTAAAAGTGCAATTTTAAAATGAATGGAGAACATAAAACCAATGGTGCCAAAAATGGTAACAATTCCTGTAAAAAACTGAGTAAACCCCATCAAAAGACCATCCGCAAAGGTATCAACATCGGTAATTACTCGGCTTACCACATCCCCATAAGGATGACCATCAATATATTTTAAAGGAAGAATTTCAATTTTTCTCATGGCATCGTTTCGAATGTCTCTGGTGACATGGAAAGTGATGCGGTTATTACAGATATTCATTATCCACTGAGCTGCCGAAGTAAAAAGAATCACAGCTGCACCTGTCATAAGAATTCGTAAAATAGCTGAAATATTTACATTTCCCTGTCCAATAATCTGATCAATGGCTTTTCCCACAAGAATTGGGATATAGAGAGAACCCACAACGGTTCCTGCAGCCATAACGATTGATAATACTAAGAAGAACCAGTGGCCGGACAGATATTTCCACAGTTTTCTAAAAGTCTCTCTTTTTGATACTTCTTTTTTCTGACTCATATCCACACCACCTTTACTCATACTGGGAACCATAGATTTCCTGATATACTTCACAGGATTTCATCAGTTCTTCATGGCTTCCAAGGCCTGCCATCTTTCCATCCTCTAATACAAGAATCTGATCGGCATGCATCATGGAGGATGCTCTCTGGGAAACAATGATCGTCGTTGGGCGATCTTCCATCTCCTTGATGGCTTTACGAAGCTTTGCATCGGTTGCAAAATCGAGAGCAGAGGCACTGTCATCCATGATTAAGATGCCAGCATTTCTGGCGATGGCACGTGCTAAGGTAAGACGCTGTTTCTGGCCACCAGAAAGGTTTCTACCACCCTGTTCCACAGGGGCATCTAAACCACCTTCTCTGGCATCTACGAATTCTTTAGCCTGGGAGATCTCCAAAGCTCTCTCCAGATCTTTCTCAGTTAACTGATCATTTCCAAAAAGAAGATTTTCACGGATACTTCCTTTAAAAAGCTGTGCTTTTTGTGGTACCAACGAAATGTCATGGCGAAGTTCACTTAAGTCATAGGATTCAATGGCTTTTCCATCCAAAAGAATTTTTCCTTCACTTGCATCGTAGAATCTCGCAATCAACTGAATTAATGATGATTTACCAGCGCCGGTACCACCGATGATACCAAGAGTATCTCCTGCTTTAACCTCAAAAGATATGTTTTGTAAAGATGCTTCTCTAGCCCCTTCATAAGTGAAGGAAACATCATCAAATGAAATGGCGATACCTTTTTCTTTTTTATCTCCAAAGACTTCATTGCCACCTTTCATGGATGCTTTTGCCGCAAAGATATCATCAATACGGTTCATACAGGCGATGGCTTTTGTTTCAAGAATAATCAAGTTGGCCAGTTTTACAAGTTCCACAAGAATCTGGGACATGTAATTATATAATGCAACCACCTGACCTGTGGATAATGTTCCATCATTTACTCGCAAAGCGCCGGTATAAATCAAAAACAAAATGGCAAAATTAATGATGACGAAGGTCAGCGGATTGGTAAGACCAGAAATTCTACCGGCTAGTTTTTGCAATACCGTTAATTCCTCATTGGCCTCATTGAAACGCTGGATCTCCCCTTTTTCCTGATGGAAGGCACGTATAACACGAACTCCCGTCAGATTCTCTCTGGTAATCCCAAGGATTCGGTCCACACCTGCCTGTACATTTTTATACATAGGTTTCGTGACAAACATGACTCCAAACACAACCACACTTAAAAGAGGAATGGTCACCACAAAAATCATGGCAGCTTTCCAATCAATGGTAAAAGCCATGATCATAGCCCCAAATACAATAAATGGGGAACGTAAAAATAAACGAAGTGCCATATTAATTCCATTTTGCACCTGATTGATATCACTGGTCATACGAGTGATCAGAGTAGAACTTCCCACCTGGTCCATCTCCACATAGCCAAAAGATAAAATGTGCTGGAACAATTCTTTTCGCATAGCTGCAGCAGACCCAACCGCTGTTTTTGCCGCAAAATACTGTGCAGTAATGGCACAAACCATACCAAAGACAGCAAGAGCAAGCATCATCAGACAACGTGTGATAATAAAAGATTTATCTCCTTTTAGAATTCCCACATCAATGATGGATGCAACTACCAAAGGTACGAATAATTCAAGTAATGCCTCAAACATTTTAAAAAGAGGGGCAAGCACGCTCTCTTTTTTGTAAGAGGACATAAAATGTAACACGGTTTTCATATCTTCTTCCTTTCATTTTATACATCCTAGTATCAATATTTCATAACCATACCTTCCTACTTTATCATATATAAGTAGAAAGAAAAAGTGTGTATTTTCCTAATTTTATTGAATCATTTTCAAAAATATGTTAAAATAGTACAGCGATTATTAGAAATTTAATAAAAGTATGAATTGTATTAAAATTTGAGGTGAATAGATTTGAAAGACAAGTATAATGAATCTGCAGAGAACTATCTCGAAACGATTCTAATCCTTAGCCAGAAACTCCCTGTTGTTCGTTCCGTTGACATCGCCAATGAATTGGATTTCAAAAAATCCAGTGTTAGCATTGCCATGAAGAACCTTCGTGAAAAACAGCATATTACTATGACAGATGCCGGTTATATTTACCTGACAGAAACAGGACAGGCCATCGCAGAAATGGTGTATGAAAGACATAAGCTGATTACTTCTTGCTTAGAATATCTCGGAGTGGACTCTGAAATTGCAGAAAAAGATGCCTGCAAGATTGAACATGTGATCAGCAAAGAAAGCTTCGAAGCCATTAAAAATCATTGTACAAAATTAAAACAATAAGCCGATAGGGGAAAAAGAAATGATGCAAGAACTCTTTCATCCTGACTTAATTGAATATGTGGGAACAGCTGCAGGTCACACCATTGGTATGGTAATTCCTTCTATTGACCCAATCGTTAGAGAATTACTGAAGATTCCAGAAACCTATCGTTCTCTTGCCATTCTCACATCAAGGGTTGGTGCAGCCGCGCAAGCCATCGCCATTGATGATGCTGCAAAATCCGCTGATGTCGAATTACTGATTTTTGAATTACCAAGAGATACAGAAGGCTACAGTGGTCATGGAAATCTTTTCGTTCTTGGTGGTCCAAATGTTACAGATTGCCGTCGTTGTGTGGAACTTGCCTTAAAAGGCATTGATGAACGTGCAGAACGTATCTATATCAATGAAGTGGGACATATGGAGATGCATTACGTGGCCAGAGCTGGTAGAATTCTTCATCAGATTTTCAACACTCCTTTAGACCGCGCTTTTGGTTTTGTCTGTGCAGGACCGGCTGGAATTGCCATGGTGGCTGCGGATACTGCCATGAAAGCTGCAGATGTTGAGATTATCTGGCATGGAACTCCATCTTATAACTTATCGCATACTAATGAAGTTATAATTGGTATCACTGGAGATTATGGTGCGGTATCTACCGCAGTAGAAACTGCCTATGAAAAAGCATCTCTTCTGATCGAAGCCTATGGCTCTAAACCAGAATCTATCTTACATTTTAAAAAATAAATATTGCTATACAACAAACAGGCTCTCTACTTTAAGTAGAGAGCCTGTTGTCTTGCATCAATTATGCAATTGAAAGAATGAAATATGATTATGGTATAAATTATACGATTGCGATTGGACGAATAAACATACCAGTTGCACCTTTAATCTTAGATGGTGTACAGATGAAGCAGAATTCATATTCCTTATCTGCTGCTAATTCATCTAACTGAAGGAATTCAATGATATGAACACCCTGCTGAACTAAGAGATATTGTGCTTTATATCTCAATGAGTACAATACTCGTTTCGGAAAACAGGTTATTGGATTTGCTCCAAACGCCATGGATTTGATGAAAAGCTATAGCTGGCCATACAATCTCAATCAGCTAAAACGTGTTTTAAAGGAACTGATCGTCCGCACTACAACTCCATATATCCTTTATGATGATGTCAATTACATTTTGAGTACAGAGGCAGGGAAAGATCATGTTCTTTTAGATGGCTATTATGGAATCAATACCAGAAAAACTTTGCAGGAAATCAACCGAGATGTGGTCACATTTGTCTTAGAAGAAGAAAAAGAATGAATCAATCAATTCAATTTTTAGATGAACTAAATTTTCGCAAATCAACCCTGGATGATATTGATGCCATGGAAAAAATTGCAGAAGAAGGAAAATTATTATTAAAAAGTCGTGGAATCAACCAATGGCAAAGAGGCAATTATCCAAGCCGAGAGATTTTTATACAAGATGTAGCAGATGGAATTGGATATGTTGTTACCCTGGAAAATGAAGTGGCCGCCGTATGTGCAGTTACTCTCACCAAAGAACCCTCTTATGAATCATTTGCGGAAGGAAAATGGTTGACCGATGACGATGCTGTTTATGCAACCATTCATCGTTGTGCCACAGCGCAACGTTTCCGTGGGCGTAATATCGCACCATTTTTATTCTCGAAGGTGGCTGATTTTGCCAGAGCAAATGGAGCAAAAAGCATCCGTATCGATACCCATCCGGAGAATCAGTCTATGCAGCATGCTCTATCCAAAAGTGGTTTTACACTGTGTGGACTCTTGTATCTGGTGGATGGAGACGAGGTCGGCGATCCAAGATATGGATATGAAATATTAGTATAAAATATCAAAAGAGCTGTTATGCAAATGCGTAACAGCTCTTATCTTATTATAAAATATTTATTTTGCAAGCATCATACGGTCGTTTGCGAATTCCTCTCCGCTTACTTCTTCAAATTTACGAAGAAGATCTTCGACTTTAAGATTCTTCTTTTCTTCACCAGATACATCATAAATAATTCTGCCCTCATGCATCATGATGAGACGGTTACCAAGATGGATGGCATCCTTCATATTATGAGTTACCATCAAAGCAGTGAGATTCTGCTCTTCTACCATTTCCTTAGTAAGCTCCAATACTTTTGCAGCAGTTTTTGGATCAAGTGCCGCAGTATGTTCGTCCAAAAGAAGAAGTCTTGGTTTTTTCAATGTGGACATGAGAAGTGTGATTGCCTGTCTCTGTCCACCAGATAATAAACCAACTTTGCTGGTCATACGATCTTCCAGACCAAGACCAAGTCTTGCAACCTGTTCTTTGAAAAATTTTCTTTCATGGGCTGGATTTCCAGGTCGTAATGTTCTTCTCTTTCCACGTCGATTCGCCAGAGCCATATTTTCATTAATACTCATGGTGGCAGCGGTTCCTGTCATAGGATCCTGGAAAACACGTCCTAAGAATTTAGCACGTTTATATTCTGGAAGTTTTGTAATATCTTCTCCATCGATGAGAATCTGGCCTTCATCGACTGGCCAAACACCAGAAATTGCATTCAACATGGTGGATTTTCCAGCACCATTTCCGCCAATGATCGTTGTGAAATCACCTTCATTTAATTTGAGGGATAAACCATTTAAAGCCTGTTTTTCATTCACAGTGCCTTTATTAAATGTTTTGCAAATATTAATCAATTCTAACATCTTTTATTTCCCTCCTTTTGAAAAATAGCGACTCTTCATGGTTGGTACGGATAAGAAGATTGCTACTACAACTGCAGAGAGTAATTTCAAGAGGTCAGTATCAATTCCCATCCAGATTACCAGCTGAAGAACCAGATAGTAAATGATAGAACCAAATGCAACCCCCAAAAGTTTCAGCGCGAAATTACGGAAGATCTTGCCAAATACAGCCTGTCCGATAATAACTGCAGCCAAACCGATTACGATGGCACCACGTCCCATGTTGATATCAGCAAATCCCTGATACTGACATAAAAGTGCACCGGAAAGGGCAACCAGTCCGTTGGAAAGCATGAGTCCAAGCACAATATTAAAATTCGTGTTGATACCCTGCGCACGTGACATATTTGGATTACATCCAGTCGCACGCATGGAACTACCAAGCTCAGTTCCAAAGAACCAATATAAAAGTGCAATTAAAACAATAGTGATCAATGCAACAACAAAGATTGTATTTTTATAAATCGATACTCCTTTTACAAAACGAAGAGAGATCAATAACTTATAGTTGTCAACATTGATTGCCTGATTCGATTTTCCCATGGTTTTTAAATTGATGGAATATAAACCAAGCTGAGTAAGAATACCGGCAAGAATTGCTGGAATTCCCATAAAAGTATGTAAGATACCTGTAACAAAACCGGCTAACATACCAGCCGCAATGGCTCCCAATAAGGAAACCCATACATTATGTCCTGTGAGCATAAGCATGATACATACGGCACCACCAGTTCCCAAAGAACCATCAACGGTAAGGTCCGCAATATCAAGAACGCGATAGGTGAGATATACACCTATCGCCATAATGCCCCATATTAAACCCTGAGCAACCGCTCCCGGTAAAGCATTTACTAAACTAACCATTCTGTATTACTCCTCGATTGCTTCGTAGCCTTCTGGAATTGTAATACCAAGTGCTTCACAATTTGTTTTGTTGTATTTCTTTGTGAACTGTGGAGCGTATTCGATTGGCATTTCTTCTACTTTTGCTTCACCTTTTAAGATTTTAGCAGCCATTTTACCAGTAGCAACACCAAGATCATGGTAGCTGATAGAAAGTGTAGCAACACCACAACCTGCACAGATACCTTCTTCACCAGCAACTACAGGAACTTTTGCATCTAAACAGATGTTATTGATAAGTTCTGTGTTGGAAGCTGCTGCGTTATCTGTAGGAACGTAAATAACTTCACATTCAGAAACAGCTTTTGTAACTACGGAAGAAATGTCGTTAGAGTCTGTAAATGTATAGTATGTACATGTATAACCAAGATCTGTAAGTGCAGCATTTACAGTATCAACCTGATACTGGGAGTTAGCTTCTGCAGAACAGTATAAAAGACCAACTTTCTTTTTGTCTGGGAATAATTCATTTAACATTGCAGCCTGTTCATCAAGTGGAGCAAGATCGGATGTACCGGAAATGTTTGTTCCAACAAGACCATCGAAGTTTTCAATACCAAGTGCAACACCATATTCTGTTACGGAAGTACCAAGAATAGGGATTTCATTTGTACCTGCCTGTGCAGCCTGAAGAGCTGGTGTAGCATTTGCCATGATAAGATCAACACCATCAGATACAAAACCATTGATGATTGTAGAACATGTATTAGGTTCGCCCTGTGCGTTCTGTTCGTCATATGTAACTGCATCACCTAATTCTTCTGTTAACGCTTCTTTAAAACCTTCTGTAGCAGCGTCAAGAGCTGGATGCTGAACTAACTGACAGATACCTACCTTGTAGGAATCACCTGTTGCTGCGCCTGTAGATTCTGCGGATGTGTCTGCATTAGAGCCGCCACATGCTGCCATGGAAATTGCCATAGTTGCTGCCATTGCAACTGCGAATAATTTTTTTCTCATTGTTTTTTCTCCTTTACCCCTTTAAAATATAATAACACTTTAACATATAAAAGTATGAAAGTGCCTGAGTCACGGATTAATAATAACAAACATCTCATACTTCCGTCAAATTAATATATTTCATAAAATAAATAATAGCTATCAAGAATATTGATAGCTATTATTCAAGAGTTTCTTCTTATTTTAATGTGGTAAAGTATTAAATTATTTATCTTCGTGTTTATAAACACACTGACCATTCTTCCAATCAATCGTTCTCAGGCTGATCTGATCACCTTCCAATTTGATTTCCAGACTCCAGCGAAGAATATTTTCATCGCTGGCTGCTGTTACAACAAGAAGATCAAATGGATCAATGGCATCCATCATAAAACTAGTAATGGCAATGGCAAAATCATTTAACTCTTCATATTCGCGCAACTGACTACAAGTTGTAATTTCAAAGACTTCTCCAAACATCTCCTCTCCATTTTCATCACAACCTAAAGTCTCAATAGATTTACTGAAAAATGGATTTTCCTTCAAACTTGCTTCAATCATCAAAATATTTCTCATTCTGTTACCTCTTCTCTCCTAACACTCTTTATTCCTTCTTAAGTATTCTAAAAATCCTTTACATCCTCTCTCAATCTGTTTATAAACACCTTCAAAATCGCCGGAATACCATGGGTCTGCAATGTCTCCCCCTTCTTTTGTGAAGCTCATCATCTTATAAATTTTCTCCGCATAATCCTGGCCTAAAATACGATTCATGTTACGGATGTTATATCTTTCCATACCAATTAAATAATCGTATTTTTCATAGTCTTCCTTCACAAGAACTCTGGCTCTTTTTCCCTCACAGGAAATACCGTGGCGAGCCAATTCCTGGCGAGCCGGTGGATAAACCGGATTGCCAACTCCGCGCCATACTTCTTCCGAGCTTGTGGCTGCGGATTCAATGAGGAACCAGTCCTCTAAACCTTCTTTTTTCACTAAATCTTTCATAATGAATTCTGCCATAGGTGAGCGGCAGATATTGCCGTGGCAGATAAATAACACTTTAATCATAATCTCTATATCCCTCCATAAGTCTCAAAGCCCTTGATTTTACAAGGTTTTTCCGACTTTTGGTTTATTGTCAATTTCATGTAAGTCTCTATAAATCTATGTAACTACACCACTAAATGGTGTAGTAAATGGTGTAGTAATTCACTAAGTATTACTACCATATCTGCTGATTAGACAGCAGCTGTTACCCCTTCTTCAACTGTATCAGGGTTCTTTCGAAAGTTAGAAATCTTAGCCATCTGTTCGGCTGCATGATCATAGCTTGCATGTGTGTAAACGTTAAGAGTTACTCCGGCATCAGAATGTCCCATCAGATACTGCAGGTCCTTGATGTCCATTCCTCCATTCGCATAATTTGTGCAAAAAGTGTGACGGAATACATGAGGAGTAATATTCGGCAAAGGTTTATCCGGATAAAGCTTCTGGTACTTCTTCATCGCCCAGCGCATCTCATTTTCAATATGAAGTGCAACTTTAGGATTACCATTCTTATCAAGCATGATGAATCCGACACGGCCATCCACCATAGGCTCACTCTTTACCTTTGGACGATGCTCCAGCATTCTTTTAAGTGCATGATAAACCTCATCTGTCATAGGAAGAAAACGACAGCCGCTGGCCGTCTTGGTCTCTTCGACATAATACTTTCCGCCACGTTCACGTACCAGCTGGTGATCTACACGAATTTTACGATTCTTAAAATCCAGATCACTCATGGTCAATCCACAGAACTCGCTGACTCTCATACCGGTTCCCAGAAGAACGATGAATTCATCATAGTATTTGGTATAGGTCTTGTCATTCTTGATAAAATCCATCCAGATAGACAGCTGTTCTTCCGTAAGAGCAACTCTGGGAACAGCATCATTAACCACAACATCTGTCAGCTTAAAGATAAAGGGATTCTTACGAATCGCATCTTCATCATATGCCATCTGAAATGCAGGCTTCACAACCCCTCTGACAGTTGAGATGGTACTACAACTTCTTCCATCCTTCTGAAGCTTGGCAAACCACAGTTTTGCATCTGAGACCTTAATAGTACTGATCTTTCTCTGCCCAAATGCTTCAGCCCTGACAAGATTCAGAACAAAATTGTAATTCACCTGCGTATTGTAACGCACACCTTTTTTTAGGCTAATATACTTTTCTAACAGTTCGATAACTGTAATCTGGCCTGCCTCATAATCGATGCCATCATCCATCTGCTTCTGGATTTCCTTTTCCTTCTGTCGAAGTTCCTGCAGATTGGATGAATAAACTGTCTTACGCTTTCCATGACAGTCCGTATAGCGATACTGATAGACCAGATCCTTTCGCTGGCTTTCTCCTGTTCTCAGGACACGGCCTTTATAATCCTTTCTTTTTTTATCCAATTCGATCTCCTTTCAAAAAAGGAGTCTCGATGTGACATCTAAATGATATCACATCTGACTCCCTTTTTCCACGCAAGTTCTACAGATGTTAAATTGAGTATGCCTCCTCGATATACTTGTCAAACAAACGTTTCTTGATCAGTCGTTTTTTGCCGACCCAGAGAACAAAATTACAATTCTTATCATTAGTAATTTCTCGCAGCTTGCCAACACCGATACCGGAATATGCAGCAGCTTCCTCCAGAGTAAGATTAGACTTCTCCCAGATGGGAATTTCTTTTGCCATAAGCATTTACCTCCTTTTTACCCATATGATGTCATAGCCCAGCACGTCGGCAAGCTCAATGACTTCTTTATATCTTAATGATTCTCTGCCAAGTTTCCCGGACAGATTCGATATGCTGTTACTCCAGCAATATCGTTTCTTAAGTCGATTGAGGACTTCCTGCATGGTTACGCCCTCTTCGACAAGTTTTGCTTTAATTTCATTTCTGATACTCATAATGACTACTCCCTGTAATACCGTCATTATTAATGACACAATTATCATGCCTGTGGCGCTTAGCCCGACAAGGACAACCACAGTTCAGGCATCCCCGGCAGATTATCAGGCATACGAAAGGTCTGATAATCCCTGTAATTTCCTATAAATAGGCATATAGGCATGAGATTTTTAAATGATTCAAAAAATAAAGACACTCTGCACACAGAAAAGCATATCCACTTTCCTGTATGCCCAGTGCCTATACAAACGGATTATCTGAATTATCTACTATCGGAGCAAAGCCATCCGTTAATGTCTTTATCCCCTCATATCCTCTTGCATATTTGGTACCCTCAAAAGGGATATTTTTATTACGCTTGATATGAAGTTCTTTTTCATGACCTGCCAGATACTTACTGAAGGTTGATGCTGCCATAGGCTTTTCTGCATTGTCATAGCACCATTTCCGGTAAACATCGTACAACTTCTTTGTAGTGCATCGCTCCGATGGATCAAATGCAATATATCCTGTAGAAGTCAGGAATCCCTTGATATTATTATCATCCTCCATAAACTCTTGTTTCAGCAGTTTTGATCTTTCAGAGACGGTAAACTTATATCTGTTCGCCACCAGTCGGTGCAATCCTTCCAAACACCACAGAAGAATGCCATCAAGCTCTGCCTCCAGCTTTTCTTTAAGGAAGGGATCATCCACACGACTGACGGGCTTATCCTTTGTCTGGATGATGATCTGCCTTCGGTAAAAGCCATTTGTTTTATCATGCAGGGCCTTTAACGTACCGTTACCAAGACCAATCATCCTGACATACATCATTCCCTGGTAACTCTGTTTATTTTTCCGTTCCAGATCCATCTTTCCATCGCAGGTTACAATCGCCTTAATCACATTCGTGGAAGCAAGGGCTTCCATCTTCATATCATCATCTATGAATAACAGTTTTCCTTCCTGATTTGCCGGGGCGAACTTATCTGATTCCATCTTGCAGATATTTCCGATATTCATATTATTGCCAAACAATTCCTGCATCACTGCACTGATTCTGCTCTTCCCTTCTCCACCACTGCCAATGATCAGCAGCATGGACTGTCCTTTATTTGTGGCAATCATCGTATAACCCAGGAATTCCTGAAGAGTAATGATATCATCTTCATGCATCAGTTCTGCAAGAAATGATATCCATTTTTTCGGTTCTGCAGCCTCTGGATTATAATCGACCGGAAGCCGGTTCATCGTCCATTCACGCTGATTGCAAAAATTTCCATCAAGATAATACGTTCCATTTCTAAAATGCACTCTGTCAGCTGTGGGTCTGATAGGCTCTGAAACACAAAGAAGCTTTAAGGTGCTCAGCACTCTCTCTACTGCTTTATCCAGATACGTTCTTACATAAGGCTTCAGATCTTCTGCTATTCGTCCACGCAATTTATCATCCTCAATCAGACCATCCATAGTATAAATTCTGTGATTGATACAGCGCATCTCCTGCTTAGCCAGTAAATGCTCGCAATATGCTACCTCATCAATCTTTTTCCCATCAAACCAATCCGGATCATCAATCTCTGTAATGTGAGCTTCTGCATCTGCTCTTAGTTCCTCTGCCAGCCTGAACTTCTCCTGTGGTGAGAGCTTCGCTAAGTCTTTTCTCAATCCGATCCACCTCCTTTCTGCAACAATTTTTCATTTCCATAAACTGCGCCTTGCTGCATTGCAGCAGTTCATCTAACAAATATTCAATATAATTTTTCTGATTCAATGCCTCACAAAACAAAGGATGCCACTCATCATCCATGTTTTTCGGGGCATATTGAGTTTCCCAAACCTTCAATAGATCGCGATACTGAAGTAGTATTCTAACCGCGTTCTGCAGCCATTCTTTTGGCTCCAGTTCTGGGACTGTATCAGAATTTACTGTTTTTATCCTGTTGAGTACTGATTTTCTATTTTCAGAAATCGAAAGTCCAAAATCATTAGCCAGCCTCAGTGCAGCATCCTTAGGAGTAAGGTTAAGAAGTTTCGCTGTCAGATCGATAGCATCTCCAGTAACACCACAGCCAAAACAATAATACCTCCTGTCTACTTTCATACTGGGCGATTTATCCCGATGAAAAGGGCAGCAAGCCATACCATTTCTCCCAACCTTCAGCCCATATGCGTCAGCCGCCTGTCTGGCGTTAACATTCGCTTTTACAATAGAAAATAGCTGGCTCATTGATTCGCTTCCTTTCAAAGCAAAAAGGCACCGGAACATCTTCTATGTGAAGAGTCTGTGCCTTAAATCTCAATATTCTGTTTCTTCTCTTTGCTTAATCCTTCTGTACGTTTTACATTTTCCCTGTCAGCTATTATCTTACTGATTTCAAGCTGTTCTTTCATCGTCCTTGGCTCAATCTTTTCTGGCATTACACGGCTCACATAATACCGGACAGTACGAAGCTGTTCAAGATTACCCTGAATCAAATCCAACTTTGCCTGCTCCTTATGATCCTGTTTTTTCCTGTCAGCAATTTCAGAATCAAGCTTTGCAATGTCTATCTCAACACTTCCTTCAACTTTCATAAGGAAACGGTAAGCTCTGTTATATGCGTCCAGCTCTTCCTTATGAGTTTCTGCATAATGATCTTTGGCAATCTTGAATCCTTTTTTCATATAAGCATCATGAATCGGTTTGTATTTTTCAAGAATACCCACTGCCTTCTTAATCGAATTAATGGTCTGATATCGTTTCTCGTTATTCTTGATAATCCCTTTTGCTTCTGCAGTCGTTTTTTCCAATCGTTCCAGATGAATGCTGAGATCCTGCACTGTTTCAATCTTATTCTCCTTTAGGAAATCTACGGCTTTTGATATCTTCTCATAATCAGATAAAGTACCTTTTAACTGACTTTTAGAAGACCAGGTACTACGTTCCTCCTGTCGTAGTTCCATATACTGAACAAGAATTTCAGCTAATGTCGGTTCTTTCATCTCTGCAATTGCATCAAGAATCGCCTGTTTTGCTACAGAAATATCCGATATCCAGTTTTTAAGTCCTCGAATAATATTTCGAATTGTCTGCATCAGAGAATTCGTTTCTCTGATATCACGATTCAGATTGCCGATATTAGTCTGAATACCTTTACGTTCCAATGCTGCAACAGCAGGTCCCATATGAACAGTGGGAATCTGATCAATTCCCTGTCGGGCATAGGAACGAAGATCCACTCTTTCTGGGCAGTTATTCATCTCAAGATAGCGATTCTGAATAACTTCCCAACCATGTCTCCACACTTCGCAATTTGATTTATTATTCCAATCATTCACATCAACCCGACGACTTTTCCATTCTCCGGAAGGAAGTCGGATCTTATTCCCTTCATCATCAAGGATATATTCTTTTATACACTTCTGACACCAATTGCCTTGCTCATTTAAAGATCTAAGTGTCAATAGCATATGCACATGTGGATTGCCATCACCTTTGTCGTGAATAGCAAAATCACAGATCATTCCTTTGCTCACAAAATATTCCTGACAATATTCCCTGACCATGGTGACATACTGTTCTGAAGGAACTTCTCTGGGAAGCGCCATTCGAAGACGTCTGGCAAGCTGGGCATTCCAGCTTTTTTCTGATGCTTCCACCGCATTCCAAAGAATTTTCCTGTCAGCATATTCAGGGGGCGCATTGGCAGGAAGCATGATTTCCTGATGTACCAGCTCAAGCCATTTATAAGTGTATCTTTTCCATTGCTCATCATATTCCGAATAGATTTTGCTGCAACTCTGATATGCTGCAGCTGCAACAGCTGACTCTCCAGCTTTTCGTGATACCAGTCGAACATTAAAATCAGGACATGGCATCTTGTATCACCTCCTCGTCCTTAAATGTTGTTAATATGGGGATAGCCGCAAAGCGGCGCAAGGGGAACTTCGTTCCTCTTGGATAAGAAATGAAGCCATATGGCGTACAATTCTTATCGAGCCGCCTGGCTAAGGCTCTTCGAAGAACGCAATCACACCGGACCGGTGTATAATTGCGCCCTTTATTCTAAAGGGTCTGAATTTGTATCACATTTTCGTATCACATCTCTGTTTCACCTTTCAGCATTTCACTTAAAAATCCCATCACATCCGGCTGACGGAAGGCAACTTTCAAGAGCTCCATTACCTGTTCATTCGTCAGTTGTTCCGGTTTCTTCAGGAAAGATTCCAGCATTCCGGCTCTGATACAAAGCCTGTTAGTTCGTTCCTTTCTTGTAAGCTGAGTTTGCTGATGCTTCAGTATCTTCTCTCGATTCTCCCAATACCGAACTTTTTTCTCCGCTTCTTTTCTTTCAGCATCAAGCCCTTCAAGCGTGTCGGGCATCTTACGATTTGTCAAACTGATAAACCTCCATTTCTATTGAATGTTTGTAATTGTATCTATTGAAAACAAGATATGATCTGAGTCACTTAAACTTCATCTCCAAAACAATTGAATTCAATACTAAAACCCCCACTCTACATCCATCATTTTTACGAAATTATTCGTTTTGCCGGGACTTAATCAATTCTGAATTCTTAGCTCTTTCACAGGCTTCTTTTCGACGTTCCTCTGAATAAGGTGGCAGCAGACGAATACTGACTCTTGCTTTCTTTATCTCAAAAGTTTCGCTGCCTTCATCCGTAGAAGCTATTTTCCTACAATATTCCGGATACTTTTCTGCGTAATCATTAAGCTTGCGCTTAAATTTTCCATTAAAAGTGTAGACATTATAGCTATCATCACCTTCGCTAGTCAGAAGTATGGTTTCTTTCTCATACTTTGTAAGATTCATTTTCTTTCGCTCCTTTCCTTCTAAAGTTTGTGCCGTTCTTCCCTTGATGGTTCCTTGGAGGCAAATCCCCTGTTCGGAGCTGTCCAGTCTTCCTTAATAGAAGCGCTCCCATATGATCATGGCGGTTTATATCATCTCGGACGATCATTCAATTTTCGTTATCTGCTGAAGTAGCTTCATCATATAACAAAAAAGGGGGCCGTCCCGTATGTCTACAAATTAGGAAAAATGCAGAAAAAACCAACATTTCCACGTTTGTGAAAATGTGATTTCAGAGGTCTTCTTCAAAATTCAGAAAGGTTGATTGATATTTTGTCTGTATGATAAAATAAAAGAAAAGGTCTCGGAGGTGTCTATGAAAGTTAATTTATCTATTCAAGAAAAACTGAAAGATCTTCGTGTGGAAAGAGGGCTTTCTCTCGAGGAAGCAGCCAAGGCAACCGGCATTTCGAAATCCACATTGGATAACTATGAACAGAAGGATGACAAAGATATCAGCCACACTTATCTATTGGAACTCGCTAAGTTTTATGATGTGTCTGCAGATTGGCTACTGGGAATATCCGAATCCAGAGAAATATTGAATCATGATATTGCAGATTTACATTTAGATGATGAAACACTTGATATTTTAAAGAGTGGAAGATTAAATAATCGATTGTTATGCGAGATGATCAAGCATCCTATGTTTTTAAAGCTGATTGCTGATGCTGAAATCTACGTTGATGGGATTGCCTCTATGAATATTAAAAGTTTGAATGATTGGGTAAATATTATGCGCAGGCAAGTTGTTCAGCAGCATAATCCCGATGCAGACGATAAATATCTTCGTGTTTTAGAAGCAGCCTGCATTGATGAAGAAGAATTCTTTTTCCATAATATTCACAATGATTTAGACAGTGTTATAAGGACGATTCGCCAAGAACATGAAAAAGATTTCGAATCTGCTCCTATAGAACAACCTTCTTATGCAAAAAAGATACAGAACTTTATCAAAACACTCAGCTACAAAGCTAATCCACTCGAAGAAACCACAAAGATGATATATGAAATACTCGGAATCAACAGAAAAAAAATAACGGATGAGGAAGACCGTATCTTTAAGCAAATACTAAAAAAAGCCAAGAAACTTTATATAGTGCCAAGCCACAAGCACAAGGCCAGAAAAAAATAAAAGGATAATATTAAAGCCAGCAAACCTGATATAGATTTGCTGGCTTTACCATCATTATAACTACTTATTCATTTATTTTCTCAATCGTGAAGGGACGTCATATCACAGATATTGAAATTTATATAAAATTTTCTTTAACCCCAATCTAAGATTTCGGTATTATTTCAAAAGATCAGCCAGGTAACCTTCATCGTTTTTGTGAGCGCCTTTTAGCTGCTTGTATTTCTTGATACAGCTGACCAGAAGTTCAGGATTATCTCCAAAGTAGTCTCTATAGAAGGCAGTGCTGTTGTCGTATTTCTTTCGACCGCAGCGGATGTTCTGCTTAGCGTAGATCTTCGGTTTGGTTTTAGATTTGTGCTTTTCATAATCAGAAGTAAGTTCTTCTGCAATAATGAGTAGCATCTCCAGTTCCGGTTTCGTACAGTACTTTTCTACCGATTTAATCTTGTCCTTGTACTCAGCCGGAATCTTGAGCTTTTCGTTCAAGCCATCGCCGATACGGTACACGGCAACTTCACCGGGATAGATGTTAAGTTCGGTCTTTACCTGACCGGAAGAAGCAATCTGTCTTGCATGGTACGGGGTCAAGCCTAACAGGTCATCTTCTGTGAATTTCAGAAGGTCATTCTCCAGGAGGATGTTGATAATCTCTCGCTCGTTTGGGCCTTCACACATAATCAGGTACTTCATTTTTTCAGCTTCCTTTTCAGATTCATGAGTTCCTCGTAATTGACAGAGGTCTGAAAAGCGTTGTTGTAGAACTGACGGCTCTTCAGAAGCTCAGGCCTTACGTTGTAACCCTCGTACATGTTCGTAAGATAAACCTGCCCATCTGCCTTGGAGATCCAGATGTTGTCCTGACGATTGAAGAGATCCAGTACCTCGCAGTAATGCGTGGTGAAAATTAAAGAAGCATTCTTCTTGTTTACAGATTTGTCTTTATAAAGACTAATCATGTTCTCAACAAGGGTCTTATGGAAATGATTCTCGACTTCATCGATGAGCAGATCGAAACCATTTTTCAAGGATGCGACTACGATGACGTAGAGCAGAAGTCCCTTGGTGGTACCGCTGGAAAGAAGATAGATCAATTCCTTATCAGAAATAACCTCACTCTTATCCTGATAGGTGAGGCGATAGTTGTGGTCATCAATCATCTGTAAATCCTGAATGGTATCATCAAATATCTTTATGATGTTGCTCAAGTACTCTCCGGAAATGGAATAATTCTTCAGTGCCTTAAACAAAAGCTGGTAAGTATCTACACCAAGACCATTGCTGTCGAAATAGACGGCTCTGGTTTCTTTCTTTTTCAACACAAAGAATACAATGGAAGTATCCTCCGGAAGAATACCTATACCGGACACTGGTTTGAAATTTTTCTCGTCGTAGATTGCCTTGAGGTTCGTCTTTGCATATTTCTTCTTGGAAAGCTGTTGGTCAGAGAAGACGGCCTTGTTTCCAAGAGATGAATCTGAATGAAGGATGGTGGTGTAGCGATACACGTATCCCTCATGGTAGAAGATCATCTCAAGATTGATGTTGTCGTAGCTGTAATTCTTACCCTCCAGACGAAAATCACTCAAGATAGAATAACAGCAATCTAATAATTCAATAGCTGTAGTCTTACCGGACGCATTCTTGCCAATAAAAGCAGCAGTATTGTAAACGAACAGAGAGTCTGCAATCTCCTGAAGCTCGTATTCTTTATCTTCAGTTGTTTTCTTAGACTGTGCGATGAAATCAATGGTGAATTCATCCTTACAGTTTTTGAAATGACTGGCTTTCACACGTAATAGTTTCATGGTATTCACCTCCATGAATATCTTACCATAAATCTCGTTTTAAAACAAGTTTTTTGTTTATTTTTAAGATATCCTCAACAAAACAACGCAAAACCTAAAAATGGCATTATTTTAGCCAGCAAACCTTTATTGATTTGCTGGCTGTACAATCAAAACTTCTTATTCGTTTCTTTCTCGTAATCGTGGATGAACGTCAGATGCCCCATTAAACACTGCAATAACCGTTACAACTCTAGAACGGACAACATAGTAGACCTGGTAATTGTCTACGACCATTCTTCTGATTTAAGAGGATTATTTACATATTTCTCTTTTTCATGATATATAATAGCCATCCGGCCCCAAATAATATGAGTACAATCGATAAGTACAACAAACTTACAAGTGGATAATGAAAAATATACCAATTCGCATCAGTATATGCCTCGTGCTCATTTGCAAAAATAAAAGTTTGATATAGTTTAGCCCATAGCGGCAATAAGCACATATTTACAATCCCTAAACAAGCCAACAGTGTTGAAACGAATACTCTGATATCATAAGATTTTCCAACGCTCTTTTCTTCTTTTATAGGCTCAAGTCCTTTCAAAAGATAGTCCGTAGTCACTCCAAAGTACTCACTCATAATAATAATCTTATCAAGATCCGGAATAGTCTGCTCACTTTCCCATTTTGATACTGCTTGTCTTGATACTCCAACCACATTTGCAAGCTGCTCCTGTGAAATGCCCTTGGTCCTTCGTAATTTTTGAATTCTGTCAGCAATATTCATTCCTCTACCTCCTTTGCATTTCTGGCTATAGAATAGCAAAATTGTGGTTGCATAGCCACCAAATAGGGCTTGAACTTTGTCAACCTGCAGTTGCATCCTTGATTTTCTAATAGTCAACTACTAATTCGCTCGCTAATTCAATGTGTATCATTTTTATGATCTGTAAGGTTTTTGAATGCTATAGCTGTTATAATTGCGGGACATATAACTGCACCAGCATTGACTTTTCTGGCTCCACCCAAAAATGCTATCACTCCAATTATCGTGATTATTAAAAATATAATTGATAGTACTTTATATACGTTCTTTGACATTGACACCGCCTCCTGAATAAATCTTCTGGCAGAAGGATTATGAACCTCCTGATAATTAATGAATTGGATGCTTCATGCTCTCCCGTTTATATCCAATTTTCTTTTAGGGTGATTTTTTGATTGTAGTATTCGGTTCTGCACCCTAATAATTATATTATTACTCCAGCTCATTTACTTTCTTTCCACAGCCGGGGCAAAATTCACCAGTACTTCTATCAAGGAATTTTCCACAATGCGGACACCGATAGCAGATTGCATGATGGATTATTGAAGAAAACATGATAAGCAAACCAATCATAATCACAGCGGTCAGTTCATTCATTGCAATCCCAAGCAATGCGATCAGTAATCCTGCTCCTAAGATAATGAAGGTTCTTTTTCTTATCTGTCTTGGTGTTGTTCTTTTCATTACTATTACCCCCATATCAATTTTCAAGTAGAATCCGGCTCGCTACCATGATTATCCACTAGATAGAGGCCGGACTAATAGTTAATCGTTCAGTTTATCAAAAGCATTGTCTAAACCACTAATTAATTAAATCATTCCCAGTTTGTCGGACTATAGAAGTCCGACAGACTGATTAGC
>JAUNNI010000014.1 GCA_030531555.1 Eubacteriales bacterium | reverse complement strand
TATGGGTTTTTAATCAGAAAAAATACTTAAGGTGCAAAAATTTAGGAAGTTCACATACATGCATCTTCAGATACTTCATAAGATTCACAAATCGCATTAACAGGTGTACCGTCTTCTGCCATCTGCATTAAACCATCTGTGTAGTCAGCGATTACTTCGAAAGAAGTACCATCTGTTGCTAACTGAGGATCGAGAGACTCAACTGGAGTTTCGATCATAACATTAAGATCAGAATCACTTGCTACAGCTGTAGCTGCACCTGTGGATTCTGCAGCACCAGTATCAGAGCCACCACAGCCCACCATACCGAATGCCATTGCAGCTGCCATAACAACTGCCACAATAGATTTCATTTTTCTCATCGTTACATCCTCCTAAAAAGAATTATTGTTAAGTTCTAATTTCATTTTTTATCATCTGTCCAAAAGCTTCCCATTCTTCAAACAGACAGAAAATGAATATTGATGTGTGATATTCTACCATATCGTTTTAGAAATATCAAGCATTCCAAGATGAATAATCTGCTCATTTGAAGGATTTAATTGCCTGTTTTTCATTTTCTTCATCACAATATTGTGACATTATATTAAATTTTTATGGTTTTAAGAGAAATGATTCATAAACCAAATAGAAAAGCTGCCACATCACAAGGATGAGACAGCTCATATATTCATCGATTCAATTATTAAAATGGTTTATGTGTTCTTCTCCATTTTCCTCTGGCTGGCTGCATGAAGTATTTAAGGCCACCACTTTTACGATATCTTCTTACACTGGCAGCGTTCACATCACATTCGTAGCGTTTGCCTTTATAAATCAGATAACTCCACCAATGACCAACTACCTTATGGCTTCCATAGAACACTCCGGTAACATAACCAGCTCGATAACCAAGATGATTGGCAATCATACCCATCATTGCCGATTGACCTTTACAGGTGCCCCTTAAAGTTCTGGCACTGATAAAATCTCTGCGGAACTTTTTGCTGAATTTGATTCCTTTCTCTGCCTTCAGTTCTTTGATTTTCGCTTTCATGGCAGCACGGTCTTTATTGGTGATGACTACTTTTGTCTTACCATTTTTATGATGTGTGTATGTCATGTGCTGAACCAGATAAACGAAACATGCTTTTAACTGTTGCTTTTTACTCATACCTGGTTTTGTATTTTTCTTGATAATTTTCTCGATTCTTGTATCAACATCCAGATTTCCGGTATAGATTACTTTTGCAGATGCCTGGACGCTGCATGTCATAAGAGCTACCACCAATACTAAGAATAATGTTGCTCTCTTTAATGTATGTTTCATTCTTTTCTCCCTCTTACCTATTTTCCGCTTTTGCTACCAACAAATTTACGGTAGATTGCGCGGATTGCTTTTTCAAAATCACAATTTCTTACACCGATGATAATGTTTAATTCAGAAGATCCCTGGTCGATCATCTTAACATTTACATTTGCATCAGCTAATGCGGAGAAAAGCTTGCCAGCTGTACCACTTGCAGAACGCATGCCACGACCTACTACAGCAACTAAGGCAAGATCTGTTTCAATTTCAATGCTGTCAGGAGAAGCATAACGATGAATTGCAGAAATAACCTGCTGTTCTTTTTCTAAGAATTCATCTTCGTGGATAACTACTGTCATAGTATCAATACCGGATGGCATATGTTCAAAAGAAATCTGGCTATCTTCCAATGCCTGAAGAACTTTACGTCCAAAACCAATCTCTGAGTTCATCATGGCTTTTGTGATAAGCATTGTACAGAAACCTTTTTTACCAGCAATACCAGTTACAACATAATCTGGCTTCTGTCCAGTTGCTTCCACGATCCATGTACCTTCATCCTGAGGACGGTTTGTGTTACGGATGTTGATTGGAATACCGCAGTGACGTACTGGGAAGATCGCATCCTCATGAAGAACGGAAGCACCCATGTAAGAAAGTTCACGTAATTCGCGGTATGTAATGTATTTGATTGTTTCTGGTTCTTCTACAAGACGAGGGTCTGCAACAAGGAAACCGGAAACGTCTGTCCAGTTTTCATAAAGGTCTGCTTTACAAGCCTGAGCTACAAGAGATCCAGTTACATCAGAGCCACCACGGGAGAAGGTCTGCACATTGCCATCTTTTCCAAGGCCATAGAAACCAGGAACAACCGCTCTCTCACATTCAGCAAGACGTTTGGAAAGAACTTTCTGAGTTTTGTATGGATTAAGTCCACCTTCTTCGTTGAAAAAGATCACCTCTGCTGCATCAATAAAAGTAACACCGAGATATCTGGCCATAATTTTACCATTTAAGTATTCACCACGGGAAGCTGTATAATCTTTCTGTGGGTCATTTGCAAGCTTATCTGCAATAATTTCAAAATCTTCATCTAAGCTGAAGTCTGTTAATTCTAATCCTTCGATAATTTCATCATAACGAGCTTTAATTTTAGCAATCTGAGAAGCAAGATCTTTCCCTTCTACTGCCATCTCATAGGCCTCTAAAAGCATGTCTGTTACTTTTGTATCTCCGTTGAATCTCTTACCTGGAGCAGATGGAACCACATATACACGACTTTCATCTGCACGGATGATATCACCAACTTTTTTGAACTGGTCAGCACTTGCAAGAGAGCTGCCGCCAAATTTAACAACTTTTTTCATCTTTGTCTACCTCCGATTCTTTTTACGATATCTTTCATTCTTTCTCATATATAGACCGGGAAAATGTGTAAGCACACCAAAAGATCCCGAATAAAATTCACTTTAATACTCTACATTGTTCAAAGCATTTTTTCAAGGTTTTCTTCATAAGATCCCCATTTTCTCATATTTGAACATATTTTCCACAAGTTTCTAAAGCTTTTTATTCAATATTCTACTTCCAAAAAAAGGCTGTGACCCCATAAAACATCAGAATTTCTGTAAGTCACAGCCTATTATTGTTTTTTATTTATTTTCTCTTCGCCCAGATAAAGTCATGTCCTGGAATGTTCACTGCTTTCATCACACGTTCTTCTCCAGTGATCATATCAACATAATCGCCTTCTTCATCGATCCATGCGGTCTTATCCCATTCGCTGAAATTAAAGATACCGCACATCTGCTCCCCGTCTTTATGACGGATGATACAAAGAATACTATCATCATAAGTATCCACTGTCCAAACCTGTGCGTCTGCATCAAACACATGGCTCTCTTTACGAAGCTGCTCTAACTGTTTTAATCCCTGGAAGATCATACCCTGGCTGGTTTTTTTGCTGGTACGTTTCTTTGCAAGTTCCCAATCCATTGCGCCACGGTGAACATAACGAGAATCCACCGCTTTGTCCGGGTCTTCTTTGTAGGAATAATCATTTACCTGTCCTACTTCATCACCGCTATAAAGCATTGGAATACCGGATTGTGTAAACATATATGCATGGAGCATAAGATCCATTCTTGCTGCGTTTTTAATCTGTTCTTCATCCATATCGGCCAAAGCAACTTCCATACCACACATGGAAGATGTGGTACCACAGAAACGGGCATCCATTATGATTGGGTCATCATTGTATAATTCGCCTCGGCTGATACTTCCTTCCACCTTACCTGTGAAGAAATCATTTAAGAATTTCTTATGGGAAACCTCTTCCATTCCCCAGGTAAGAAGTGTTGCATAATCAAGTCCCCAGCCGATGTCATCGTGACAACGAAGATAGTTTAAGAAGGTGTAATCTTTTGGAAGAGCATTGACGATATCCATCTGTTTCTTTAAAAGACGTACATCTCTGGTCGCTACAGAATGCCATGTGGTTGCCATTGTTGTTACATTATAAAGCATATGACATTCTGGTTTTTCAAGAGTACCGAAGTAAGGTACCACCTTGATTGGCTCCATAACTACTTCACCGAGAAGCACTACGCTAGGACATACAATCTCACCAATCATACGCATGAGACGAACGATGGTGTGAACCTGTGGAAGGTTACGACAGTCTGTTCCAAGTTCTTTCCAGATATATGGTACTGCGTCAATACGAATGATGTCCATACCATGGTTCGCAAGGAATAAGAAGTTATACATCATTTCGTTGAATACGCGAGGATTTTTATAATTTAAATCCCACTGATATGGGTAGAAGGTTGTCATAACATGATGGCCAACCTCTTCATACCATGTAAAGTTTCCAGGAGCAGTCGTTGGAAATACCTGAGGCACGGTTTTCTCATACTCTGCCGGAATATCATAATTATCAAAGAAGAAATAACGGCTCATGTACTCTCCGTCACCTTCTTTTGCCTTTTTCGCCCATTCATGATCTTCGGAAGTATGATTCATTACGAAGTCCATGCAAAGGTTCATCCCTTTTTTATGACATGCTTCAGAAAGTTTCGCAAGGTCTTCCATGGTTCCCAGATCTTCCCTTACTTTACGGAAATCTGAAACAGCATAACCTCCATCAGAACGTCCTTTTGGAGTATCAAGGAATGGCATCAAATGGATGTAGTTCACATTGCAGGACTCTAAGTATCTTAACTTATTTTTTACACCCTTTAAATTTCCTGCAAAGTTATCAATATATAACATCATTCCGAGAAGATCATTGCCTTTGTACCAAGTAGGATCACTCTCTCTTTCCAGGTCAAGCTCCTTTAACCACTCAGCACGTTCCATGTAATAATCATGGAGTTTTTCACAAAGTTCTGCAAACATATCTTCATTATGATAAAGTTCCATATACAGCCACTTTAACTCATCATGATGACGTTCTAATCTCTTCTGAAATACTAATTCTTGTTTTTTCATAAATTTATCTCTATCCTATCTAGTTATCGTGTTTTCTCATAATCATTTCATTATATAAGGAAATGGAATTATTTCTCAATCAATTCTTCAATCATTGCCTTTTCTGGCATGGAGCGAATTGCGCCTTTTTTTGTTGTAATTAAAGAAGCCCCTGCATTAGCAAATGTAAGCATTTCTTTTAAGTTCTCTTCGGTAAGATTATCTAAACCATGTTCGATTACATAGCTTAATACACAACCGCAGAAGGTATCACCAGCACCTGTGGTATCCACAACATTTGGCTGATAGAATCCAGGAACTTCCACGCGAAGATCTTTGTAGTAAGCACGGCTGCCATCTTTACCAAGAGTAAGGCATACAAGTTTTGTATTGAATTTTTTACGGATGATTTCGATACCCTTGTCATAATCTTCTTCGCCTGTTACGAACTGAATTTCGTTGTCAGAGATTTTAAGAATATCACAGACTTCCATTGCTTCTAACATCTGCTCTTTAGCGAAGTCAAGGGAACTCCAAAGTGGAGGTCTTAAGTTAGGGTCGAGGGAAATGATAACATCATTATCTTTTGCTGCTTTGATTGCTTTCCATGTTGCTTCTCTTGCACAATCATCAGTCATAGATAATGTACCGAAGTGGAAGATCTTGGAGCTTGCAATTGCTTCTTCACTGATTTCTTCTTTGCGAAGCATCATGTCTGCACCTGGTTTACGATAGAATGTGAAATCACGGTCTCCATCTGGAAATGTATGAACAAATGCAAGGGTAGTAGGAATGTCTTTATCCATCATTAAATGTGTGGAGTCAATTCCAACTTCTTCGATTGTTTCTTTCAGAAGTTTTCCAAACTGGTCATCACCAACTTTACCGATAAATGCAGTTTTTTTACCAAGTTTCTGTAAAATAGATAATACGTTACATGGTGCTCCACCCGGGCAAGCTTCAAAAAGATTATTTCCCTGATTACTCTTTCCATTCAATGTGAAATCGATTAACAGTTCACCCAAACCAATAACGTCAAATAATTTTTCCATCATAAACCTCCTGTTTTTCATCATAAAAATGCCAAAAAAAATGATGTTTTCATCAATTAATCACAAAACATAGCGTTTTCTATGGTTAATTTATCATAATTTATTATACATTTCAACATAGAATCTGTTGTGTTTTTACATTTTCCTTAAATATGTCAATCGTTTGTTATGTTTTAGTGGCAAAAAAAGACGTTTTCCTTCGTTTATTATGAAAAGCAAAGGAAAACACCTTATTCTTAATAATATATTTCCACAAGACATAACCCCTGAGCTGGTGCAGTCGGTCCCGCCATCTGACGATCCAAGGATGCCATAATCTCTGGCATCTGTTCCGCTTTCAACCGACCATACCCCACTTCAATCAGCGTTCCGCAAAGTATTCTTACCATATTTTGTAAAAATCCATTCCCATGGAACTGCATGGTAACATAACCACCCTTACGTTCAATTTCCACGGAATAGATGGTACGTACTGTCGATTTCTTCATTTTAGAGTTTCCACAAAAGCTTTTAAAGTCGTGCTCCCCAATAAGATACTCCGCTGCAGCACGCATACGTTTTATATCAATCGTTTTTTCTAAAACTGCCACATATCGCCTCTGAAAGACCGGTTTTGCCGGGCCATCATAACATGTATAGCAATAAATTTTACTAATTGCATTGTATCTGGCATGAAAACGAGGAGAAACCTCCTTCGCCTCTGTGATTGCAATATCATCTGGCAGATATCGATTCATATAATCACGAATCTGCTCTGGTGTTTTTTCCACATCCATATGAACATTGGCCACCATAGCCTGGGCATGTACCCCTGCATCTGTTCTTCCTGCCCCGATCAGTTTCACTTCTCCATCACAAAGACGTCCCAGCACCTGCTCCAGCTTTCCCTGAATGGTATCCACATTTTTCTTATATTCCCAACCATGATAACGGGTTCCATCATAGCTTATAGTCAGTCTATAATTCTTCATCAAACACCGTCTCCACTTCCTCTTTCATACCAACCAGCAAAGAGTAAGCGATATCTGTCTCCTCTGCAGATATTTCCTGCCTCTTCTGCTCCTCTTTTAACCAGTTCATAGCAAAGTTTTCAAAAGAAAGCCCTTTCTGCATTGCTTTTTCCATCTCACGGACAAATGGATGAATCTGCTTACATGCAATTGCAATGAGTGCCATCAGATGGCTTGTTTTTGTGTTCTCTGTATCCACTCCCAATGGACTTAAGGCCATGGATAGCTGAATGGCTTTTGCACCTTCTGCAGGTCCTCCGTCAGCCACCAGGATTAATCCTGTAATGGCATGAAGCTGCTCTTCTTTTGCAAATGGATTGCGAAGAATATCATTTAACCTTGGAAGGCGCATGGTAAGTTCTTCCATGCCATAATATGAAGTAGCAAGAAGCGCTGCCGTAAGTGGATCTTTATGAAAAACAGAAATACGTTCATAACGCTCTTTTAATACCTCCACTCTTTCTCCTGGTTTTTTATGAAAATGTGCATCAATTAATCGATCAATATTTCCCACGTGGTCTTCTCCTTTATCATTTTCTCTATCTTTAGCAAGAACACCTCATCGTTCTTGCTAAGAAATGCACTTCATGCTTGCGCATGAAAAAGGAAAAAGGGCCAAGCCCTTAAAATTATTCATCAATCTTAAGTCACATAGCCCTTTGTGAATTTCCTATTGTTGTGTCTGTTCTGTAGTGGCAGTTGCCTCTGTAGTATCTGTTGCAACTGGCTTACCATTTTTCTGTGCGTAAGCAGCAGCAGCTTCTTTGGCTGGTGCAATCTGCATATCAAGACCATAGTTGGCAGCCTTGATTTCAAGTTCATGATTACCGGAATTGTTGATAATCTCATAGAAATACTGAGTTGCTTTCTCTTCTTTTCCAGTTTTCTTGTAGCACCATGCAAGCTCATAAAGTGTCTCGTAATCGTTATCACTATATTTATAGGCGTTCTTGAAATCTTTCAGCGCTTCTTCGTATTTGTATTTCTTTAACTGCTCCATACCGCTTTCATACAGCTGAGTTGCCGCACTGGAATATGCAGTTTCTTTCATAGAATAATAAAGATCTTTTGAGGTCTTAGATGGAAGATCACTCTTTGTAATCTTCGCAAGATATTTGGAGCATTCTACATAATCATTTTTACCAAAAGCCTGGTTTGCTTTGAGGAGGCTGTCATACATGCTGTCCTCACCATCAGAGCCTTCGTATACTTTGAGACGTTTGTTCAATGCTTTGTTATCTTTTTCAAGAGCAGATTTGTCTTCCTGTAACTGGGAGATTTCACCGTCTTTTTCTCCTACCGTCTGCTTGTATTCTTTCTGCAGATTTTTGTAATCAACACTTACTCCGGCCTTAACACTTGGAATTACCAATACGAACATGGCAATCACACCCATGGCAAGACCAATCAACATATAAACGAACTGTTTCCACTGTTCCTTGTTTGGATCTTCATAATGATCCACAGGGCGAACATTTTTCAGATTGTCATTGTCTGGTTTTAAAGTTTCTTCGGATACTAATTCAGGTGCGTTCTGTGGCTTTTCTCCCATTTCTGCGAGGAAGCTACGTGCTGTTGTATTATAATTATCAATTGCCAATACATTGTAAAGATCTGTTTTTGCTGCTGCATTATCGCCTGCACGCATATGAAGCAATGCAAAAAGAAGATGCCCTCTTACAAAGTTTGGTGTGAGACTTAAAACCTTTTTAATCTGGATCATAGCAAGGTCATCACTGCCCTGTTTTGCATAAGATAATGCAAGATTGAACTTTTTCGCTGCTTCATTGATCGTCTCAATGACTGCAGGATGTTCTTCCATTTCTTTGATGTAAAGGTTTGCTAAATTCTCTTCCATTGTTACGAGCTGGGAACTGATTTTCCACTGGATGTATGCTTTTCCAGCTTCCCCCATTTCATAATATACAAGTCCAAGAAGATTTCTGGCATCTTTGTGAGACTTGTTGTAATTCAATGCTTTTTCAAGATAAGCGGCTGCTCCGCTTAAATCACGCATATTTGCCTTTTCTAAGCCAATATTGTAGTAATAGTTGGCAGTGTTATATGCTTTATGGATATGTTTATTATCAAAGCCGCATGCAGTACAGAAACCATCATTTCCCGCGTTGCGTCCGCATTTCACACATTTCATGTTCTACCTCCTGAAATTCTATGGTTTTTTTCTTCTTATTTGTCCTGCTTTTCCTGCATATTGTTGACCATTTCTTCCACGAGATCTGTGATATCTTTGATATCGTTATCAAATAAATCTTCTACGCCTACAGCTGGTTTAAATTTCTTTAATTCTAATGTGAAATCGATCATTTTTCATCCTCGCTTTCTTTCTTCCTTACGATATGTTCCTTTAACTCCCCAACAAGATAGAGGGATCCCAGACATAGGAGTTCTTCTCCTTCATTAAGAGCAGAAACTGCAGCATCATACGCCTCCTTGGATGTCTGATATATATGAATTGGTGTCTTGGAATGCATACGAAATGTATCAGCAACCGTATCCACGCCGGCACCTCTTGTTGTCTTTATTTTTGTAATGTATATATTCGTCCATGGAATCTCTGAGAGCATGGTAACCATGCTTCTGTAATCTTTATCTGCACATACTGCAAATAAAAGACTCCAGGAGTTCTTTTTCTCTCTCATCATCCGACAAATCTGTTCAATGGCTCCAGGATTATGGGCCCCATCCACATAAACATGGGGTTCGATTTCCTCCATTCTGCCTGGCCAGTGCATCTGTGCAATCCCTGCTCTCATGGTCTCATCCGCAAGTTCCGGAAGAAGTTTATGAACTGCAACCATGGCCATGGCAGCGTTCACCATCTGGTATGGAGCACTGGACGGAATATGTGCATACTTAAGTCTATAATAACGATTCTGTAGTGAAAAATCAATTGCATTCCGTACATTTTCTAAAAACGTAACATCTCCGTAAGAAACCGTTAACACTTCTGCTTTTTTCTCTTTCGCAATCCTTACAATTGGCTCAGAAGCACCGTTTTTTTCATCGAGATAAACCACTGGAATTCCTTCTTTAATAATTCCTGCCTTCTCCTCTGCAATGGCTGGAATCGTATCTCCCAGCAAAGCAGTGTGGTCAAGGCTAATGGATGTAATCACACAAAGGATGGGCTCTGTGAGTACCGTCGCATCCAGCCTTCCTCCCAATCCGGTTTCTACTATACAATAATCTGGTTTTTCCCATGTGAAAACAAGCATTCCCATGAGGAACATAATTTCAAAATAAGTCGGCATGAGAAGACCATGTTCCTCTCTCTGCCCTATCACTTTTTTCACTTCTTCCCATGCTTTTACCAGAAGTGCATCCTCACATTCTTCAAAATTAATGCGAAAACGCTCATTGATTCGGTTGAGATGCGGGGAAGTGAAGAGTCCTGTCTTATATCCTGCTTCGCGCAAAACAGACTCCATAAATGCACTTACGGAGCCTTTGCCATTAGTACCGGCAACATGAATCACCGGAAGATTTCTCTCCGGATGATTCAATAATGCCAGATATTTTTTAAGATGTTCAAGGCCACCACTCTTTCCAAACATCGGTATGTGATTCAATTCTTCTAACATTTCCTCATATGTCATGATGTGGCACCTCATTTTTCCGAAAATCCGATGGATTTTTCTTATTTAAGCTGAGCAAGGCGAGCATTTACCTGTTCTGCCATTGCTGTGTATTTTGCAAGTTTTTCACGTTCTGCTTCAACCTTAGCTGCTGGTGCTTTGCTTGTGAATTTTTCATTGTGGAGCATACCGTTAGCACGTTTGATTTCGCCAGCAAGACGAGCTGCTTCTTTTTCAAGACGAGCGATTTCTTTTTCCACATCAACAAGCTCTGCAAATGGAAGATAAAGAACAGCATCTGGAATTACAGTGGAAACAGCATCCTCTGCGATACCTGTTTTATCTGTCTGTGTGATTACTTCGCTTGCATAACCTAATGTTGCAAAGAATACTTTGGAACGGTTGAAGATATCAAGGATTTCCTGTTTTTCAGATACAACGAATACGGTAGCTTTTTTGCTTGGTGGAACGTTCATATCTGCACGCATGTTACGAATGTTACGTACTGCGTTTTTAATTACTTCTACTTCATTTTCTTCTTCTGCAAAGTTGAATTCTTCCTTATATTCAGGCCATTTGGAAATCATGATGGATTCTTCTTCGTCCTGAAGGTTCATGAAGATTTCTTCTGTGATGAATGGCATGTATGGATGAAGAAGTTTTAAAGCGATAATCAGTACATTTTTCAATGTGAAAAGTGCAGCTGCTTTTGTCTCATCTTCGTCATTCCAGAGACGTGGCTTAACCATTTCGATATACCAGTCACAGAATTCTTCCCAGATAAAGTCATATAATTTGGATACTGCAACACCAAGGTCGTAGTTTTCCATATTCTTTGTTACTTCTTTTACCAGTGTGTTGGCTTTGGAGAGGATCCATTTATCCGCTGGAGTAAGGTCTTCCATGCTAACACCAGTTAAATCTGCTTTTTCAATATTCATGAGCATGAAACGGGAAGCGTTCCATACTTTGTTGGCAAAATTGCGGCTTGTAAGAATCTTTTCATCGGAGAAACGCATATCGTTACCAGGAGCATTTCCTGTTACGAGAGTAAGACGAAGTGCGTCTGCACCGTACTGGTTGATTACTTCAAGTGGATCAATACCATTTCCAAGGGATTTACTCATCTTACGTCCCTGAGCATCACGTACAAGGCCATGGATCAATACATCCTGGAATGGGGACTTGCCAGTGTGTTCATAACCGGAGAATACCATACGGATTACCCAGAAGAAAATGATGTCATAACCGGTTACAAGTACATTAGTTGGATAGAAGTAATCGAGGTCTTCTGTCTTGTCTGGCCAACCGAGTGTGGAGAATGGCCATAAAGCGGAGCTGAACCATGTATCAAGGGTATCTTCATCCTGAGTCAGATGTGTGCAGCCACATTTTGGACAAACTGCAGGTGTTTCTCTTCCAACAACAATCTCACCACATTCATCACAGTAGTAAGCTGGAATACGATGTCCCCACCAGAGCTGACGGCTGATACACCAGTCGCGGATGTTCTCCAACCAATGAAGGTATGTACGGTCAAAATGTTCTGGTACGAAACGAAGCTCGCCTGTTTTGATTGCTTCGATGGCAGGTTTTGCTAATTCTTCCATAGCAACAAACCACTGTTTCTTTACCATAGGCTCTACGGTTGTATGGCAGCGGTCATGAGTACCAACGTTATGGTTATGTGGTTTTACTGCTACAAGCCAGCCTTCTTCTTCTAACTGAGCTACGATGGCTTTTCTTGCTTCATAGCGGTCCATTCCTTCGTATTTTCCGCCGTTTGCATTGATGGTACCATCATCGTTCATTACATTGATTTCTGGAAGGTTGTGACGTTTTCCAACTTCAAAGTCGTTAGGGTCATGAGCTGGTGTGATCTTAACACAGCCTGTACCGAATTCTTTATCTACATAAGTATCTGCTACAACCGGAATCTCACGGTTCACGATTGGAAGCATCAGTGTTTTTCCAACAAGATGTTTGTATCTTTCATCATCTGGATGAACTGCTACTGCAGTATCACCAAGCATTGTTTCCGGACGTGTTGTAGCGATTTCTACTACCTCATCAGATCCAACAACTGGGTAGTTGATATGCCAGAAATGTCCTGCCTGATCTTCGTATTCTACCTCAGCATCAGAGATGGATGTCTGACAAACCGGACACCAGTTGATGATACGGGATCCACGGTAAATGTATCCTTTTTCATATAATTTGATGAATACCTCTTCTACCGCTTTGGAGCAGCCTTCGTCCAATGTGAATCTTTCACGATCCCAGTCTGCGGAAGAGCCAAGTTTTTTCAGCTGACTTACAATACGTCCGCCGTACTCTTCTCTCCATTCCCATGTGCGTTTTAAGAATCCTTCACGGCCTAATTCTTCTTTGGATTTTCCTTCTTTTTTGAGGGCATCGATAACTTTAACTTCTGTAGCGATGGACGCATGGTCTGTTCCTGGCTGCCATAAAGCATTGTATCCCTGCATTCTTTTAAAACGGATTAAAATATCCTGTAATGTATTATCAAGGGCATGTCCCATGTGGAGCTGTCCTGTAATGTTTGGTGGTGGCATAACGATAGTAAATGGTTTTTTGCTGCGATCTACTTCTGCGTGAAAATATTTCTGATCTAACCATTTCTGGTAAAGTCTTTCCTCAATTTCTGCAGGATTGTAGGTTTTGTTCATCTCTGTAGGCATTGTTTTCATTCCTTCCTGATTATTTCTTATCTATACTATACCGAAGAGGCACATTTGTCACTACCCATTTTTCGTGGGCTTCCAGTTCTTTGCGGAAACTGTTTTGCTGATCTTTCACCATGGACTCAAAATAATGCTGTGCATCTTCGTTACGATTTCTTACATTCAAATATACGATCTTACGATATTTGGCTGCGTCTTCTGTATACTGCTGCTCTTCCATCATGCCGGCAAGCTTCTCCTCAAAAGTATCCATGACGATATCGGACACATGGAAACTCTCACGGATTTCTTTGGCTGCTTTGGCAAGGTCCCCCTCATGGAACACAAGAAGTCCATAGTAATGGAAAAGTGAATTTTCATCCCCATTGTTCTGATATGCCTTGATGAAATCAATCTTGGCATCTTCAAAACGGAAAAGTCTGGCGTGAGCGATACCTTTATTATGGTATAAGCTGCCTGCCATCTCATCCTCCTGATCCTCCAGGCGCTTCAGCCCTTCATCATAATACTGAATCGCCATGGTCGCTTTGCCATAACCTAACAGCATATCTCCGATTCGTTTGCATTGAAGAGGATAAGGTTCATTCTTTAAGGTTCGATACTGGTCGAGGATCTTACGAATCTCATCTTCCGAATAATAATTTCCCTCGCGGAACAATGTGGCAAAATACTTCATTTGGTCTCTTTCCGGGGACTGCAGCTTGACAAGCTGTCGATATAATTTATCCAATCCCAGTTCTTCCTTAATATAGACGAGAAGATCCTCATCCGGAAGCGTGTAAAGATAGCAAATGAGATGCTGGCTTAAATAGCAGCATAATTCTTCATAAGAGGTGATGGAAACCTCTGTTTGTGGAAAACGATATGCAGTTTTTCCAATCTGTCCAATACAGACAATCGTTTCTCTCATGGCTTCCTCCTGTTATGAAATCAATTTAAATGGAAATACCGTTACTTTCTCAGTTTTTGGATACATGGTACCAAATCCCATGTCGGTGAGGAAAATTATTCCCTCCAAACGGGATGTAAATGTGACCTCCACATGCATACGAGTAGTTTTTGGCGGACGTTTTGGCAGGTCCTTCACCTCGCAGGAGGCAATCTCCATCTCATTGTCGCGGTGGTTTCGGTAAAAGAAATCCACCTTATGACTTTTATCTAAAATAATATCGATACTGCCTTTTGTATTAAACCATTCTTTTCCAATGGCTGTAATTGGAATATACTGCTGTCTTCCGTTCTCCGCTGCCACGATTCCGATAGCATGCTGCACCATCTCTGGTCCCTGCATAAGAATCATGCCATCCTCAAGGAGAGAGGTCTGACGGATTCCAAGAAGGCTTGCTCCGTTGGCGTAAATATTCTGTCCAAGGAAAACTCTACGACCGGAACATAAGCAGTTTAAAGTTCTTTTCATCCAGTTTCCCTCGAATCCATTTCCTGTGAGGAAAATGATGTGGGTTGGATTCTTTAACAGGAACTGTTTGATCATCTTGCAGAAATCCTGATCCAAAGTATCACTGCCTTCGACAATGCCATGTTCAGAAAGATTGACTTCCTGTGTAACCGCACGGTAAGCTTTTTGTTTGGATCGATAAATGGATTCCACCAAAATATAGCGAAGAATGTTATCCTGATACTCTAAAAGCATGGTATTACGGTCCCAGACCACTCTCTCCTGATGGAATACATACTCAACAAAGGCACGAAAACGACCGATGATATTGACACCAAAACGTTCCACAAATTCCTCTGGAAGTACGTTTTTTAATGTTTCCCTGCTCCCTGCTGAAATATCCTTCATGGAAAAATGAACAGAGGAATAATCCTCCCAGGATAACTCATTGCACTCAAAATATTTATGAATATATTCTATCCCGCTGCTGATGTAATCGTCTCTCTCTTTTTCCTGAAGGGGAAAGAATTCTTCCACCATCTCCTCTGTTGCTTCATCGTAAATACTAAGCTGAACCGCTTCTTCACTGATATCGATTCCCACAAATTTTCTGGTATTTAACTCTTGCATTGTGTTTCCTCCATATTAAAGCAGTTTCATAAAGTGGTCAGTAAAGTAACTTTGCATGAGATAGGACTTCATTTTCTCCATTCCATTTTCTTCCCATGTCATATGATTTAAGGTGAAGAATCGACTATCGTCATTGTCGTAACGGAAAGTCTCAAACTGAATCTGATTGGAATCCTGCACTTTTTCTCCGCTCTCTTCCAAACGATAGTTCACATGATCATTATGGTAAAAATGCATATGGCACACATACATTCCCGGCATAACTTCATCAAGCTTCTTCTCTCTCCAATAATCTTTCTGCCCTTCAATCTCATAATAGATACGGACATCCTGATTGATACCACCATGGTAAGTTAAGAAGGTAAATTCGCGATAAGCGATTGGTAAAAATACAATATCTTCATAGGAATGGTAAACAGGCAGGTAAAATCTCTCTTTGAGGAATCCCTCGATGATATAGGCCGCTGCCTCTTTAATCAAATCACGCCATAAAGGCTTCCCAGCAAAATAATAAAGGAAATGAATCTTTGTATGACGTTCATCAATACGACCTTTTAAAATCTCATTACCGATGGCCATGTGCATCTCTTCTGTCAGCTTCATAGAGCCATGAAGTTCCTTTAAAGAAGCAAATTCCAGATATTGTCCAATGACCTTCTCGGTTTCTTTATCTTCGAATTCATCATCCATCTCCTTCATCTGAAGGTATTCATTTAATAAGGATGAGAATACCGGGAACACTCTCTCAGTGTCATTGTCTGTGAAGATACACTGACTTAAGATCTTGCGTTCCAAATCAGTTGTTTTCACTTCAAATTTGCGACTGCGTTCCCACAATGTATAAAGTTCTTCCATCTCCCCTTCCATATAGGAAATCAGATAGGATAAACTGTCTTTGTTGTATTTTTTCTGATTGAAAGCAGACCTCGCCAAAGCCAGAACCGTTGGCTGTTTTCTCCATCCGAAGAATTCAATTCCAAAATTCGCAAGTTTTAAGCGCTTCGCAGCGCCCATGATGTGGACACCGTATTTCTCCACGCCATAAAAAGCAGATTCCAAACGTCCTACTTCCATATAATAATCGATGAGACGTTTGCGGAACTTCCTATCGATTTCTTCGTAATTTACGCGGTCTAACCACTGATCCAGATCATCTTTCTTCTGATGATTACTGTAGTAAGTCAGAAGCTGTTCTAAAGCATATACACGAATCCAAGGCTTATACTCATTCGCATTGACCACTTTCTGGGCAATTTTCACTTCATCTTCGGCCATGCGTTCATCAATGCGGGCAGAAAGCATGAGAAGTACCTTTTTATTCCCCTGATTGCGACGAACCCATTCATCTGGGAACTGTTTCAATGTAAGGAATGGAGTGAAGTAGCACTCGATATCTTTCACATAACGCTGCTCACTACTGTCAACAAAATAAATCTGAGAACGCTCATTGTAGTATTCCACATAAGCATTTCCACCGGACAATGGATAATATCTTTCTGTGCCCAATTCTGGACATGCCACATATACTCCAATCATACGAGGATTACCACAGCGAATCTTCTGATAGAAAAGAATATCGCAGACAGCCTTCGCATTTTCTTTTTTCTCCAAAATCTCTTTCTGGAAATAAGAATAAAGATAAGCAAGCTGCTCATTCATACGCCCCTTCAGAAGCTGCTCTTCCACAAACGGGATCATCTTAGAGTAATATGCCCCAAAGACTTCTTCGTAGGATTCCTTATTTTTGAGAATATTGGTATATAAGTATGCTTTTTCTGTCGAATCTAAAGTGTTGCTATAAGTAAAATAAATGAGAACTCTCTGTGGCAGTTTCTCATAAAGAGAAAAGTCTGCACTTCGGATAAAGAATTCATTTAATCCGATAATTTTAAGGTTTGCTTCCACTGCTGCACGGAAGTATTCATGGTATTCCTTACCAATACGGTTCCCTTTGATCAAGAGAGAGCAAATTACCTGAAGAAATCTCTCATCCTGCTTAATCTGATAGAGTTTCTGTGCAATATGGAAAACAGATTTCTGGTAATACTTCGCTTTTAGTGCAAGACGCGCAAACTGGTAAGCTAACGAGAGGGAAATGACACCATAACGAACGCCCCAGCGGAAGATACTAATCTCAAATGGTCCTGTTTCATCCATAAAGGTAGGATTCTCATTGAGAAGAGAACATGCCTCATAATAGAGTAAGCTGTTGTTGCATCCCTGCTCAAAGAGCATCTTAATGGTATCATATTGCAGTTTTTTATTAGAAACATAGTCTCTGTCGATGTAAATAAGCATCCACAGAGCCAGGTCTTTGTATTCACTGTTCTCATAGAAGGAACGAATGGCAATCACTGCCTCAGAAATTGCTTCCGGAGTTCCGTAGAACATAGATTTTAAATATAAGAAATAATGCTCTTCCAAGGTAGAAAACGTTTCATTTTTTTTGCGTTCTTCTAAAGAAGTCAGAATCTCTTCTGCTTCTTCCTGTTTCTGTTCCATCAAAGAAATATGCATAAGGAAAAGCTTCCAAATCACCTCTTTGTTGCGATAGACAAGCTGATCTAAAATCTGACGTGAGCTATCCGCAAAATCTTCAAAACGGATGCCACCGGTACGGAAATAAAGATAATTATGCATCAGCTCTGCACGATATCGTTTAATCTGAAGTGCCTGTTCTTTTGCATCAGTAACTTCTGGAAGAGTTCCCCACCATTCCACAGGAATCTCAAAATGCTGTCTCACATTATCGATGCAAATCACATCACTGCCCATGGTATAATTCTGGTTTTTGGAGATACGGACCACCAGCTTGCCATCTACAAAATCGTTACTGGTAAATTTTTCATGAGAGATTCCCACCTGATTCTTCTGACAGGTAATTTTCCCCTCCACATAACCATCTGTGTTCATGGAAATCACAATCTCTGCTTCATTTTTTCCAGAGTCTAACACGATCCCTTTCTCTTCAAGATCCAAGATTGTGACTTCTTTATAACCAGCAGCTGTAAGAAATTCCTCCATGATCAGATTTTTATTACGGCTCTTCATCAGTCCATGGTAAAGCATGCGTTTTTCCGGCTCATCTTTCAACATAACTTCAGAGAAGTTCGGATGGAAGAAAATCTCCATGGCCTGTGCTTTACTCTGCTGATAGAGTTTTTGGAAATCCACCATAGAACGGATAGAACCGTTGGCTGTCCTGATCGTTTTCGCTTCGATGGACACCATATATGGCAGATTGAATTCTCCACCATTAGTAATGAATACAAAATCACCAGAATAGTTCTCTCCTTCAATGGCCATACTGCCATCAAAGGTATAGTGAAACTCATGATGCTGCCCTTCAAAACTTTCCACATCCAACTGCATCTTATCACTCGTAGAGTACACTTTTCCGCGGAATGGAAGCCCGTTTTCACTCTCTAAAGTCAAACTACCCCTATGGATTTCTCCTTCTTCCACGCTAAGATCAAGCCCCAACGTGGAAAGATGAACGATCGGTGTCTTACTGTTATTTATTTTTTCGTTCATAAAATCGATATTATCTTTCAAATCTATCCACCAACTTTATCATTATTTATTCGTTCATTATTACAATAAATTTTATTATACCAAATTTGAAAGCTTTTTGAAACCTTGCAAAAGGATATTTTTATTTTACTTTCACTTTTTTGACCTTACTCCAGAAAGAATAATATTTCTTTCGATTCAGACTTTCTCTTGTGCGAACTCGAACATAAAGAGTCCCTTTCATTTTTGGAGCGAACTTATACACATTTCCTGTAAAATAAAATGATTTTGTTTTTACTTTCTTGAAGTTCTTCTGCTTGCTATACTGAATCTGAACAACTCTGTTTCTTCCAATAGGGACCCCTTTTATTGTCACAACAAGATTCTTTTTCTTCCAAATCTTTACTTTTGCCAGATTTAACGGTTTTAATGCCAGAAAGCTCATATAGTTACTTCTTCCGCTGGAGGTTTGCCCTCCAGAACGATTACTAAAAGCTTCAATATAGTAGATATTCACCTGCCCATCTGATGCACCTGTGTCCACAAACTGTGTCTGATTCTTTCCAACACAGGCGATTCGACTTGCCAGTTCCCCATTTCTTTTACAGTTAATATAATATCCATCGGCATTTTTCACTGCTCTCCAGCTCAATTTAACTCCGTCTTTTGTGTTGCTACAGGAGAGGAGTACCGGAGAGGCAACATTGCGGGATACCGTCCAATCGCCATATGTGTTTGCTGATTGGAAAAGACCGTCTAATTTTGGATATCCATAACCATAAGACATATCCCAGCCACGCGCTCCCAAATCCTGGCAACGCTTTTTCAATTCCATGCAACATCCATCTACAGAAAGATGCTTATTAAAAAGTTTCATATAAGCCATGGCTGCAGAAAGATGGGGGGCTGCCATGGAGGTTCCCGATCCTTTTACAAAGGTTCCATTTAATCCTGCACTGATTACATCCGTCCCCGGGGCTGTAAAGTCAATGGTTGATCCTTTACATGAGTACCAGGCTAAATTCTTATTACTGTCAATAGAAGAAACGGTGATTGCCTGTGAATTACAAGCTGGATAACAATTTTCCACTCGTTTTCCATAGATTCCTGTGTCATCATTGCCTGCCGCTGCGCAGACCGGTATTCCTTTTTTATAGGCATTGTTAATCGCTTCATCCAAAAATGTATAATATTTCGCATCCTGTCCCAGAAAGCCCATACTAAGATTGATCACATCCACGTTGCATGCGATGGCATAATCCAATGCCAGATTCACAGATAAAGCCGTACTCTCTCCTGTTTCGTTCGTCACTTTCAGTATCAGAAAATGAACATTGTCCGGTGTCAGGTTTGCAATAATTCCTGCAACATGTGTGCCATGACCGTAAGTATCCTTTACGTCATAGCCACCATTCATAAAATTATAGCTGCCTGGCAGAATCTTTTTCCCCTGGAAAATGATATTGCTGCTATCAATTCCTGTATCTAAAACCGCCACCGTCACTGGAGCTTTCCCAATGGCATTCCTTTCTGTGCGAAGCGTATCCATTCCCATGACTTCTCCGCCCCAGGTATAGCAGTTTACTGCCTGAGCCAAATTATCTACCTTTATAATTTCATCCACATAGCACTGTTTTTTTCCATATTTTGTGCATGCTTTCTGGTAGGCAATCTGTGTTTCTTCCTCTGTTTCAAACTGAAGAATCGTTTTATCCGCCTGCCGATATATATATTTTTCTGCTGCGCCAAAATCTTCTTCTACTTCAGCAGACAAGATGACAATACGTTTGGACTGAAAAGGAGCTTTTACCGAATAATTTCCCTGCTCCAATTCCTCAACTTCATAAATCTTTCCTTTTTTCTCTTTTTCCTGATCCAGGAAAGACTCCAAAGCTTTCTCAGAAGATACTGCTTTGTTTGCAATCGCCTCATCTGCAGAAAATGTATCCGCAAATGTGCAGACATGATGATCCACACTGATGGAATTTGATCCCTTCTGGACAATCATCTCCTCAAAATAATCCTCTTCCCAGTGTTTCGAGATGATTGCAATGGCCTCATTAACATTGTTAACATCATGGTTTACACAGGCAGCATAAACCCCAGTGGAGCCAAAGAACATCCACAAAAATACACCAAAAATAAAGAATATATTTCCTCTTTTTCTATACTTTCTATCATAAAATCCCATAAGATACCTTCTTTCTTTCCAATTCATTTTTCCATCATTTTCGCTAAAAAGATAATGATTGAACTGCTGATTTATATTCCACTAAGGTATTGGATTTCTTTATTTTTTTCATAATTTTTTCTTGCTGTGGGAAATGCGCTCCCATATAACTCCATAATTCTTTCATCTTAAAAAGAACATTGCGATCTCCTGACATCACTTCAATATAACCCTGTAGAAGTTCCTCATGGAAGCGGAAGAATCGATCATATTCAAAATGTTCAATCTTCCCCTCACACTCTTTCTGCAGCTGTGGGTTCGCAATCATTCCCCTGCCAAGCATGACACGATCTACCTCCGGAAAATTCCTGTGAAAAGAATCAAGACTCTCCCTGGAAAAAAGATCTCCATTATAGCAAACCGGATGGGCACTCATGGAAAGAGCCTGTGAAAAAGCTTCCAGATTAACTGGTTTCTTATAAAAATCTTTATGAATTCTGGCATGAATGATAATTTCTGACAAAGGGTAACGGTTGTATATCTCCATGAGAGAAGGCATTTCCCCCGGATCATCCACTCCAAGACGTGTTTTCACTGACACCTTCATCTTAGGAATCCCGCGTATATGAAGACCTTCCATCACCTGATCAAAAAATCGATCCAAAGCTTCCTGATCTGCCAAAAATCCGCATCCTTTCCCTTTGGAAACCACCGTTCCAGAAGGGCAACCCAGATTTAGATTCACTTCATCATAGCCAAAACCATAGAGAGCTTCCGAAATATTTAAAAAATGGTCCGATTGGTTGGTCAATACCTGAGGAACCACAGTGATTCCCCGATTATGTTCTGGCAGGATGTCATTTTTCTCTTTGGAAGTCATCCCTTTCTTTGCCTTTGGTGTAAGAAAAGGCGTATAATATCGATCCATTCCCGGATAAAAATGATGGTGTGCATTACGGTACACATATCCCGTAATTCCCTCCATCGGTGCAGCATAATATTTCATCAAATGTGTTTCTCCTGTAATAATTATGTTATGATATCTATGAGACATTCGTCTCTAAAAAACATTACGAAAGGATTTCTTTATGATTATCCATCCCATCGCATATATAAAAAATGATTTTTCCAGTAAATTCGGTATTCCAAGGCAAAGCAGTCTGGTGGATGGCATCCACGCACAGATTATTTTTACAGAAGAATACCGCAACCCCGACTATCTCCGAGGTGTGGAAGAATACTCCCATCTTTGGCTAATCTGGGAGTTTTCCAAAAATAAAGTGGTTCCACCTTCCCCAACCGTTCGTCCTCCTCGCTTAGGAGGGAATATTAGAAAAGGCGTATTCTCTACCCGATCACCCTATCGTCCAAATCCCCTCGGTTTATCCTGTGTAAAGCTGGAGCGAGTGGAATGGGACAGTCCACAAGGCCCAATTCTCCACATTGAAGGGGCTGATCTGCTCGACGGTACTCCAATCTATGATATCAAGCCTTATCTCAGTTTTTCTGACAGTCACCCGGATGCACTATGTGGCTGGGCTGGAGATGCCTTTGCCAAAACCTTGAAAGTCGTGTGGGCTTTTGAAGCAAAAGAACCCAAGGAGTTCGTGGAAACGATTTCAAGACTCCTGGCACAAGATCCAAGACCATCCTATCAGGACGATGCTGAACGCATCTATGGTATGGAATATGGCGGTTACGACATCCATTTTCGGATTGATAAAGAAACCGTAATCGTCTTAGATCTCTGTAAAAAGAGATAACTAAACGGTCGGTTTCCCGAATTTCTTCTCATAGTCTTTGGTATAGTAATAATAATAAGCGGCATTGATTAAAATTCCAAATACCGTTGCTGTTGGTGCCGCCAGTCCAATCATGGTAAGTGATGCATTTGGCTGCAAACTCATAAAGATGGACATTGGTACACGTACCACAAACGACTGTGCCAGCCCTTGAAGCATAACAAAGAAGGTTTTGCTGTGTCCATTGTAAAAGCCCATAAAGCTAAAGAGCATGGAAGTTACAATCGGTTCCAGACAGAATCCTCGCAGATATTCCGCAGCACGAAGAATAACTCTGTCATTATTCGTAAAGATGCTTGCCAAAACACTTCCATGGAAAAAGCTGACATACATGATCACAACCCCAATAGAACAACCAATGGCCATTCCCGTAAACATTGCTTTGCGGGATCTTTTTTCCTTTCCGGCACCCACATTTTGTGCCACAAAAGATGCCATGGACTGCATGAGAGAACCAGGAACCAGCAAAATAAAGCTAACAATCTTATTGGCAATCCCGTAACCCGCAGATGCATCTAATCCAAGACGATTGATGAAGGAACAAAGAATCAGGAAAGAAACATTGGTAAGAATCTCCTGAAAAGCAATCGGTGCTCCGATTTTAACAAACCTTTGAATTTCTGTATTAAAAGTGATATCTTTTCTGGAAAAAGAAAATGGAAGTCCTTTTTTTCGGATGATAACCAAGGATAAAATTACACTGACCGCCTGTGCCATAACTGTCGCAATCGCTGCGCCTGCCACATTCATATGGAAGCCTGCCACAAATAAAAGGTCTCCAAAGATATTGACAATACAGGCAATCAACACAAAAAGCAGCGGAAGCTGGGAATCCCCCAATCCACGGAAAATACTGCTGATCACATTATAGGCGATAATAAAAAAGATGCCGCCTCCACAAATTCTTACATATAAAATGGTAAGATCACGAGCCTCTTCTGGTGCCTGCATCAGTGTCGTTAAAATAGGTGCACCAAGAATCAAAAAAACGGCGATCAAGACGGATGCCGCCGCAAAGAAACATATGGCTCCTCCAATCACTTTTCCACAACGCTCTGTTTCTTTTCCACCGATATATCTTCCCAAAAGTACAGTGATACCCATGGACAATCCGGCAATGGTAAATACAATCAGATTTACGATATTACTTCCGGTAGATACCGCAGAAATTCCAGATTTGGTGCCAAACCACCCGACAATCAGAAGATCCACCGCACTGTACATGGCCTGTAAGATCAAAGCACCAAGAACAGGAATCATAAATCGAAGCATCTTTTTCGGAATACTTCCTGTTGTAAAGTCATTCATAATCTATACTCTCCAAGTTCTAATTTAGGTCATAGCATACCATTATTATTATCATATTTTTTCCACGTCCCCGTCAAGTAACATTTCAAAAAAAATACTCCTTTTCTGCTGACAAGTAAATATATATCCTGTCAGTCAAAAAAGGAGTTAATTTATAAAAAGATTACTATTAATAATTATCGAATTCTTGCAGCAAGTTCTTTAACAATTGAATGCATTTCATCCCAATGTGCTTCCATCTCCTGCACAAGCTTAAACTGTGTTCTTGCACGGTCAAGATTCTGCCCTTCTTTATGGATATTAAAATAATGATCTCCATCGATGTGATCTGTAAGGAATCTTACTCCACATTCTAATGTCATAATCTTGGCACCCATCGGAAGCATGGCAATCTCTTCCTCCGTAAGGTTTGGACAAGCCTCTAAAAAGCCTTTGGTATAGATACGGAAAAGATCTAAATCAAGCAAGACTTTCGAAAGATCCTGCTCATCTTCTAAAGCAGTGGAAGCCCCAAAACGAATGGAATCACCGTAATCATAGACACTAAGTCCCGGCATTACCGTATCAAGGTCAATGACACAGATTGGCTTTCCGCTCTCCTTATCCAGAAGAACATTATTCAGCTTCGTGTCGTTATGGGTAACGCGAAGGGGAAGCTGACCGGATTCACGCATTCTCTGCAAAGTTCCAGCTTCTTCTTCTTCAGATAAAACGAATGCAATCTCTTCCTCCACTTCCTTTGCTCTGCCCATCGGATCTCGTTCCAATGTCTCATGGAAGATACGATAACGATCAATGGTATTATGGAAGTTAACGATCGGCTCAGATAATGTTTCCGCTGGGAAATCTGCCAGCATATTCTGAAAACTACCGAATGCAATAGCACTTTGGTAAAAATCCTCCGCTGTCTCTGCATTCTGGAGAACCTTACTGTGCTCCACAAAATCAAAAACACGATAATCACCGTTTTCATCATGGTGATAGCTCTTGCCATTTTTGGTATAAACCAAATTCATAGTAGAGCTTGGATCAAAATGTTCTTTGATATAAGTGATTACAGAGGAAACATTTGCCATAAGCTTCTCAATATCAAAAGCATCGCTTAATTTCTGTAAAATATATCGTTTACCAGTTGTAGAACAAAGCATATAAGTACGGTTAATATGCCCATTTCCATGTGGCTCTACCGAAATAAGCTCTCCTTCTAAATCAAAGAAAGAAGAAACATTCCATATTTCCTGATATGCTTGTCCATTTGCTAATGTTTTCATGTTCATTTTATCCTTTTACTCCACCAGCAGTAAGACCACTTGCCAGATTCTTTTCGATGCACATGAAGAGAATAACAACAGGGATAACTGCATAGAGGCTGGCTGCGAATAAGTACTGCCATTCAATCATATTATAACCGTTGAAGATGTTAATACCTACTGTCAATGGTTTTAATACGTCGGCAGAAATCAAGGTAAGTGCTACAGTATATTCATTCCATGCATTGATAAAGATGAAGATTAAGGTAGTTACAATACCTGGCGCAGAAACGGGAAGTAATACTTTAATCAGGGAGGATACTTGGTTACATCCATCAATCTTTGCCGCTTCTTCCAAATCAATTGGAATACTTAAAAACGTTCCTCGGAGCAGCCAAATAGTGAAGGCCTGGTTAAACGCCGCGTTGATGAAGATCAGACCCAGAAGGCTATTGGTCAAGGATAAAGACATCATTACCTTGTAGATACCAATCAAAAGTACAACTGGGGAGAACATCTGGGAAACGATGACAAACCCGAGAAGTACCATGCTGCCTCTAAACTTCATTCTGGCAAGGGCATAGGCTGCAGGAATACCACAGAGCATAGCGATGAGAGTAGAACCACCCGCTACGATCAGGGAGTTTAACATGTATTTGGACATAGGTGCTTTCTGCCATACATCCACAAAGTTACTCCATAAAGCATGAATTGGGAAAATTGTACCATTTGGAGTAAAAATCTCTGCACGACTCTTTAAAGCAGTACAGAACATTGCAAAATATGGATATAAAGTAACAATGCAAATTAAAAAGATGCAGAGGTAGAAAAATACTCTAGAAATACGAAATGGATTTTTTTTGCCTTCCATAATATTATTCATCCCCCTTTCTCAAAACACTAATCATGTAAAGACTTGCACAAATCAAAAGAATCAGGAAACCAATCACAGAAACCGCTGCAGCCTGCCCCTGTTTACCATTGTAGAAGGCCAGCTTGTAGAGGTATGTTACGATGGTGTCCGTACGGTTTGCCGGGTCACCTTTGGTGATGGTCCAAATGATTGGGAAGGAGTTAAATACATAAATAATGTTCAAAACTGTACTAATGGTAAGCTGTGGTGTTACCAAAGGAACTGTGATTTTAAATAATGTTTTAAAATATCCAGCTCCGTCTAATTCTGCAGCTTCATAATAACTTTGATCAATACTCTGTAAACCAGCCAATACTGTAAAACATACAAATGGAATGGTTACAAAGATACCACAGGCGATTTCCCATGCAAAGTAAGCCCCTGCGGTTGGAGTCCAGTTTACATTGGCCTGGATAATACCTAAGGTTCTCAAAAGTGAATTCAATGTACCATAGTCTGTATCAATAATAAACTTCCATGCAGAAGCCTGTACTACAAGGGTAGTTGCCCATGGGAATACGATGATGGCACGTGCAATTTTACGTCCTTTGAACTTTGAATTCAACATCAAAGCAAGGATAAATCCTAATAAAGTGGACAATCCAACAACGAAAATGGTCCAAACGATGGTGTTTCGAAGAACGATTTTAAAGGCTGGGGTTCCCATAACTTTCTGGAAATTACCCATTCCCGCAAAACCTTTGATAATACCTGCCTTACTGATATCACTGATGGACATACGAAATACCATAAAAATAGGGATTACAATAAAAATTGCCATCAGGATAACGCTAGGCGCAATCCAAAGGTATGGATTCACTTTACGCATAAATTTCTTGTTCATAGAGTTCCTCCGTTACATGTTTACAAGTGATATGAATAATTGAAAACGGGCTAGACTAAGGAGCCTAGCCCATCATAAATTATTTTTAATTCTTAAGAATCATCGAAATCTGTCGATAAAATTCCATATACCGAAATCAGTATATTACAATCTATAATTGCTAAATCTTACTGAAGTTCGTTCTGAAGGTTATCTAATAATTCTTTAACATCGCCACCAAGGAGTGCCTGCTGTTCAACATCGATAACGCCCTGTTTTACGTCTGCCCACTCAGCCTTTGCTGTTGGATAGAACTGACAGCTATCAAGGATTTCAATCCAGCTTGCCTGTTCAGGATCAGCTGCTACCATTGCTTCTGCGCCAGCCTGTGTTGCTGGAAGGAAGCCTTCCATTAATACCCAGTCAGAGTAACGAGCATCATCATAGAAGTAATCGAAGAATTTTGTGATTGCTTCTTTCTTAGCATCATCATATTCATTATCGAAGCACATAAATCTGTCCATAACACCAGCGGATACGGAAGCGCCTGTGTTGTTAGGGATTGCTGCTACGCCGTAATTTACTTCATAACCACCATCTTTGCAGTATGTTGGTAAGCTGTTAGGAGCGATAACCATAGCAAGCTGGCCTGCACCGAACATATCCTGAAGATCGTAACGTGTGTCGTTAGCTGGGTCAGAGTTTGTGTAACCTTTGTTTACAAGGTCAACTGCGTATTTAACAGCTTCTACGTTAGCATCGCTGTTGATTGTCCAATTGCCATCAGCATCAACAAATCCGCCACCGTTGTTCCATGTATAGTAAGCGAATGCAGCCTGACCTTCGTCAGTTGTCATATCGATACCCCATGGGTAAATGTTAGCATCGTATTTCTTAAGAGCTTCACAAGCTGCTGTTAATTCATCCCATGTTGTAGGAACTTCGATGCCTGCTTTTTCAAAGATGTCTTTGTTGTAGTAAAGAGCACGAGCGGATGCAAGGTCTGGAACTGCCCAAACTGTACCGTCTACTTCAGACTGTTCAAGGAATGCTGGGAACATCTTTGCGTATGTTTCTTCAGAAACTACATCCTGGATAGGAAGTAATAAGTTATCTGCCTGATAGTCAGCAAATACGTCGATGTTTAATACATCTGGAGCTTCGCCGTTGGCGATTCTTGTGTTAACAACTGTGTAGATATCATTCCATGATACTACTTCAACGTCAAGGTGGATACCTGGGTTATCTTTTTCAAAATCTCCAACAAAGTTTGACCACCATTCTGCAGTGTTCTGTCCGTACTGAGCTGCAATTACATGAACTTCAACAAGATCTTCAGAAGAATCTGCCTGTGTAGATTCAGGTTTGGAACCTGAGCCACCACATGCTACGAGACCAAAAGTCATTGCTGCAGCGAGTAAGCCGGCAAGTAATCTTTTTTTCATAAAATGTGTCCTCCCTAAAATAGTTTTTTGCTTTGTATTTTATTAAGATACTATTTAAAATTATAATGGTTGTAGTCTTATTTTGCAACAAATTTATTGGACACCTAGGTAAGAATTATTGTACTGTTTCATAATTTTAAAAATACAATACAAAAAAATGACAAAGGATTCTTTCGAATTCTTTGCCATTTTTAGATTATTTTATAAATGTTCCGAAACAAGCAACTTTCGAATTAGATTTCGAATTTTTTACCTGTAAGAAGTTCGTATGCTTCTTTGTATTTGTCTACTGTTTTTTCGATGACATCTTCTGGAAGTTTGTAGTCGCTGTCTGGGTTTGCTTTTAACCAGTCTCTTACAAACTGTTTGTCGTAGGATGGCTGACCTTTTCCAGCTACATAGCCTTCTCTTGGCCAGAATCTGGAGCTGTCTGGTGTGAGCATTTCGTCACCGATTACTACTTCGCCGTTTTCATCAAGACCGAATTCGAATTTTGTATCAGCGATGATGATACCTTTTTCCCAAGCGTAGTCTGCACATTTTTTGTAAAGAGCGATTGTCTTTTCTTTTAACTGTGTAGCATAATATTCACCTTTGCCAGGGAATTCTTTTTCAAGAACTTCGATGGAACGTTCGAAGGAGATATTTTCATCATGATCACCGATTTCCGCTTTTGTGGATGGTGTGTAGATTGGTTCAGGAAGTTTTTCAGATTCCTGTAAGCCTTCTGGAAGTTTAATGCCACATACAGTGCCATTTTCTTTATAGCTGGCCCAGCCGCTACCTGTGATATATCCACGAACGATACATTCGATTGGAAGCATCTGTAATTTTTTAACTAACATGGATCTTCCTTTGAAATCATCATTCTGGAAGAACTCAGGCATGTCTTTTGTATCTGTGGAGATCATGTGATTTCCTAAGATATCTTTTGTGTAATCAAACCAGAATTTGGACATCTGAGTAAGGATTGCACCTTTGTCTGTTACTTTATTTTTTAAGATTACGTCAAATGCAGAGATGCGGTCTGTAGCAACTAAGATTAAGCTATCATCTACATCATATATTTCACGAACTTTACCTTCTTTAAATGGTTTGTACTCTTTCATCTTTTATCATCCTTTTCTTTGAATACGATTGTTTTTATGGGATAACTCCCTAATTTACTTATATATCGTCTCAATTGTACTACATGTAATTTTAGAAAACAATTCGAATTCCAAACAATAAATCCTTCATTTTTTTCTTTTTTTCAGATAATATGCATATTTTCATGCATTTTCTTGGTTTCTCCCCATCGCTGTCTGCTCTCTTATCCGCTCGTTCTTGGAGGATTGTTTGGGCATAAGAAAGAAAAATGAGCTCAAATTATCCAAATCACAAGCTTCTCGGTGTCGATTGGGTATAGGACAAAGAAAAAAGGAAATTATACCAACAAAAAAGACCTTTTTTGCAGTAGATGGGTATAACGTATTGAAATTAACGTACTATACCAAGAAAAATGTTGTTTTTAGTGATTCTGCGGGTATTTGACAAGAGATAAAAAGGAATATACCCAAAACGGCAAAGCAGCAACTATATTTTGGGTATAGAATAATGAATGGAGCAACTTATGCCCCAACACCAGAAAGTAACTTATCCTCTCCTACCACTTGCATTTTTTCTCGAAAATATACTTCAATTCATGTATAATGAAACCAAGAACGCTAAGGCGTTCTTGATTCCCATCATATAAAAATATAGTTTAACTACGAGGTGACAATTCATGAGAAAAAAAGAACGTGCAGCCATCTGTATCGAACGACTGAAAGCAGAATATCCTGATGCAGACTGTACTTTAGATTATAATGAAGCCTGGAAATTACTGGTTAGCGTTCGTCTTGCTGCACAGTGTACCGACGAACGTGTTAATGTGGTTGTGGAAGGATTATTTGCCAAATATCCAGGTATTTTGGAACTGGCAGCGGCAGAACCGGAAGATATCGAGGCCATCGTAAAACCATGTGGTCTTGGTCGCAGCAAAGCACGTGATATCAGTAAATGTATGCGCATGCTCCGTGACGAATTCGATGGAAAGGTTCCCGATAATATGGATGATCTTCTGAAACTGCCAGGTGTTGGCCGAAAAAGCGCCAATCTTATCATGGGAGATGTTTTCCATAAGCCAGCCATCGTAACCGATACCCACTGTATCCGCCTTTGCAACCGCATCGGTTTGGTAGATGACGAAAAGGATCCAAAAAAGGTAGAAATGGCTCTCTGGAAGATTATCCCACCAGAAGAAGGCAGCGATTTCTGCCATCGTCTTGTCTACCACGGGCGAGCAATCTGCACGGCAAGAACGGCACCATATTGTGATAAATGTGTTCTCCAGGATATTTGCAGAGAATATCCAAAATTAGCAAAGCAAAAAACGCTCCAGGAGAAAAGAAAAGTTGCCGCAAAAACAACGGCGGCAAATAAAGGAAAAAACACAAAAAACTAAACAAAAGGGTAAAGGATTTTTGAAAAGAATCCTTTACCCTTTCGAAAGTCGTATCTATGCTTTGACTCCATATATTACAAAGCATCTTATTTTAATAAAAAATCCATCGTCTCTTGATCTGCATATAATAAATATTCTTGATTGCGATTATCTCTCGCATAAATATCGCCCACAACCTTTCTCAATGAATATGAATTCCCACGAAGTTCCTGATAATAAAGCTTATCCTTCACCGCATTAATCTTGTCTTGATCGGTTATAAGTACTTCATTATTTTCTCCAGTATCATTGTATTTGACAACCTGCAGATTAATCAGTTTAAGATTCGCCGCACTGGCACCCATCTTACAATCATGAGCCTTCATAAAAGCAATTGTCTTTGTAAATTCTGGATAAACACTATAATTCTCAACCGCATCTTGAATGCCACTGCCACTAAGAGAATATGATATTTCAATGGTTGCAATCGGATATTCCTTTTTCATCTTTTCATAAGTCATCTGATCCCATTCTTCCTTAAGGATAGAGAGCAATTCCTTTTGCTCCGCGTCACTCAAAGCAGGGAATCCCACCATCTCAGGATGACAAACCTTAATATCAATGATCTTTTCTGCATCTGTACTGTAGATTCGATATATATTATGGCGATACTCTTCCGTATCATACAATAAATCTAACAGACTATCATGATCTTCTTCATGGATCTTATAAGTACGTTTTATCTTTTTGCCATTCTCCTTATAGTAATCGACATTCACATAATATATATTGTCATCAGCTTGCAGAACATTATTATTTTTGTTTTTCTCGATAATTTCCTGCAGCTTGTCAATGATTTTTTCACAATTTTCATTGCTCAATTGGATATTTCTTTCTTCCTGCGCTTCGAAATATTCCGTAAAGGATGCACCGCTTTGCTCAATTTTTATGCCCTCTAATTGTTCTGCCTTCGGACAATAACTGTCGTAACCAATCAAATCCACATCAAATACAAGAATTACAGCCACAATCAGAATAAGATTTGCAAGCAAATGTTTTCTATGGGACCAGAGAGCTCTTATATCATTTTGATAGATGCATTCGATAATTCCGTGGAAGATCACACCACCAAGGATACTTCCAAGATAAAGGAGAATTCCATTTTCCAGGCCAGCCACACTGCTTAAGAAAAGGCCGACAACAATACCCATAGGAACCGTAATCATGGTCTTTATCAGAAGCTTACCGCGGGAAAATGCCATGGCAACCCCTGCACTTTCTGCCGGACGAATCTGAAAAAGCCAGTAACTTGCCAGAATCAAAACAAAAATCCAAAGAATTGCCGCAACAAGACAGGTTATAGAATAATTTTCTACCATTGTAACGCAGACCATGAAAGGTGACAGCATTTTAAAGATAGTATCCATTCCATCTGCCATCACACGATAAGTCTGGAAGAAGGAAGTGGATAACGTTTCCAATACCAATCTTATTACAACAAAGGTATAGGACTGAAACACCAAAAATGCCATAAGCGCCACATAAATCTGACCAGTTAAAAGCATGCATACCGCCATAAGGAAATAGATTAAAAAGAAGGTCAAAAGTCCGCTTACAAATCCTTTTACTATCCAGGTGAAGTAGCCAGCACGCATAACTCCAAGTGCTGTAGTAATCAGTGTCTGCACCAGAATGGATAAAAGAAACGGCAGGAAAAAGATCAAAAATCCATTGGATGCAATCATCCAAAAATGTTTTCTTCTGCTAATTGGCAAGGACATCTGAAAATCCACTCTGGAGCGGTTATGCAGAAAATGAAATGCATTGATTCCCAGCAAAGCTGCCAAGGAAATGATAATGTAAACCTGCCAATAAGAGCCACTTGCAAATACACGGACAAATTCCTCAACAATCCTGTAATCTTCGCTGTGAATGTAACTTTGTAAAGTCAGATAATATAAAATATCGCTCATAAAAAACAGGAAAAAGCTGATGATAATCATGCTTAATCGATGTTTTAAATCTTCGATTCTTAATCTAGAAAATGAGATTTTTGACGTCATAACCAACTACCTCCGTTTCGCTGATAAAGATTTCTTCTAGGGAAAGTGGGAGCATCTCGTAATAGATCGGTTTTAAAGAAGCTAAAGTCTCCATGATTTCTTCCTCTTCTCCTCGTACCGTCAGTGTCACCAGTTTTCCAGATGTCTTATACTGAACCACATCAAAAATACGATTGATTTCCTCACTGGAACATCCCTGTGCAACAAACTGGATACGGTGAAGCTGACATTTCATTTCCTCAAGATCCTTGGAAAGAAGAATGCCTCCCTTATGAAGAAGTCCCACATGGTCACAAATATCTTCCAGCTCACGCAAATTATGAGATGCAATAATCGGTGTAAATTCTCTCTCATCCATCTCTGCTGCAAAGATACTTTTGATACTCTGTCGAACCACCGGGTCCAGCCCATCAAATGTTTCGTCACACAGAAGATATCTGGCATTGCTGCAGATTCCAAGAAGCAGAGAAAGCTGTTTTTTCATTCCTTTGGAAAAACCGTTGATTTTTCGTCCTACCGGCAAATCAAAACTTTCAATAAAACGCTGGAATTTCTCTTTATCAAAATCTGGATAATAAATTTCATAAAAATGTTCCATATCTTCGATGGTTGCATTGGGGAAAAAGAACTGCTCATCGGAAATATAGAAGATCTGTCCTTTCGCCTTGGGATTATCATAAACCGCTTCCCCATCCAAAAGAACATTACCTTGATCTGCTTTCAATACGCCTGCCATCATACGAAGAAGGGTACTTTTTCCGGCACCATTGGTCCCAAGCATACCGAAAACAAAATGATCCTGCACATCAAGGGAAATGTGGTCAACCGCTTTCACATCACCAAAACTTTTCTCAACATTCTTTACTTCAATCATAAAAGTCCTCCTTATAGCACTGCTCAACTGCCTTTAGAATTGTTTCTTTCTCAATTCCAAGCTTTCGGCACTGCTTCAATTGCTCTTCCATGTCTTTCATGACTTTCTCTCTCTCTTTTTGCGCCAGATTTCCAACATTCTGAACGAAATTCCCCCTGCCCTTGACGGGGTAGATAAATCCCTGTCTCTCCAGCTCGCCATAAGCTTTCTGAATCGTATTCGGATTAATCGAAAGATGCACAGCCAGACTTCTTACCGAGGGAAGCTTGCTATCCGGCTCGAACACACCGTTAAGAATCAGATTCTGCATCTTTTCCACGATTTGCTCGTAAATCGGACGTTTATCACTATAATCCAGGATAATCATAGATTCGCATCCACTCCTTTCTTTGATTGGTATGGGTTTTTGTGCTTGATAAAGATCCATTGTATATCATCTATATCGCAGCTGTATCATGTGTATTATTTGTGCTAGTACACTAATAGTACACATAACCAAGAAGGATGTCAAGATAATTTTAAAATATTCCTCTCTCACCCATATCGAACGAACAAAAACCCCTTAGGTAAATTTGGAATCTTAATGCCCAAATCTACTTAAGGGGTTTTATCGGTTAGAGTGTTGCCTTCACAATAATCTTCTATTTTACTTTACATACAAAAATATTGATAAACCATCGTCACCAAAGGCATTGTAATGATGCATAAAATAACTGTCATGATATTTACGCTTCCAGCCAGGACCTCATTTTTATTATGAAGGCTTGCCATCTGTGTTACGGTCGAAGCAGATGGTGCTGCCAATGCAAGAAATGTTACAAATAATATTTTATCTGCATCATGCATGATGGTAGTCACATGAGACAGAGAAAGAATAAACACTATGAGTACTGGAAAGACCAACAATCGGAAAAGGGATAAAATCCAGGATTTGCCACGAAGAAATACTCTTTTAAGATCTGCGGAAGCAATCAGTATTCCAACAATGATCATACTGATTGGGCCGATGCAATCGGCGATACGTCCCACCGCCTGACCGACCATATCGGGAAGTTTTATCCCCATAAAAAACAGAAACATTCCCAACAGTGTACTTATAATGCATGGATTTATCATAATTTTTCTCAGGTCATAGCATGGCACCTCTGTGACCAGGCTAATACAATGTGTCCACATAAGGAAAATCTGAACCATCATAAATGCAGAACAATAAAAGGTATATTCTTTTCCCAGCACATAGGTAACAACCGGAACAATCAGATTCCCAGCATTTGTATAGATAAAGGATGCCCTCTCCACTCCAGAAAAATGGAAGGCTTTCCCTATTATTTTTCCAAAAATCAGCAAAGCGATATGGGAGAGAATCGCCGCAATAAAGGCAAGTAAAAATCCTTTTGCTTTCTCTACAGAAAACTCAATCTGAAATGAGTTTATCAACATACAGGGAACAATGATATATAAACACAACTGTGATAAATATTTGCTACTTTCAAAAGATATTAATTTTAATTTTGTAAAAAGGAATCCCAGACAGATCATAATCGCCATGACCATGATCTGCTGGGCTAAAAGTATACTAAGATTCATATTTTCAATTCTTAATTAATGAGCTACAACCAAAGGACAATTTGTTTCTTTTGCAAGAGCTAAATTCTCTGGTGAAATCTCATCGTCTGTAATAATTTTATAAACATCTTGTGTCGGACAAATGACAGAAAGGTAGCTTCCGCCGAATTTTGTGCTATTTGCAAGAACAAATACTTTTTCAGAAACTTTCATGATTTCTTTTTTCACGAGCATTTGTGGAGAACCTACGGATATAAGGCCGACTTTAAAATTGATACTATGGACACCTATAAAGGCTTTATTTACATGAAACTGACTAATGTTATTTAACGCAGTCTCCCCCATCGTCGCTGAAATTTGTGTCCCTTTATTCTTTTGAACAAGTCCTCCAATCATGAATAATTCCACGTGATCTGCTCTTGTCAGTTCATTTGCCACAGGAATTGAGTTTGTAATGACAGTTAACCTTTTTTCCGGATGATCCAGAATTACTAAGGCAAGATAAAAAGAACTTGAAGCATCATCGATGATGATAATATCCTCATCCTCCAAATACTCATAAGCAAGATTCGCGATTTTCTCCTTCTTTTCTACATCGCGGAAAATACTTTCCGAATCATATTTCACTAAATCTTCCCGGTGATTTCTTACAGCCCCGCCATGGATACGCTTCACCAGACCTGCATCATGCAAAGCTTGAATATCTTTACGTATTGTGACCAAAGAGCACCCAAACTCTTTGCTAAGATCTGCAACATTCACCTTTCCCTTTTGATGTACCTGTTGTAAAATTGCTTCTCTTCTTTCTTCCATAATCTCCCATTCCGTCCTTGTATCTGGCATATGGAATATTAATTAGTTCAGACGGATGTGATTTTTACCGAGATTTTTTGCTGTCATTTCAAAGACTGGCAGAAAGGCCGATCCAAAGTCTTTTTTAGGGAGAATCAGAGCATCCTCTGAACCGAAATACAAGCCGATGCATTTGGGGGTAACCACACCGCGCTGAATTTCCGTCCAGGAATAATGTTTTGTTTCATCACCAATTACTCTATCAATTCCCAATATTTCATCAAAAATGTATTCGACTGGCTGATTAAATTCCATATTTGCTTTTATTTGATTTTTTGCCCTAAGTTTCAGTTGCAGAGGCATCATTGCAAGAAATACAACGGCCGCAACTGCAAAAAAAGCAATCTGATGCTGTGTGATTTTGCCTGTGAAATACATAAGCAATCCCATAATTGCCACAGCAAATCCAAGAATATTAACTAAAAAACCACTAAATTTTGAGTATGCATGATACAGCAAGAAATCAAACAAATGCTGTTCATCCATGTTTACAATAAATTTTTCCATAAAAATCTTTATCCTTTTCGTTGTGCTCAAATCCCGGGGAGTATATTTCTATACTCCCAAGGCTTAATTATCATATGAGATACAGTTTCTTTTGATAGAGATTTTCTTTGTTTTGGTTTCGTATTCCGTTAACAAAGACAATTCTACTATTATTTACTTGCATGTGCAAGAGCTTTTTCATGTGCCCAGCCTTCTGGACTGTAGATACCTTTCTGATGTTTCATCATATAGTTATCCAGTGCTGCTGTAATGAATGGGCAAAGGAAAAGTGTGATGATGGAAGCCGTGGAACACTGTACTGTTGCCATGTCTACCACATTTGCATAAGATGGATCTGCTTCAGCAACAGCTGCAGGAGTCATAGCAGAGTTTAATGCTGTTGTACCAATTGCAGCACCCATGGCATTTCTTTCCTTCTTTGGAAGAAGAAGATTGATAACGAAGAAGAAGATAAATGCTGTAGCTGCGGAAATTAAACCAAGTACGATACCGGATACACCAGCCTGTACGATTGTCCAGACACTGGATTTTGCACCGATGGAAATTGTCATGAAGAAAGTTACGATAGGCTGAGCAGCTTTACAAGCTTTACGGAAACCTGCATCAATGTTACCCCAGATGAAACCGATTAAAAGTGGAACAAGTACTGCAACTAAGGACATGATTGGAATACTTGCAAGACCTGTTGCACCAAGAGCTACTAATGTGAAGAATGGACCATCATTCATAGAAAGAATGGAGATCGCACCTGTATCAGTTGCATTACCAAACTGAGAGGAAAGGGAAATATAAAGGGAACCGTTGGAGTTTGTAATAGCAGCGATTAAAACGAATGGTGCGATACCAAGGAAACCTGCAGGGCCACAAACTTTACCAACAACTACACCAAGAATACATCCAAGAACAAACTTGGTACCAGTCATAATTACACCTTTATAAAGAGGCATACCAACCTGTTTAATGTTGATCATGGAACCACAGATGATTAAGAAAAATCCCATCATACATGCATTTCCATCATAGAATAAAGCAGTAACATATCCACCAATCTGGAATACGTTAGGACAAAATGTTGCGATGAGAACTGCGATTACGAGTGGAACGATTACAAGACCACCAGGAAGCTTCGCAATTTTGTTTAAAAGATCGAGGTCTTTTAACTGTTCATTTTTTTGTTTTCAGACATTGTTTTTCTCCTTCTTTTTTGATTTTTATTTTATTTACGGGTTGCTTCTTTGAATAATCGATCAACGATGTCGATTGCTGTCATGGTATCACCGGTAAGCCCACCTTTTCCAACAACTGGGAGACCACTATATTCGCTGCCTACCAGACGTCCAATATCCGTCTGTGGGATAACGTAATCAATAACTTCAAGGCACTCAACACCAAGAACTGTACACACATTTACCATTGTGTCGCCACCTGTAGTATAAAGACCTGCGATTTTCTCTTTGCCAACTTCATCTAAAGTTCCTTTGATGATTTTTCCAAGTCCTACATTGATCATATCTGCACTTAGGCCACCACGATAATCCCTTTTTGCATCCTCTTCTTCAAGATTTAATAATTCTCCATGAAGAGCCGTTTCAAACAAGATGGAATCTGGTCTTTCCTCTGCATTTAATAATGCAAGAGCAGCATCCACTGCTTTTTTGATTTCTGCATCTGCCTCTTCTCCCCCGTTGATGAGTGGAATTGGTTCTACAGAGATTCGTTTATGTTCTGGGCGCAAGGTAAGAACTTCCATCTGTTTCTTTGTAACAGGTGTTGCACTACCTGCTGCAATAAGAACCGTTTTTTCTGGTTTTGGAGCTGGTTCAGGATGATTTGCTTTTTCTGCCTGAATGATTCCTCTTTCAAAAGCCAGCTTGGAGGTAAATGGACCCGGGTCAACGGCCAGAACATTCCATGCAAGACTGACACAGGATTTTGCAATTGTAACCACATCATCCAATGTAATTGCATCGACGATAATGACCTCACATCCATCCTCACGGGCTTTTACCAATTCTCTGGTAATTGCTTCCTGTCCGGCAAGAACATGATCCAATGTGATTAGACCAACTTTTCTTCTGGTCTGAGAAGCAAGTAATCTTGGAATATAATTTTCTCTCACCGGGGTACGAACATCCTGTGCTACAGGAGTGTTAATTAAAGCAACACCATCGATGACAGAAAATCCACCAACCATAATTCTTCTAGACTGTGGCATGGCAGAAACCACAACTGCCACCGTATCCTGACCAATTGTGTCAAGCATGGCATCGATTTCTGTACCGATTCCACCACGAAGAGTGGTATCGATTCTTTTTGAGAAATATTTTGCTCCCAGATTAAGAAGGGCTTCTGTACTTGTTTTTACAATAGCGTATGCCTCTTCTTTTGGAAGAGGACGACTGTTACTACTGATAATCAATGCGTCAAGATCGTCAACATCTTTAGAGCGCCTTGCTGCTTCTTCATTAAAAAATACCCCTGTTCTTGCTTTCGATCTGGCCAGCAACACTCCCGTGGTGGTTGCGCCGGTCAAATCATCTGCAACGATTCCAATACAAGCCATCTTTCTATCCTCCCAAGAAAATCCTACTGATTTTTTGCCATTTTCAAACCTGCATATTCTGCACAAACTTTTGTAGATTCAATTAAGCTGATTTCATTTGCAATGTTCTTACCAGCAATATCAAATGCAGTACCATGGTCAACAGATCCTCGGATAAATGGAAGACCCCATGTTACGGTTACGGATTTTTCAAAATCATAGGTCTTGCAGGCAATGTGTCCCTGATCGTGGTACATGGAAAGGATGGCATCGAATTTACCAGATTTACCAATATTGAAAACAGAGTCTCCAGGAATTGGACCAACTGCATTGATTCCTTCTGCCTGAGCAGCTTCCACTGCTGGGAAGAGTTCGTCGAGTTCTTCACGTCCGAACATACCATTATCTCCATTGTGAGGATTGATACCTGCTACTGCGATCAATGGATTTTCAATACCAACACTGCGAAGCTCGTAATCAATATCTCTTAAATTCTGAAGTACCACATCTTTGGTTGCATATTTTACTGCATCGATGAGAGACATATGACGGCTAACGAAGAATACTCTTAATTTATGGCAGGAGAACATGGTCAGCGCATATTTGGAATTTGTAAGATGCTGATAGATTTCTGTGTGGCCTGGCTCACTAACTCCACACATTTTAATAGCCTGTTTGTTAATTGGTGTTGTGGAAACTGCATCAATCTTACCAGCAATACCTAATTCAATGGATCTTACAATAAAGTCATAAGACATCTGTCCACAAAGCTGCTGAACTTCACCCCACTCGATGGAATCTGTGTCATAATCTCCAGTTTCCATAATGTCAAATGTTCCAATTTCATATTTTGCTTCGGATGGATCTGTGATTGGATGGAATTTGATTTTGTCTTCTAATCCACATACTTTTGCAGCTTTTTCCATGATTGCCTGGCTACCAATTACAAATGGTTTACAGCAATTATGAATTTCCTCACTCAACATAGTTTTAACAAGTGTTTCTGGTCCGATTCCGGCAGGGTCTCCCATGGTCATTGCCATGATTGGTTTCATGTTACTCATCTCTTTCTCTTCCCTTCATTGTTTTTTCTTTTGATTTCTTTTCATTTTCTTTATGTTTCGATTATACTTTCTCTATATTTCTTTTGTCAATATACTTTTGTTTTTTCGTGGCTTTTACTCAAATTTTACCTACTTTTTTGTACAATATTTACATTTATTTTTCATTTACTTTCCTTTATTTTTGTTTTGCGCTTTCGTTTTGTTTCGTTTTCATTTTATATTTCTTATGAATTCACAGTGATTGACAAAAAAACAATTTATGCTATTTTTGTTAAAAAAATGCAAAAAAATACCGATTGCAGACGTGGTTGGAAGTATCATAATATCTTTCCCATACACATCTACAATCGGTATTTTTCATCAAAACCTAAAAATGACCTTGTCATTATTTTTTCAATTTTAAAAAATCTGACGGCTTCTGGCTTATTTATTTTCTTTTAATAAATCACGGATTTCAGCAAGTAATTCTTCCTGTGTTGGTCCTTTTGGTTCTTCTGGTTTTGCTTCTTCTTCTTTTTTCATTTTTTCTGCTGTTTTGTTGATGGCTTTGATCATAACAAAGATGCAAAGTGCAACAATCAAGAAATCAACGATGTTCTGAATAAAGTTTCCGTAAGCGATTTCTGCGCTTCCGATTTTGATTGCTAACCCGGCAAATTTAACACCACCTGTGATGGCACCAATGATTGGCATGATAATATCATCTACAAGGGAAGTAACGATTTTACCAAATGCACCACCGATGATAACACCAACAGCCATATCAAGGACATTGCCCTTCATGGCAAACTTTTTGAATTCATTGATAAAGTTTTTCATTTTCATTTCCTTCTTTCTTTATTGATGATTTATACAAGAATGTTTTCCCATTCTTGTTATGATATACACGTCATAACGAATTATGACGAGAATACGTCCTTGGGTAAGATAACAGTTTTTGATAGTAAGGTCAACCACTTTCTACCCATGAAGAATTAAAACTTTATATTATTAAGCGTAATTCTTGCGACCTTCCACCGCACTCTTTAATGCAATAAGAAACCAAGGAGTATAGGCCTTTGGCTGTTTCAAAATATCCTTCTCCAGTTCCTCTAATTTCACCCAGCGAATCTCATCCACCTCTTCCGGATCTAAAGAAAATGGTCCATCATACTCCCCAACAAGAACATGATCATATTCAAACTCGGTGAGACCATTATCAAAAGTGGCACGATAAACAAAAGAATGTACCTCTTCGATTGCCTCTGTTTTAATTCCCATTTCTTCCATCAAACGTCTGATGGCCGATTCCTTCACATTTTCCCCTGATCCCGGATGGGAACAGCAGGTGTTGGTCCAAAGGCCACCACAATGGTACTTGGAAGAGGCTCTTTTTTGAAGGAGCAGCTCATCTCCACGGAACAAAAAGACGGAGAAAGCACGGTGAAGCCAACCTTTTTCATGGACTTCCATCTTTTTAGCAAGGCCAAGCTCCCGATCCTTCATATCCACTAATACAACTTCATTTCTTTCCATGAATAATCCTCTCTGTATATTTTTATGGAAGATGTACAAAACAGCCTTATTTTAAGCCATTTTTGATTCTTTCTTCCATCTGTAATCTTTCCTTTTCTTACAGACTATTTCTTCCCTTTTCTGGCGTAAGCCATCGCCTGTCGAAGCGCCACTTCTTTTTCCACACCGGCAAGTCTCAGTTTATGGGCATAGGCCAGGATATCAGAGAAATTTTTATCCGGTTTCAATCCGGCTTCAATTAAATCCTTGCCCGTCACATATGGTCTTGCCATATATTCTTTGTATAATTCGTAGCGTTCTACTAAAAACGTTTTATCCTCTTCATTATAGGGCTTTCCATCTCCGGAAATGGATGATCTGGCATCGCATTCCGACAGCAAAATTAAAGCCCATGGATCCACCGATTCATCAAACATCAGATTGGTCTTCTTGATGGCCGATCTGGCTCCGCTCAACATATGAGGTTTCATGTGATAACGAACCATATTCAATATATAATCGGTCATTTGTTTTTCTGAGGTTAATTTTCCAAGGAAATGTTTCACCAAAGGAAGCCCTTTCACCTCATGGCCGTATGCATGAATCTTTCCATTTTTCTCTTCTGTTGCCACAATTTTTCCAAAATCATGACAGAGTGCTGCCAGCATAAAAGCCAATGGATCCTCCACCAAATCTCGACACTTCGCTGCCCGGTCAAGAACCATCATGGTATGCACCCAGACATTTCCTTCCATGTGATGTTCTGGCCCCTGCGGGATTTCATCCAGTTTTTCCACTTCTTCAAACCAATACGAGAGCTGATTCATTCTTTTCATTTCTTCAAAGAAGATCGATGGCTTATCCGCCTTTAAGAGAGCTTTTTTCATCTCCCCGAGAACTCGCTCTTTGGTCAGCGTTTTTGTATCCATTTGCTTACAAAGTTCCACAGTTTCATTCGACAAACGGAAATCGAAACGAGCCGCAAATTGAGCTCCGCGAAGCAATCTAAGAGGATCTTCTGCAAAGGTTTCTGCATTGACATAATGCAAAATCCCATCTTTCAGATGCTCCATCCCGGAAAAATGATCCACGATTTCCCCCGTGACCACATCCTTCATGAGAGCATTGATTGTAAAATCACGGCGAATCGCCGCTTCTTTGCTTCCAAGAAAAGGATCCACAAGTACTTCAAAATCTTTATGTCCCTTTCCCACTGCCTTTTCCTTTCTTGGCAAAGCAATGTCCAGATCATATCCTTTGATTCCATATACCCCAAAAGAGGCACCCGTCTCCACAAGTTCACCAAGTTCCTGAAGAATCGCTGTCAAAGTCGACCGTTCGATACCATGAATCTCAATATCAATATCTTTATTTTCGATTCCCATCTGTTCATCTCGCACATAGCCACCGACAAAATAACTTCTGCCGCCTAAGGCATCTACCTTCTTTGCAATCATTTGCGCCATTCTTAAATCTTCTGATATGTTTGACATAAGGTAACCTCCTTTCTATCCGTCAATTTTTGTAATACAGTTCTATCTTTCCTGATTTCCTACTTTCCTTTATGGAATTTTTCATAATCTATGGAATCTCTATTCCTTTAATCTTCGATAAACCGTAAAGTACATGGTAGTAAAACATGCCGTTCCTCCGACAAGATTCGAAATCGGCTCTGCCCAAAACACACCATCCACTCCAAGAAATGTAAGTGGAAGGAAAATGGTCAGTGGCACAACAATGATGGCCTTTCTAAAAAGGGAGAAGAAAACCGCTCTCTTGGAGAAGCCAAGCCCCGTAAAGGTTGCCTGCCCCGAAAACTGGAAGGACATAAAGCAGAATCCAAAGAAATATATTTTAAGGGCATGTCTTCCAATATCCAAAAGTGCCTGATCTGACGTAAAAATTCCAAGGAAATAGTTTGGCAGACAGATAACCAATCCCCAAACAATAAATGTATACACAATTCCCACAATTGCCATGAAACGTATCCCCTGCTTTACACGACCAGGTTGTTTTGCCCCATAATTGAAACCAAGAACCGGCTGGGCTCCATTGGTCAGGCCATGGATTGGAAGTGTGGTAATATCTCGCACCGAATTGATGATGGTCATAACCCCAACATAAATATCGCCGAGACTGCCACCATGGGCTTTTAACATCATATTGCAGGCAATCTGTACCGCGCAGTTGGTTCCCTGCACCATAAACCCAGCAGTACCAAGGGAAAGAATCTCCTTAGTCATAGACCAGGAAACCTTCATATATTTTCGCTTCAAAGAAAGAACAGCCTTATCATTTCGCAGGAACGCAAGAACCCAGATGGCAGAAACCGCCTGGCTGATGATGGTGGCAAGAGCCGCTCCACCCACACCCATATGGAGACCAAAGATAAAGATTGGATCCAAAATCAGGTTTAAAACCGCACCAATGAGGGTTGTCATCATTCCAATTTTAGGAAAGCCCTGCGCATTGATAAAACCATTCATCCCCGTGGAAACCATGGAAAATGTGGTTCCAAACAAGTAAATTTTCAAATAAAGATCTGCGTATGCATAGGTTGCATCACTGGCACCAAAAAGATACAGTACCGGTCTGCGGAATCCGTAGCATAAAGCAAACAGAACGATGGAAGTACCCACCAGTAAAACAAATGTATTGCCCATCAGCTTTTTAGCACGTTCTTCATCCCCGGCACCCCTTGCAATGGAAAACAGTGGGGTTCCACCTGTCCCAAATAAGTTTGTGAAAGCCGCAATTAAAGTGGTCAGAGGAAAAGCCAGACCGACCCCGGTCAGGGCCACCGTACCAACCTCCGGCAAATGACCAATATAAACACGGTCCACTACATTATAAAGAAGTTGTACCAATTGTGCCAAAATCAAAGGAATGGACTGGGCAATAATAATACGCCAGACCTTTCCTTTTGAAAAATCATTTCCCATTTCACTCATCTTCTTTCTTATACCCAATTAATTACATGGCGTTGGGTATATATCTTCTCTGTTTAATTCCCTTACCCACAAATTCTTGAAAATCAAATAAATTGTTGGTATTTTTCAATTTATTTTCTCTTCCTTACCCAATCGGAGCAAAAATCCTCTATTTTTTTGGCAATTTAAATCTCATGCATTTTTATATGCCCAAAGTAAAATATTTAACATTTCGCCAACTCCATTTTTATACAGTCAAAGCAATATATTTAACATTTCGCCAACTCCATTTTTATATATCCCCAATCATTTACATTACCCTTTGTAATTTTCCTGACTTAATTCTTTATAAATCATAAGAAATGCTACCAATGCTGCCAATCCATCGGCGATTGGTCCGGCAAAAAGAATACCGTCAATTCCCATGAAAAGTGGCAATGCCACGATCAATGGAAGTAAGAAAATAATCTGTCTGGTAAGGGACAGGAACATACCTCTTTTTGGCTTTCCAATGGCAGTGAAACAGTTGGATGTCAATGGCTGAATAAAGTTCAGGAAGGTAAAGAACAGATATACTCTAAAGTAGCTCACAGCAAATTCCACATACTCCGCGGAACCTTTTCCAAAAATGGAAATGATATTGCGAGGGAAGATCTGGAAAAGACCAAAGGCAATGACGGAAAGAACCGCACCTGCTTTGATAGCAGTCATATAAGCTTTTTTTACACGAGGATACTGTTTTGCTCCATAATTGAATCCCATGATTGGCTGCAAGCCCTGAGAAATCCCAATGATAAAGGAGAAAAATACCATATTAACTTTACTGATAATTCCCGCAACCGCCAGAGGAGTTGCATCTCCATAATGGGACATTCCACCATAATAAGTGAGGGATTTGTTCATGACAATCTGCACCACCATCATAGCAAGCTGGTTGCTGCAAGGTGCACCACCGAGGGAAACAACTCTGCCAATATAACGTTTCTTTGGAAGTAAATTCTTCATTTTCAAAGAGACCGTCTTACAATTTCTAAGATAATTCACCGCAATTCCCGCAGAAATATACTGACCAATGACTGTCGCAAGGGCAGCTCCCTGAATTCCCCAATGGAAGCCAAATACAAAAAGGGCATCCAACACGGTATTGATAATGGCACCAGTAAGGTTGCAGACCATAGACATATTTGGGCTACCGTCAGCACGGATCAAATGCCCTCCACCGATGGTTAAAATAAGCATTGGAAAACCAACCGCTGTGATGCGAATATAAGCCGCCGCATAATCCATTACACTATCTGGCGTTCCAAACATGGTCAGCATTCTTCCAAGGCTGATTTCCGCGAAAAGTGCCAGAATAATACCGCCAATAAACAAGCCAGTCAAAGCATTTCCCATATAATTGACCGCCGATTCTTCATCGCGTTCTCCTTTGGCCAGGTTAAATGCACTGGCACCACCAATTCCGAACAAAAGGGCAATGGCGGTACAGGAGATATTCAGTGGAAAGGCTACATTGGTCGCAGCATTTCCCAGTTCCCCGATCGCATTCCCAATAAAGAACTGATCGACAATATTGTAAAGGGCACTGGTCAGCATGGCAATGATGCTCGGCACCGCAAATTTCAATAATAATTTTTCAACTGGCAGAGTTCCCAATGGGTTCTGCCCATTTCCTTGTAGTTTCATATTTTTCCTCTTCTTTCTATAGTCTAATTGTAGGACGCAATTACTTCCTTTCCTTCCTTTGGGTATATTCTGTTTTATTTACTTTTCTATACCAAAAAGTACTGGCGCAATTTGCGAATTTGGGTAACATCAATGTATCCTATCTCCACATACCCACAAAATCATCAAAATCGTCTTTTTCCTTGGTAAATTCTGCTTCTTTTTCTTACCTATACCCAAACACCTCTGAAATCGCTCTTTTCCTTGGTAAATTCTGCTTTTTTTCTTACCTATACCCAAATGCCTCTAAAATTGTCTTATTCTTTGGTAAAATCTATTTCTTTTTCTCTTCCATACCCAAATAACCAACTAACATGTTTCTTTAGATAATTTGAGCTCAATTCTCTTATTTTGTTCCCATAAAACTGATCATGAATCATAATATGACCATCTTCAGCGAGAAACTGCCCCATATTTATATTTGTTAATTTTAATTTGATAGTTCCAACAATCTCTGATACATTCGTTTTGAAACAGGAACATTTATCCCCAATTTCTCCGCTTCATGTACAAGATATCCACCAAATGTGTCAATTTCTGCCGTCTTCCCTGCCCAAATATCTCTCTGAAGAGAACTTGTTCCGCTTCCATCTAAGACATGCAAGAGTCGATGAATGATAGCATCTGCATGACCGCGATCCACATGAACTCCTTTGGCAACGGCAACTTCATAAGCTTCATTGATAAGAGAAACAATCTCCCCAGCTTTTATTGGATCATCACGAAGTTCCCCAATGGTATTATTATAAACTGCAGTCAGCACATTATAGGCACAGTTTAGAATATACTTTTTCCAAATCTCCGCCTCCACATCCCTGGATGTTTCATGGCTGATGCCCGCTGCTGTAAAGACTTTGGATACTTCTTCCACTTTCGCCCATTCTTCCTCCGTGGCATGGTTGATTCCGAATTTTACATCAGCAAAATTCCCTTCCTGAACCACAGAATAATCCCCTTTCGCATAGGCGACAATGTAAATCAAGGAATCAATGACCGTCGCACCCGGAAGACATTTTCTTAAAGTATCTCCAGGATCCACCCCATTCATAATAGGAACAATAATCGTATCTTTGGTTACCACTCCAGAGAGAAGCTTTCCAACCTCTTCCAAAGAATAATTCTTCACACAGACAAATATCATATCCTGTGGACCAATCTGATCTGCAGATTCTACAACTCTTACTGGCTTTGTAACACTTTCACCATTGAATTCACTATGAAGAATCAAACCATTTTCTCGGATGGACTCCCCTCTTTTTCCTCTGGCACACAACGTCACATTGGAAAATGTTCTTGTCAACATCCCTGCAATGTATCCACCAACGCCTCCGATCCCTATCACGGCAATTTTTTTATCTTTTAACATAACAATACCCCTTAATCTATAATCTCAAATAAACCGTAAATTTTATTATAGCATGATATGATGATATGGTCAAAAAACGATAAGAAAAATAAAGGCCAGGCAATCAATTAAATAATCGCCCGGCCTTCATGTAGTAAAGGCTACCACTTTGGTATATAGCCCTCAATATTTCTATCATTTATCTAATATTTCTTTGTTACAATTTTTCCCTTAGTATTTTTGTATTTAATGCATTTGGATGTAAATGACAATACATCTCGTACGGTAAGATTCTTAACCAAAGTTTTCTTTCCTGTACCCTTGATATACATGCGACCAATATCGATTGTTACAGGCTTAGTCATATAAATCAATGATAATTTAAAGCACTTGTATGATTACATGTTGATATATTTTTTCACTTGGCGTGATTACTGATTTATACACTTTATACACCTTTTTGGCACTTGGCGTGATTACTGATTTATACACTTTATACACCTTTTGGCACTTGGGCGTATACTGCTCTATTCGCTTACCCATACCAAAATCAGCCATAAATTATTTCTAATTTGGATATAACCGACTTTATCCATCTATATATACCCATATTTTCTGAAAAAACTGCTATATCCTTGGTATGATAATCCTTTTTCTTCCCATTTTACCCAAAGCAAATAATAAACTGCTTTTTTCTTGGTAAAATAATCCTTCTTTTTCACATTTTACCCAAAACACATAATAAACTGCTTTTTTCTTGGTAAAATATGCTTTTTTCTTTTTCCTTTGCCCAAAATGCAAGTCAAACATGAAAGTAAATTTTATGATTGGATTATTTGAGCTCAAATCATTTTCCCATACCCAATATGCGAGCAATCTGGTACACCAAATCTCAAAATTGAATCCCATCCACATTACCCGAATCCCCTTATAATCTCATCAATCACACTTTAAAGTCAAAAAGTGTTGACACGATGATTAATTCCTTGTAGAATCATTTAATACGACCATAAGTTGATAATGAAAATATTTTCCTTGAAAATTCAACATAAAAAACATAGTTTCACTATAGAATGAGAGGTTTTGAAAGATATGTACAGTCTTCATTTTACCATTGGCTTTGCCGGTCTTGGCATGATCGGTGGCTCCATTGCCCGCACGATTCGAAGAGTTCACCCAGATTGCACTCTTTACGCTTACGACGTAGACCAGACATCCATCCAGGCAGCTTTGGCAGATGGTACTTTAAATAAAACATTTGATCAATTAGATGAGAATTTCGCCAACTGCGATATTATCTTCCTGTGTGCTCCTGTTGACATCAACATCGAGAACCTGAAGATTTTAAAATCAATCATCCCTGCAAACTGTCTGATCACAGACGTTGGAAGTGTAAAGAATCCTATGCAGAAAGCAGTGAAAGAACTCGACATGGAAAGCCAGTTTATCGGCGGACACCCTATGGTTGGAAGCGAAAAAACCGGTTACATCAATTCCAATGATCGCCTCTTGGAAAATGCATACTATTTCGTAACACCAAGCTCCAACACCATGTTCCAGCACATCGCAACCATGTCCTCCTTTGTGCAGAGCCTCGGCACCTTAGCCGTAACCCTTCGCCCGGAAGAACATGATTTCATCACTGCTTCCATCAGCCATGTTCCACACCTGATCGCTGCAGAGCTGGTACAGATTGTTCGCCGCGCCGACACAAAAAATGGTATGTTAAAACAACTGGCAGCCGGCGGCTTCAAGGATATCACACGAATCGCATCTTCCTCCCCAATCATGTGGGAACAGATTTGTATGAACAATTCTGAAAATATCAAAAATATCCTGAAAAATATCGTAGAAGACATCCAGGATATGATTCATCATATGGATCAGGGAGACGGACAGTTCATCAATAACTATTTTGAAGAAGCAGGTAGCTACCGTAATTCCGTGCCAGATCACAGTGTTGGTCTTTTCGAGAAAATCCACAAGATTTTCGTGGACATCCCAGACGAACCAGGTACCATTGCAAATGTTACCTCCCAGCTGGCATTCAACAGTATCAACATCAAAAATCTTGGCATTGTAAATAACCGTGAATTCGAAGAAGGCGCTTTGGAGATTCTTTTCTATGATGAAGAATCCTGCAGTCGTGCCGCTGAAGTTTTAGAAAGAAGAAACTATACGGTTCATATTCGATAAAAAAATGGGGCTATCACATGGTGATAGCCCTAATCTTTCTTGTAGAGGTCATTACGAGTAATTTACCTATCTCTTCATGGAACGAATCCATATCTTCTGCTTTTCTGCCTCTTTGATCAATTCTTCTCTAAAATCCGGATGAGCGATGGAAATCAGCATCTCTGCTCTCTCCCAGGTACTTCTTCCCACCAGATTGACAATTCCATATTCCGTACACACATAATAGGATTGGCTGCGGGGATCCGTCACAATATCCCCTTGGAAATGTGGCACAATTCGAGACTGTTTCACTCCATTATGATCCTGATAGGTGGAAGTCATACAGATAAAAGATTTTCCGCCCTTTGCCATGGCAGCACCAGTCACATAATCAAGCTGACCACCCGTTCCACTAATGTGGCGAAGACCGGCACTTTCCGCACATACCTGTCCATAAAGATCCACGGCGATACAGTTGTTGATGGAAATCATATTATCATTTTTGGCAATGGTTTCCGCTGCATTGACATATTCAAGTGGTGCGATAATCACCCCAGGATTATGGTCCACCCATTGGTAAAGTTCCGGAGAACCGATGACAATCCCAGTAAGACCCTTGTTTTTATGAAGGGTCTTCTTTTTATTAGTCAGTTTTCCAGCACGATATAAATTAAGATAGGCATCCGAACATAATTCCGTATGCATACCAAGATCTGTCAAGTCTGACTCTGCCAGCATATTTCCCAGAGTATTTGGCATACCGCCGATTCCAAACTGCAAGGTCGCTCCAGAAGGAATGTAAGGTAAAATATGCTCCGCAATCATTTTATCTTCTGGCGTCGGTGGAAGTTCTCCCATATTAGGCAGAGCCGGATGCTCGCCTTCCACAATATAATCCACTTCCGATATGTGAATACACTCATCAAATCCGCCATTGACCCATGGTAAATGTTCATTGATCTCAAGGATTACAATATCCGCTTTTTCTAAAATACCACGAGCAACCCCTGTTCCACCAGAAAGATTGAAATAGCCATGCTTATCCATAGGTGTTACACACATCATGGCAACATTTACAGTGAGGAAATGTCGATAATACGGAATCACATTTCGAAAAATCATGGGAATGTAATTACAAAGCCCTTTATCACAAAGCTTTCTTTCATAGTTGGAACAATGCCAGCTATTATAAATAAAATGCTCTCTTTCCGGATCACACTCCACGATTTCCAAAGGTCCAAATAAAAGGCTACCTCGCACTTTTACGTCATATAACTCTTCTTTTCTCTTGGCAAGAGCCTGGTCCAAAAGATAGGGAAAGCAAATATTTGCCGTATAATCAACCCAGTCACCACTCTTTACAACTTTCACAGCCTCCTCTGCTGTTCTTAATTTACTTCTATATTCCTGTCTATAATCCATGTCATCTCTCCGATTCATCTATCCTATGTATAAACTGCGTTCTATGCAAATCGCAATCAAATTTGTATGTCGTATCCCTTGCAAACCGCACAATAAATGAACGCTTTTTCTATGATTTCTAATATGTCATAAGACATATTTATTATAGTTTCACCAATATAGGTTTACAATGCCACTTTTCTTATATTAAAATAAGTAAAACTTATATTATATTCTCATCGAAGATGATTCTCTCTTCGATTCACGACTTCAGGAAAATGAATCGTTATCTCACACTTATAGAAGTGGGAGTCTTCTCCAATGAAGATGAAAAAACAGAAAGCAGGAAAACCACCATGAACATCAACCAGCTCAAATATTTTATCAGTGTCGCCGAATGCCGCAGTTTTACCCAGGCGGCGGAACGCCATTTTCTGACCCAAACTGCCATCACCCTTCAGATTCAAAAGTTAGAAGAAAGTATGGATGTTCAATTAATTGACCGACGAAAAAGACCAATCGAATTAACTCCAGCTGGCAAAGTCTTTTTAAAAGAAGCCAAGCAGCTCATCACGAAAATGGAGGAAGCCATCACCAAAACGGTAGATGCATCCAAGGGGATGGTGGGAACAATCCGAATCGGCTATGAAAAAGGCTATGAAAGAAGCAATTTATGGAATCAATTGAGAAAATTTCATCATTCCTACCCAAACATTCTTTTCACCTGTGTCCGTGAGGACACTGACACTTTAGCCAGCAAGCTTTTGTCAGATGATCTGGATGTCATCTTTGGTTGGGACAGCACCAACCTTCGCATCCGAGAAGACATTTCTTCTTATCTGGCAGAACGTTCCCAGCTTATGGCTGCTTTATACCGTTCCCATTCGCTGGCTTCCTGCCAAAAGCTTTCTCGAAAAGATCTTAGCCACGAAACCATCCTTTTTATGTCTCCATCAAAGGCTGGAACCTCCTTCGGGGATACCCATTATCTTAAATTATATGAAAAGGCAGGATTTCATCCTAACATTTTACTGCGATCAAATGATGTGGAGAGCATCCTCATGATGATCGACGCGGAAGAGGGAATCTCCATCCTGCCAGAATACACCATAGCCAAGCTTGATAATGTAAACAATCTGGTTTTTCTTCCCATGGAGGGAGAAGAAGAATACGAAGACATCCATATAATGTGGAAAAAAGAGGCTCTTCAGGGGTAATGGTGGGTTAAAAACCGCCACAACCCCAGTGTTTATCT
>JAUNNI010000156.1 GCA_030531555.1 Eubacteriales bacterium | reverse complement strand
ACATCTAATAAACTTCTCCGTAAGTATTATATCATCATCTGTTAAAAAATTTTTAGCAAAGGCATTTTAATTAAAACAAGCACATTTTCGTCTAAAAAGAGATAATTTATACCATACAATAAAAAAGATCACCTGCGGTGATCGATAAATGAAAAGTGCAGAGGCGAAAGTCTCTGCATCTTTTATAATAGAAATATGATAGACGAGGAACTCCATACCATAGAGCCATACTATGGCACATATACCGTGGATGACAGAAACTATGACCCAAACAAGCCAAGAATAAAAGACATTCTTTGGAATAATTATGACTGGCTTGTCGAAATGGAAAAACAAGGAAAAGTTCGTACCTGTGTACTCGAAAACATTCAACGTACTCTTTTGTGTAATACTATCTACCTAGGCTATGATGCCTTCGAATGTCCTGTATGTGGTGAAGAGAATTATTTCTATCGTAAATGCCATTCCAGATTCTGCACTTCATGTGGCGTTAAACTCCAGAAACAGCTCGCCGCTAAGGCTGAGGCTATGTGTGTTGACATTGCTCATCGCCATTTTGTCTTTACCATCCCCGAATCTTATCGCAATGTTTTCCGTACAAACCGTGAAGCTCTTAACTTCCTTTTCATTGCCGCCCGCAACACTGTATGTAAAGTTGTTAATGAAAACATCTATCGCAAGCAGAAACGTAAATCTGCCAGGACAGGGATAATCCACAACAAGAAGGACAATCTCTATCTGTACCGTAACTTCTCTAATCAGAATATCTTCGGTATGATTGCCACTCTCCACACCTTTGGTCGTGACTTAAAATGGAATCCTCATATCCACGCTCTAGTTCCTGAGCTTATCTTTAATCCATCCACACAGAAGTACAAGGAGTTCCACCATTTCAATTACCAGTCTCTTAGAAAAACCTGGCAGTACGAACTGAACAGGCTTTTACTTCAGTACTTTGGTAATAAATTCAGGCCCTATTCCAATAACAGTTATATCAGCGAAGATAATGGTTATTATGTTTATGCCAAGCAATCTCAAAATGACTCTTCTGACAACTCCTCCAATGTTTCTGGTTGTGTCAACTACATGATGCGGTATGCAGCACGTCCTGCCATGGCTGAAAGCCGTATTACTTCTTATGATCATTCTTCACGTATGGTGGAATGGTATTATGATGATCACGCTACTGAAGAACGACTGACTGTTAAGGAATCCGATTTGGATTTACTTAAGAAGATGATTATTCATATCCCAGACAAGCATTTCCGTCTTGTTCGTTACTATGGTTTCTACCACAGTAAAAAAGTTCACATCCTCGATCTTATTCACCAGCAGCTTGGTCAAAAGCATCAAATTATAAAAGACAAAAACGAGCGCAAGAAAATTTTAGCCAAAAAACTATCGATGCTTAGGTTTCGCACTTTATGCATGGATTCTTTCAACCGTGATATGTTGAAGTGCTCTTGTGGTAGTATTATGTATTATATAGGATCTTATAATCCTCTGGATGGTGTACACAATGACAGAAAATACCGTGACGACTGTTTTAATGAAATGCGAGCACTGCGGTTACACAGAGCAGCTCCCTCTTAGTGACTTTCTTTTCTTCAAAGATTTCAATAATCTTACTGATGATGACAAGGTTTCTTGTCTTTGCCCTTTTTGTCTAAACGACATGTTTCGCGTTAATCCTGTAAAACTCTAATTTCTTTATTTCTGTTCTTCTTTTTACTATGCTCTTTTTTCAGTTCTACCTTTTTCACTTCATTTGTTTTTTTGAGAGAACGCATTGAAATTCTTATAATATAAAAAAGTGGATGAAACCACTTTCATTCAAAGAGAAATCTGTCTTTTTCCAAAGCTTCTTTTTCTTCATTTCCCAGCAGCACCTCTGTCTTTCCCTCAATCACATCTTTGATGTAGAGGTAGCAGCCTTCACGGCTGTGGACAGAATTGAGAATCCAGCCGGAATTGTTGTCGTCCAGCACGGCC
>JAUNNI010000155.1 GCA_030531555.1 Eubacteriales bacterium | reverse complement strand
GAAGAGCGCACTTCCCTGGGAACACACAGACAAGGCTGAAACGCTCAGAGAACAGGCCGGCATCTGAACCAAACCATAACGGCATTAAAACCTGCTAACAAAAGTCAAGCATAATTTTGACTTTCATAGCAGGTTTTTTGTCTCATTTTATCTCACTTCAAAAAGGCTTGCCTTTTAGCAAACCTCGCGTGCATATTCCTTTTTCTTGTTTAGCCATTGTATATTTCCATTACTCTGGCATAATAGATTCGCAGGAATTTATTCAGTCCAGCCATTTTGGCAACTTTTTTAGGTTTTCCTTCTGCTTCCTTTTTCAGAATATACCTGTATACAGCTCCATCTTTTGGCTCAGTGTGTGTCTTCAGAACTCTCATTAGTTCATACCCTGTCTTACGTATGGCGGAAGAGCCTCTTTTAGTCATGCTCCGGTTCGTACCAATAAATTGCCCGGATTCATATGGAGGAGGGTCTATGCCGGCATAAGCTATTAAGGCTTTGCTGTTATGAAACCTTCTTACGTCTCCTATGTCTGCGATAAGTTTAGGTGCAAGTATATCCCCAACTCCTCCCATGGATCTCACCACAGAATATTCAGGCAAGGTCTTGGCGATTTCCTGCATTCGTGATAATATTGTACTAAGAGTTTCATCGACTCTTCTCAGGACTTCTACGGCCTGAATGACCAGCATTTTAGTGGTTTGATCTGCTGGTAACGTGGGGATGCCATCCTTAGCCATGGAATAGATCTTAGCGGCTTTGTTCTGGTTTGGATGGTATCCTTTTTTTCTGGCCCAGTTCAGATAGCTCTCAACGAATTGTCTTTCTGATTTCTTGCAGATATTATCGTAATGCCAGTATTTTTCTACAAAATCCGCAAGTTTATCCTTTCCGTTTTCAGGATTCCAGCTGTTGAACTGGTTCTTGATTCCAGGCATTGCATAATCAAGAACATGTGTCAGCTCTTGTAGTGATGCAACATGAAGTCTCATATAATGCCGATATTGCCGGCTTAATATCGATAGCTCATTGTATTTGTCTTCAGATGCAACGAAGTCTTTAAGAGCATACCAGTGTTCAATACCATAATTGGCTATGGCTATCGAATCCGCTTTATCCGTCTTCACTTTGCGCAGTCCCTGTGACCTGTACTGTTTCATCTGATATGGATTTATGACAGACACGAATAGCCTGCTTTCTTTCAGATATGTCAGTACTGGCAAATGGTATATTCCTGTGGCTTCCATAACCACTTTGACATCATCATTCAAACCGTTAATGACCTTCACCAAATCCTTTAATTCTGACTCAATATGCGTTACCTCCATAGGCCCGACAATGATTTCTCCATATGGTTTGATCATACAGACAGTACTTTTACCTTTAGAAACATCGATTCCAACACTTACCATAACGAACCTCCTTCGTGATTTGATTTGCAGTTGTTTCCATCCGCACTCATTACAACTCATTTTAGTTCGTTACGCGAGAGTTCTTCCCAACCTGCTTAAACGAGTTCGTATAACAAGGGGATGGCTGACAGTTTTAATGACGGATGCAAGACCCATAAAAGCGCACGCCAGACCAACTGTTTCCCTCATTATACAAAAACAAGTGCAGCTACAGATATACATATCTGTCAACTACACTTCTATGGTACTAAAAAGCACCCTCATCGGGTGCTTTTCGTTTCATATATCACTCTTCATACCCTATCACCGTCTCAGCGCTCACCGGGTTATCCTGACGGCGAATCTTTCTCGTGGTGGTTCGGACGAAGTCCTGCTTTCTCACGAACACATGCTTTATCCTCTTGTACGGTGCAAGTCTCTGATTGAATTCCTTTACAAGATCCGTAAAGTATTTGTCCAGATCCTCTTCAGATGCCTCGTGTCCCAGTCTGGTCTCCACAACTTCTTTCACCGGCAGAATCTGGATCGCCACTGTCTCCTCGCCGTTATCATGATACGGAAATACCATGCACTCATCTATAGCAGCGTAT
>JAUNNI010000154.1 GCA_030531555.1 Eubacteriales bacterium | reverse complement strand
TCGCATACTTCTTGCATAATGCAGGCGGGTATACTTTTAGAAACACACTCTAATTGAAAAACTAAAAAGCCCTAATTCCGAGCTTGATTTTTGGGATTTGGCCGAAGAATATGGTTACGATGAACTATTGGATACAATGGCAGCAGTCGCAGCAGAAAAAGACCCATGCTTTGATGTAGAATACTCTGTTCTTCAATATGTAAGGGATTACTTTTTAGAGATATTTACAGAAGAGTATTGTAATACAATGAACAGTGACCAATTGCTTGTAAAGATTTGTTGATAAGCGAGGATACAGAATGAGAAACAATTCCATCTATCGCTTCCTTCTTCTCTATTTTCTGGAAGACCTTTTTTCTCCGCCCTACTATGATGAAATCATGGAAAGCCCCAATTAGGAAGAAACCATCTGCAAATATCTTGCGGCATGGTCAGCATGGGATGAAAATATCCCCCGATTATTTGAAAAGTTTTGCGGCAAACCAAAAGCGGGCGAATGACTGCCCGCTTTCTTCATGTCAATTGTCTTTTTATTTGAATTTTACCGCTGTTCCGTATGCCATTACTTCTGCCGCGCTTTGCATGATTGCTGAAGTGGCATAGCGGGCACCTACAATGGCGTCAGCGCCAAGTCGCTTCGCTTCTTCCGTCATGCGTTCTGTGGCGATTTGCCGCGCCGTGTCCATCATTTCATTGTACTTTTTCAGTTCGCCGCCGACCAGTGTTTTCAGTCCTGCGCCGATATCGCGGAAAGCGTTGACCGTTTGGACTGTGCTGCCTTTCACCATTCCCAGCATTTCCAGTTCTTTTCCATTGATGGTTTCAGTGGTAACGATGAGCATTTTCATTCCTCCTTGTTAGTTTATGACCGTGATTTCTTGGTATCAAGCCCAAAGTCCTTATGTAATACCCAAAAGTTGTAGCTTACTACCCCAAAGATGAAGAATCATACGTTATAGTTTTAACTTGTTGATGGCATTTGGGGTGTTGCGGCGGGCTTTGGGGGGAGCGGGGCGGTGTTCGCCTGAAACATAGCCCCCGCCCTACCCTTCAGGCGGTACAGCTCGAAAGCGTTTAGTGTTTCATTCCTCTTTCGGTTGGTCTGGTATATGTTGGATGAAATCACCTGGTTGACAGTTCAAGACAGTGCAAATCTTGTCTATTACATCCACGGGAAGATGCTTCGCCGTTCCTGTGCAGATTGCGGAAATCGTGGGCTGTCTAACGCCCGTCTTTTCTGATAGTTGCATTTGGGTCATATCATTCATAGCAAGTAATACCTTCAAACGAAACTTTATCAAAAAACCACCCTCTTTCCATTTGTAATTATAGCACAATCATCGTAATTAAACAATACGATTTTCGGATAGAATATCCGATTACAATATAAAAATATTCGATTTTTAGAAAATTTTATACGTAAAACTATTGACAATATACGACATTCGTAGTATAATAACATTGTAAGGATGAAGGAAGCAAGACAATGCTTCAAGAAATCGTCGGGGCCGTACCTGTGAGCAGAGCCAAAGAGAGCGGAAGCAATAGTCACGCAAGGCCCCACGACTTCACCGAAAAGAAAGGAGAAATCACAATGAGCAGCAACGAAATCAGCAAAACCCTGAAAGAACTGTATGAACTCCGCGCAATGCGCACCGAACTGGATGACGAAATTACCGCCCTTGAAGACCGCGTAAAGGCTGAAATGGCAGAGCGCGGCGTTGATGAACTGGAAGGCGCTGGACACATTGCCAAATACAGCGAATACACTTCCATGCGGTTTGACGCTTCCGCTTTCAAAAAGGCAAAGCCCGATCTTGCAGCAGAGTTCACCAAAGCGACCACAGCCCGCCGCTTCACGATTAACTAAAAAGCCCGAACACCTACCACAGCATTCGGGCAACACTCACCGCAGAAGCACCACCAACCACGGGGAGCATGGATATTCTACCACATTCCATGCTCCCCCACAAGAGAAGGGAGCAGAAAAAATGGATATTTACGCCGTAAT
>JAUNNI010000013.1 GCA_030531555.1 Eubacteriales bacterium | reverse complement strand
TAAAGCGCTGTTTTCATACGTCCTTCAATCTTTAAGCTGTCAATTCCAGCTTCAATAAGATCTGGGATATGTTCCACCATACATAAGTCTTTGGAGTTGAAAATATAAGTTCCTCTTTCATTCTCTTCCACTGGAAGGAACTCGCCTGGACGGCTTTCTTCCATAACATAGTATTTCCAGCGACATGGATGGGTACATGCTCCCATATTGGCATTTCTTCCTGTAAAATAGTTGCTAAGAAGACATCTTCCGGAATGGGAGATGCACATAGCACCATGGACAAATGCTTCAATTTCCATTTCCTCTGGAATGTGCTCACGAATCTGAGCCAGTTCATTTAAAGAAAGCTCACGGGCTGCCACAACTCGAGTCGCACCCATATCATGCCAGAAATTGTAGGTAGCATAGTTGGTGCTGTTGGCCTGTGTACTGATGTGGACATCAATCTCCGGACAAACTCTTCTGGCAATGGAGAAAACACCCGGGTCGGAAATGATGAGAGCATCTGGACCTAACTCTTTCAGATCTTTAAAATACTCTTCCACACCTGGAAGATCTGCATTGTGTGCCACAATGTTGGCAGTGACAAACACTTTTACCCCATGCTCGTGGGCATAACGAATTCCTTCTGCCATATCTTCTCTGGAAAAATTTTTCGCTTTTGCACGAAGACCATACATTTCTCCACCGATATAGACTGCATTGGCCCCATATAAAACTGCTGTTTTTAAGACTTCCAAACTGCTGGCTGGAATTAACAATTCTGTCTCTCGCATGCTTTTGATCCTTTCTAAATGTTACACACGGATACTGATAGTCATGCCATCCCCTGTTTCAAGGATAACCGTATCAAAATCCTCACTGTGTGTCAATGTATATAAATATTCTCTCATTCTACTATGAATCGTATGGTTACGACGGCGGATTCCATATTTGGACTGGAAGATATCCCCGTCTTGTAACACATTATCAGACACAAGCACACCGCCTTTTGACAGCAAACGAATCACATCTGGCAGGAAATGAATATATTGACCTTTCGCCGCATCCATAAAAATGAAATCATAAGGCCCCTCTAATTTCTTAAGCCAGTCTGCTGCATCCCCCTCCAAAAGAAGAATCCGATCTTCCTTGCCAGCCATATGAATGTTGGCTTTGGCTCTCTCGATTCTTGGAGGATAATTCTCTATGGTTGTAATCTTCGTGTCTTCTGGTGTATTTTCACTCATAAAAACCGAAGAAAATCCAATGGCGGCTCCCACCTCCAGAATTCTCTCCGGTCTATGCATTTTCAAAAGTATTCTTAATAATTCTCTCGTTTCCATACGGATGATTGGAACATCATCACGAATGGCTTCTTTCTCAATCGCAGTCAAAGCCTCGGATGCACGATCCACATGAAAAGAGCGAATAAAATCTATGATTCGTTCATCAGCAATCATGGATTTGCCTCCTCTGTTCCTTTTATGAACTTATTCAACAGCTCTGATGGTTTCATAGAGGAATTCACTGTGTAGTCACCTGGAACGATGGACTCATATCCTTCCATACAACGGATTGCCACCGCAAAAGAGTATTTGTCAGATACAATTCCTTTCTTCTCTAACTCTTCTCCAATTTTAAATGCCGAGTCGCCTTCCTTTATGGTTACTACTGCCTCAACCACTGTCGGTGTCTCAGGAACATCCTTTGATTTATCCTGAAATACAGAATAGCCAAAATCACGGCACATCTTAAACAGGTAAATCAAAAGGAGTACGATCAATACGAAGGCCATTAATTTAATGATTGCACTTAATCCCTTTTTTATCATATCTAATACTCCTTTCTATCCCTGAAATGATCACTTCAAAAGATTACTCCATGTAGGAAGTATCCAAATCCACACCGTGGGAGATACGATCCTGAACCTTTCTCAGTAGTTTACAAATACTTTGTTCTTTGTTCATGAACTTAGAAACCTGAGGTTCCATCAGAGTTTCACTGTACTCATTATAAAGTTCCTGTAGGTTCTCAAAATTAACTCCTTCTTGTCCGGATAACTGCATTTCAAGAGATTTGCGACGGAACTCATTCATCTTTGCATAAAGATTCTCTGATTGTTTCAGTTCTTCTCGTTCTTTTTTATAGAGGATATAGTCCTCACTGTTTAAAATAAGATCAAGCAGCTCCTGTGTCTTATTCATGATCTGTTTCTTTTGTTCTTTTCTAATCTCATCGGATGCCGGATGATTCATTCTAATCACTCGCTTTCTACTTATACTTCCATGATGATCGGAAGGATCATCGGACGTCTCTTCATGCGTTTCCAGATAAAATCACCAAGGTCATCACGAATCATATTCTTGATTCTGCTCCAATCGGTAATATTTCGATCCTGGCAACGTTCCAGAGTTGAAGTAACCACCTGTTTGGCTTCCTGGATAAGATCTTCGCTCTCTCTCATATAAATGAAGCCTCGAGATACGATATCTGGTCCTGCAAGAAGCATGTTATTATAGCGGTCCAATGTTACAACAACAATGAAAAGACCATTCTGAGATAAATGCTGACGATCACGGAGAACGATATTACCAACATCTCCAACTCCAAGACCATCGACAAAGATACCGGAAGCCGGAACGCGGTCTACCACTTCCGCTTTTTCATCGGAAAGGGCAAGCACATCTCCAGAGCGAAGAATCATAACATTCTCTTTTGGAATGCCCATCTCCACCGCAAGATCTTTGTGTCTTTTTAAATGACGGTATTCCCCGTGTACCGGGATGGAATACTGTGGTTTTGTCAGTGTGTAGATCAGCTTGATCTCTTCCTGACAGGCATGTCCGGATACATGGGTATCCTGGAAGATCACTTTCGCTCCTTTCTTAGCGAGCTCATTCATGATCTTAGAAACTGCTTTTTCATTCCCAGGAATTGGATGGGAGCTAAAGATGATGACATCTCCAGGACGAATCGATACCTTTCGATGGGTACTATTGGCCATTCTGGATAAAGCCGCCATAGTTTCTCCCTGACTACCTGTGGTAATTAAAACCAGCTGTTCATTCGGATAATTTTTCATCTGTTCGATATCGATCAGTGTATTATCCGGAATCTGAATATAACCAAGTTCTGCCGCAGTAGAAATGGTATTTACCATACTTCTTCCTTCGACAATAACCTTTTTTCCCAAATTATAAGCACAGTTGATAATCTGCTGTACTCTGTCCACATTTGAAGCAAATGTTGCCACAATGATTCGATGATCTTTATTCTCATCAAAAATATGGCTAAGTGCTCTTCCGACGGTTCTTTCGGAAGCTGTAAATCCTTCTCGCTCAACATTGGTGCTGTCACACATCAGTGCTAAGACACCTTTTTTTCCTAACTCTGCAAATCGACCAAGATCAATGGCATCGCCAAATACCGGTGTATAATCAATTTTAAAGTCTCCGGTATGTACAATAATTCCTGATGGGGAATATATTGCAAGGGCTGCCGCATCACTGATGCTATGATTTGTCTTAATAAACTCAATACGAAAACACCCAAGATTAATGGACTGTCCATGCTTGATCACTTTTCTTCTGGTTGTCTTCAGAAGCCCGTGCTCTTTCAACTTATTTTCAATCAAACCCATGGTAAGTTTTGTGGCATAAATCGGCATATTCAGCTCTTTTAAAGCATATGGAATCGCGCCGATATGATCCTCATGTCCATGCGTGATCACTAATCCCTTCACCTTTGATGCATTTTCCTTTAAGTAGGTGATATCTGGAATGACCAAATCAATCCCTAACATCTCTTCGTCCGGAAAAGCCAGACCACAGTCTACCACAATAATACTGTCCTCATACTCAAATGCAGTAATATTGAGACCGATCTGCTCTAATCCTCCGAGAGGTATTATCTTCACCGACTCTTTACTCGTTTTTTTCAAGCTACTACCTCCGTTTTTTTGGGAAGTGAAGTAACCTTTGGTCAGTGTTCACAGCAATAATCTTATGAAATTGTAGCAAAACACCGTCCATATACGAAAGTATCTGTTGGACGGTTGCTTGTCATGATGCCGCTGTAACAGCTGCAAAAGTGTTATTCCACTTCAAAATCCATATCTTCCATTAACTGTTCAAAAATTTTGGAGACGGATATTAATTCTTCATCATCCAGGACTTCCTCATATGTACTTTCTTCACTGTCCGTGGAATCACTTTCTTTTAAGATAAATACGTAAGCTTCTTCTGATTCTTCATCCCAGTCTTCACCTTCGCATGCAGAAACAAGAAGATAATTCACACCATTTATTCTTGTCTGTTCTAAAATGGCTAATTCGATTTCTTCACCATCTTCTGTGAAGAAAGGAATTGTTGGAAAATCTTTCATAAAAACCTCTTTCTTAATATAAATCCGCTCTTGATGTATATTATTTCGTTATTGGGTGGGCATCCATATAACTCTGTAAAATCAGGGAAGCCGCCATCCAGTCAATGCGTTCTTTTCTGTGTTCACGGCGCACTCCACCCTCCATGAGGATTCGTTCTGATTCCATCGTGGTGAGTCTTTCGTCCCATAATACAACTTCCAACCCGGTTCTACGCTCGAGCATCTCCTTAAACTCCATGGTTTCTTCGGCACGATCTCCCAGCGTATTGTTCATATTTTTCGGTAAGCCAAGTACAATTTTTTCAATCTGGTATTCTTCGATCAACGCTTCGATGCGGGCTAAAGTCTGTCTCAGCTTTTTGTTTGACTTTCTGCTGATTGTTTCCAATCCCTGTGCAGTGATTCCTAAAGTATCACTGACAGCCACTCCAACCGTCTTTGTCCCGTAATCGAGACCCATCCATCTTTTGTCCATCAAATTATTTCTTTAAACGAGTGTCAATGTAGTTTTCAAATAAAACTTCAAGAATCTCGTCTCTTTCCACCTTCATAATTAAACTTCTGGCATTGTTGTAACTGGTAATATAAGTAGGGTCTCCTGACATAATATAACCAACAATCTGATTCACCGGATTATAACCTTTTTCTGTCAATGCTTCATACACGTCTCGGATAATGGACTGTACGTCGTATTCCTGTTCCTTTACCGGTTGGAAAAATTGTGTACTGTTCTTCGTCATATAAACCTCCTTTAACATATATACATACGGTTACTATTTTACTATGATTGGGGTCAAAATTCAATCGAAACTTTCCCAAGCAGCATACTTTCCCCCAGGAAATCCTGAATTCTTGCTGCAATTATCTGATTTTGTTCTAAATGGATACCTTCATCATTGAGTGGAATCAATACCTTCACATAGTGTTTGGTATATCCCTGAAAATATGTTTTTCCTTCGATTTCCACCTTTTCTTCCAATAAAACATCTTCCACTTTTCCAAGATAATACGATTCATACTCTTTTTTATGGCGAGCTGCCATCTCAAGAAGAACATTGGATCTTTGTGTCTTCACCTGTTCCTGTACATGCCCCTGCATTCTTTCTGCGCGGGTTCCTTTTCTCACAGAGAATTTAAAAATATGCATCTCATAAAGATTGATCTTCTCAAGATATTCCACTGTTTTTGTAAACTCTTCTTCCGTCTCTCCCACAAATCCAGCAATGACATCTGTGGTGAGGGCCGGATGTTCATAATATTTACGAAGGATGGTGAGAGCTTCCTCGTATTCCTTTGTGTTGTATTTTCGATTCATTCTGGCCAGTGTCTCATCACATCCACTCTGTAAAGAAAGATGGAAATGAGGACATACCTTCTCATAGCTAACCAATGTTTTTACAAACTCATCTGTAATGATTCTTGGTTCTAAAGAACCAAGACGAATACGCTCGATTCCTTCTACACCATGGATCTCTCCAATGATGGAAAGCAAAGATGTGGTATCCCCTAAATCCTTCCCATAGGAGCTCAAATGGATGCCGGTAAGAACAATTTCTTTAAACCCATTTTCTGCCAGCTGTCTTACTTCTGTAATAATATCTTCCGGTTTTCTACTGCGGATTCGTCCTCTGGTATAAGGAATGATACAGTAAGAACAGAACTGGTTACAACCATCCTGAATCTTAAGATAAGCTCTGGTATGACCACTGACATTTGTAACAAATAAAGGCTCATAGTCCTGCTCTTTCGAAAGGTCGATGATATCCTGTATTTTTATATTATCTTCTAGATATTTTTCTAAAATGGATACAATATCCTTCTTTTTATTATTTCCGATCAGAATGTCGGCAAAGCCTTCTTCTTTCAGTGCTTCTCCCTTCGCCTGTACATAGCATCCGGCAGCCACAATAACCGCATCTGGATTCAGTTTTCTGGCCCTGTGAATCATCTGGCGGCTTTTTCTATCTGCCATATTGGTAACGGAGCAGGTGTTGATCACATAAACATCTGCCTCTTCTTTAAAGTCGACTGTGGTGTAGCCAGCGGCCTCAAAAAGCTCAGTCATGGCATCTGTCTCATACTGATTCACCTTGCATCCTAAGGTTAAAAATGCAACTCTTTTTTTCATGTTTCTTTCCTTTTTATCTATGTCAAATGTTAATAAGAATTCCTTGCTTTCCCACCCGTCAGTATTGATTTTATTGTGAAAAAATGGTACTATAATTATATAAAATATAATGTAGCCAGGAGGAATCACACCAATGAAAACAGTAAAAGTTTCTTTAAACTCTATCGATAAAGTAAAAACATTCGTTAACCTTATCAATCGCTATAATGCAGAATTTGATTTAGTTTCTGGACGTTATGTCATTGATGCTAAATCCATCATGGGTATCTTCAGTTTAGATATCTCCAAACCAATCGATCTGAATATCCACAATGCTGAAAATATCGACGAGATTCTTGAGCAATTAACTCCATATATCGTAACAGAAGAATAAGATTCTCATCCGGGCTTTGTTGGGGTAGAAAGATTCGGGATTCGTAATTATGAACGAGGAAAGTAACATCACTTTCCTCGTTTTTTTGTTTCTCATCTAAAATTTACAGGTTTAAATCCCTTAGGATTTCTATAAATGATTTTCAATAATCTCTGGACTAATTCGCATGAATTTTGATCACTTCTTCCGTAGCGATGGCTTCCTGCATTAACTGATCAATACAATCATCTAAATTACGCTCTGACTTCTGAATCTTATCAAGACGTGGCTTGGTAACCGGATGTTTTGCCACGAAGATCGTACAGCAATCTTCGTAAGGAAGGATGGATGTTTCATAGGTATTAATCTTTTCAGAGATTTCAACGATATCCTGTTTATCCATACCAATACATGGACGGAATACAGGCATTTCACAAACCTCATTGGTACAATAGAGGCTCTGTAATGTCTGACTTGCTACCTGACCAATACTTTCCCCGGTAACTAAGGCAAGACAGCCACTTTCTTTTGCAAAATGTTCTGCAATCTTCATCATATAACGTCTCATGATGATCGTAAGCTCATCGTGTGGGCATTTTTCATAAATTGCAAGCTGAATATCTGTAAAATTAACCACATGAAGGCGAATTGGTCCTGTATATTTTGCAATCAGTTTTGCAAGATCTACAACCTTCTGTTTTGCTCTTTCACTGGTATATGGTGGTGCATGGAAATAAGTAGCTTCCAAAGAAACGCCACGTTTGGAAATCATATAACCGGCAACCGGGCTGTCAATGCCACCAGAAAGAAGAAGCATCGCTCTTCCACCAGTGCCAACCGGCATACCACCTGGTCCAGGGATCTCATCAGAATAGATATATACCTTATTACGAATCTCGATGGTTAATTTTACATCTGGTTTATGAACGTCTACTCGGATATCTTCAAATTCATCTAAGATTCTCTCTCCAATGGCAGCTGCCACTTCCATGGATTCCATAGGGTAGTGTTTATCCCCTCTACGGCAGAATACCTTAAATGTAAAATGATAATCATCATATCTTTCATGCATGTATTCATTGACAACCGCTGCAATATGCTCGAAATCTTTATCCTCTTCTGTGATGATTGGACAGATACTGGAGATACCAAATACTCGTTTTAATGCTTCTAACGCTTCATCAAAATCGAATTCTTCCTGAGCTTCTACAAAAATACGTCCTGATTCCTTACGAATCAAAAAGTCGCCAACTGGCTCTAAATTAAACTGCATCTGACGCACTAAAGCATCCTCAAAAAGGTAACGGTTTTTACCCTTTAAGCCAATTTCTGCATATTTAATCAAAAATGCTTTGTAATCCATAGTTTTCCTCACTTATCTATCTTCTTTTATATTTACGGAGCACTGGAACCAACTCTTTCAGTGCTTCCACACATTGGTCTGCTTCTTCTACAGTATTATAAAGGGAGAAGGAGAAACGCAAAGTAGATTCATAGTAATCCCTTTCCAATCCGATTCCTCTTAAAGTACCACTGACTTCCGGCTTGTTGGAGGAGCAGGCAGAACCTGCTGATACATAGATTCCTCGGTCCTCTAAAGAATGAAGAAGAACCTCACTTCTTACTCCTGGGAAACTGATACTGCAAATATGTGGTGCCTCCCCAGAGTTATTTTTCACATTTTCTACTTCATTAACCACTCTCTCAATAAAATGTTCCTTCACCCCACGGATGGTATCCATTTTCTCTTTATGGTTGGTATAAATAATCTCCGCTGCTTTGCCAAGACCTGCGATTCCCGGTACATTTTCTGTTCCGGAACGCATTCCTTTCTGCTGATTGCCACCCCAGATGATTGGTTTGATCTTCACACCATTTCTGATGTAAATAAAGCCGATTCCCTTTGGACCATGGATCTTATGTCCGCTGACAGAAAGCATATCCACTTTCCATTTTTTAGGGAAAAGCTTTAATTTTCCATAAGCCTGAATACAATCCGTATGGAAAAGAATCTCTGGATCATAAGCCTTTACAATCTTTCCAATCTCTTCGATTGGCATAATGCTACCAATCTCGTTGTTGACACACATGATGGAAACCATCAGGGTATCTGGTCGTAATGCTTCCTTCAAAGCATCCAATAAAACGATTCCCTTCTCATCTACCGGAAGATAAGTTACCTCAAAACCCTCATCCTCCAAAAATCCAAGAGGATTATAAATGGAAGCATGTTCAATTCTTGTAGTAATGATATGTCTGCGGGTTCTTCTGCCCGCTAAGGCTGCACCAATTAAAGCCATGTTGTTGGCCTCGGTTCCACCTGAAGTAAAGTAAATGTCTTTTGGATCAACCTTTAAACTCTTAGCAATAATCTCCTTGCTCTTATTCACATACTGCTCAGCATGAAATCCTTTCAAATGCATGGAAGATGGATTACCGTACTCGATCTCCATTACTTCGGACATAATCTCTTTGACTTCCGGGAACACTCTTGTGGTTGCCCCATTATCAAAATATATCTCTGCCATATGTTCCTCCAGCGGGCTGGCCCGCTTCTATTCTTATCTTTTTATCATCATTTTTTTATGCCAAAATCCTTATATTTTTGACACCATTAGTTATTTAGAATATCACAAAAATGAGCGATTGTAAACCGTGATGGTGGAAACGGAGTTCAATTGACACAAAAAAGGTCACCACACATCCGTGCAGCGACCTTTTGAAATATTTTCTGTGATTTTCAGGAAGCCAGATATTATACTGGGTAAGCAGCATTTTCTGTATCTGCCTTTGTAGGATCCACTTTATTCTTCTGAGCTGCTCTGTATTTGAAGAAATCAGTTGCAACCTGTGGGAATAAAGCATAGCTTAATACATCTTCATCCTGTTCTTTCCACTGAGCCATTTCAGCTTCTAATTTGTGAAGTTCTGGTTCAATGAGGTCAGCTGGACGACATGTGATAGGTTCTTCATCACCAAGAGCTTTCTTCTGAACTTCTGGGTTCATAGGTTTTACAGTCTGACCGTATTCCCCTTTTAAGAGAGCTTTGGATTCTTTTGTAATCATTTTGTAACGTTCGCCCATAAGAACGTTTAATACAGCCTGTGTACCAACGATCTGGGAAGATGGTGTTACCAGTGGTGGTTCACCAAAGTCTTTACGTACACGAGGTACTTCTGCAAGTACATCATAATATTTGTCAGATGCACCCTGTTCTTTTAACTGGGATACAAGGTTACTAAGCATACCACCAGGTACCTGGTACATTAATGTTTTAATGTTAACACCCATTACCTTTGGATTTAAGAGGCCATTTGCAAGACATTCTTCCTGAATTGGACGGAAGTAATCAGCAATCTCACCGAGAAGTTTCTGATCAAGACCTGTATCGTATTCTGTACCTTTGAATGTCTCAACAAGTACTTCTGTTGCAGGCTGGGATGTACCCATAGCAAATGGTGACATCGCTGTATCGATGATGTCAACACCAGCTTCTACTGCCTTTAAGTATGTCATACCACCAACACCGGATGTGTAGTGTGTATGAAGTTCGATTGGAAGGTTTGTACCGTCTTTTAATGCTTCAACAAGTCTTGTTGCTTCGTATGGAACAAGAAGACCAGCCATATCCTTGATACAGATGGAGTCTGCACCCATATCTTCAATACGTTTTGCAGTGTCTTTCCAGTAATCAAGTGTATAAGCATCACCTAAAGTGTAGGATAATGCGATCTGAGCATGACCTTTTCCAGACTGTTCTCTTTCTCTTACAGTTGCTGTAACTGCTGTCTGAAGGTTACGAAGGTCATTTAAACAGTCGAAAATACGAATGATATCGATACCATTTGCAATGGATTTCTGTACGAAGTATTCTACTACGTCATCTGCATATGGACGGTATCCGAGGATATTCTGACCACGGAATAACATCTGAAGTTTTGTATTTTTGAATCCTTCGCGAAGTTTACGAAGACGATCCCATGGATCTTCTTTTAAGAAACGAAGAGATGCATCAAATGTAGCACCACCCCAGCATTCTACTGCGTGGTAACCAACTTTATCCATCTTATCGATAATTGGGAGCATCTGCTCCGTTGTCATTCTGGTGGCAATCAGAGACTGATGTGCATCACGCAGAACGGTTTCTGTTATTTTTACTGGTTTTTTTACCATTTCAGCCATTTTATACTAATCTCCCTTCTATACACCAAAGATCGCCATAAAGGTACCGGCCGCAACCGCTGTACCGATTACACCTGCTACGTTAGGTCCCATGGCATGCATCAAGAGGAAGTTGGAAGGATCTGCTTCAGAACCAACCTTCTGAGATACACGTGCTGCCATAGGAACAGCAGAAACACCTGCAGAACCGATCAATGGGTTTACTTTACCGCCTGTTAATACGCACATAATCTTACCGAAGATAACACCGGTAGCAGTACCTACTGCGAAAGCTACAAGACCTAAAACTACGATTTTGATGGTATCCCAGTTAAGGAAAGCTTCTGCACTTGTTGTAGCACCTACGGATGTACCAAGTAAGATAACTACGATGTACATTAAAGCGTTGGAAGCAGTGTCTGTAAGCTGTTTTACAACACCACTTTCACGGAAAAGATTACCAAGCATCAGCATACCAACCAGTGGTGCTGTTGTTGGAAGAACAAGACAAACTACTACTGTAACAACAATTGGGAATAAGATCTTTTCTGTTTTGGATACAGGACGAAGCTGCTCCATTTTGATCTGACGTTCTTTTTCTGTTGTAAGAAGTTTCATAATTGGTGGCTGGATAATTGGTACTAAGGACATGTAGGAATATGCGGCTACCGCGATAGGACCCATTAAAGCTGTCTGACCAAGCTTACCAGCAAGGAAGATGGAAGTAGGACCATCTGCACCACCGATGATAGAGATCGCTGCTGCTGCTTTTCCGTTGAAGTTCATGAGAATTGCAAGGAAATATGCAGAGTAGATACCAAACTGAGCCGCTGCACCAAGAAGGAAGCTCTTTGGATTGGCGATCAATGGACCGAAGTCTGTCATGGCACCTACACCCATGAAGATCAGGGATGGCAGGATACTCGCTTCATCTAATAAGTAGAAATAGTGTAACAATCCACCCTCTGCCATGATTGGTGGATAGATATTAACAAGTAACATACCAAAAGAGATTGGAACTAACAGAAGTGGTTCATACTCTTTTGCTACAGCCAGATACATGAACACAAGTGCAACTGCGATCATAATGTAGTTTCCTACCGTTAAAGATGCAAATGCAGTCTGGCCTACGAGATTTTGTAATACTTGAGCCATTGTATTTTACCTCCATTTCATAATTGACTAATTCATGGAAACTAATACACTGCCACCTTCAACTGCATCACCAACGGATACTTCAACGCTTGCGATTGTACCGTCCTGTGGTACACAGATTTCATTTTCCATTTTCATAGCTTCAAGAACAACTGCTACATCACCTTTTTTCACTGCATCGCCTGGTTTTACTTTTACAGCAACGATTTTTCCTGGCATTGGAGCGTTAACTTTTACATCACCTGCCGCACCAGCTGGAGCTTTTGCAGGAGCTGCTTTCTTTGCTGGAGCTGCCATAACTGGAGCTGCTGCTACAGGAGCTGCACCCATCTGATCTGCACTAATTTCTTCTACCGCTACATCATATGCTACACCATTTACGGTAATTCTATAATTTTTCATTGAATTTTCCTCCTAAATATATGAAACAAACTTTATCTTCTGCCTGTGCGTTTCGCTCTCTTGATGGAGCGAACGATTAACTGGTCTTTACTTGTGGATGTGCCACCCTGATATGCCATAAGTGCTGCTGTAATTACTGCAACAAGGGCATCATCTCCAACAAGCTCTTCTTCCTCTTCTTCCACTGGGGCTGCCACGGTTTCTACCTGAGGGGCTGCCACTGGACTTGCTTTTTTATTGCCACCTTTTAATGCCGCCTCAATTTTTGGAATATATTGGAACAAAGAGATAATGAGAGAGATAAAGATTAATACTACAAATACAGTACCCATACCAACGAGGGTATTCTGAACTGCCTCCATAAACATTTCCATATGCTCACCTCACTAAATTGTTGCGTGTTTACGATCTACAAATTCTTCTTTCTTTCCAAAAAGCATTTCAAATGCAGCAATTAAACGTTTTCTTGTTGCATCTGGTTCGATGATATCATCTACATAACCTCTCTTAGCTGCTGCGATTGCGCTGCTTTGAAGTTCTTTGTATTCTGCTGTTTTTTCGTTGATTACTGTCATCTGGTCACCAGCTGCGATTTCATCTGCATAGATGATACGAACTGCCTGAGCTGCATCCATCATACCGATGGAAGCTTCTGGCCATGCTACTACGAAATCAGCACCAACTGCTTTGGAGTTCATAACGACACCTGCAGTACCGAATGCTTTACCAGCGATTAAGTTTACTTTTGCTACTGTGCTTCCTGCGAGTTCTGCTGTGAATTTTGCCATTGCCTTTGCAAGGTTCTTTTCTTCTTCCACAGAAGCTTTCATACCTTCTACGTTAGTTACTGTAAGAACTGGAATGTTGAAAGCATCACAGAATTTTACGAATCTTGTTGCTTTTTCAAGACCGTCTGCTGTCATAACTGTTTCAGCGTTAGCAACAACACCAACAGTTTCTCCACTTAAACGGATGAAGCCTGTCATCATTTCTTTTGCGAAAGCTGCTTTTGTTTCTACAAATACATTACCATCAGAGATGGAAGCTGCGATGAATTTTGCATCGTAAGCTGCATCATTAAGATCAGCAATTACGCGGTTAAGGTCATCTGTACATTCTACATATGCATCATCTGCTTCATGATCAGATGGAAGGAAGTTAAGTAAAGCACGCATCTGCTGAATCATTTCTTCTTCTGTTTCACAGACAAAATCAACATTTCCTGCGGTTTCTGCCTGATAAGCAGCACTTGCAGTATTTAATTTTGTTTCAATGTTTCCTTCTAATGCATTAGGACTGTTTACGAAAAGTGCTCCGTCGCTTGTCATAAATGTGAAATCAGACATAGCAGACATAACAGAGCTGCCACCACCACACATACCAAATACTGCTGTGATCTGTGGAATTCTTCCAGAAGCCTGTGCCTGTTTGAAGAAAATCTGTCCAAATGCTGCCAATGCATCATTTGCTTCCTGCAAACGAAGACCTGCGCAGTCCATCATTGCGATGACTGGAGCGCCTGTTTTCATAGCCATATCATATACAGATGCAATCTTCTTTGCATGCATCTCACCGATGGATCCACCTAACATGGAAACGTCCTGGCTGTATACATAAACCATACGATCGCCAAGAGTACCGTAACCTGTGATTACGCCATCTCCATCCACTTTTTTTGCTCCGAGGTTATAATCTGTGTTTCTTGCAGATACAAGACCACCAAGTTCAACAAAGCTATTTGCTTCAAGAAGAGCCTCGATTCTCTCGCGAGCAGTCATTTTTGAATTACTCATATCGATTCCTCCAAAATTAATTAAAAACTATTAAAATGTTATCATTTTTTCTCAAACATCCCCATAATAACAAAAAAGAACACGTAAATCAATAGTTTTCTGTTAGGTTTTTAACATTTATTTTAAATTTATTTTTTTGACTAAATTCTATTTTTTCATAACAAAAATGAGGAATATTAAATGATATAAAAGGTTTTTATGGGAATACATTTGCTCTGCTTATAGATTACATGGATTGTTATGATTCTCCTCACTATTATGACATTTGTCATCAATAGTTTTTGTTAATTAATTAACATTATCTTCCTACATTTACAATTCATTTTTGTCTTATATTTATAATTTTTTGTTCATACGATTCATAAGTTTTTACATTCATATGTAACCACATTATATTTCGTTCATATATCTCTCTTGTAAAACGACCTTTTTTCTTAATTTTTTACATTTTTTTGTAAAAATGTATTTATACAAAAAAGAAACTGTACTTTCCTAACGAAAGCACAGTTTCTTATAATAGAATTGTTTTTTCTATTTTCAAAAAAAAGAAGCGAAAAATCATTGCAAATAAAACGACATTTCGTTCATCTCTACCCCCTTTTATAAAGGAGTCGGACATCTCCAACTAAGTTATATGGTTACCGGTATCGTTGCAGATACTTCCTCCAGCGCTTCTTCCATAAAATTCTGTTTCATAACTTCATCGATATTTGGCAGTTCTTCCACGGAAGAAACACCAAAACATCGAAGAAAATCTTCCGTTGTTCCAAAAACAATCGGCCTTCCAATAGTATCTTTTCTTCCAAGTTCCTTCACCAACTTATATTCCACCAATTTATTTACAGCGAAATCACATTTAACTCCACGTATGGCTTCAATTTCCTGTTTGGTCACCGGTTGTTTATAAGCAATGATGGATAACGTTTCCAGCATAACATCAGTAAGGTTATGTTTCTTCGGCTGACTAACCAGCTTTCTTACATAATCATAGGTTTCTATCTTTGTTCCAATCTGCCAGGATCCATCCAATTCAATGAGGGATAATCCTCTTGAGATGTCTTGATATTCTTCTTTCATTTCCTGAAGGAGTTCCTTTAGATCTCCCGGATTCATTTCCATCACCTCGGCAAGGCGTACCAAAGATACAGCTTCTCCCATGGTAAAAAGGATTGCTTCTAAGATTCCTTTTTGTTTCTGTCGATTCTCCATCCTCTTCCTCCTTAAATCGCATTCTGATGGGTCAAATAGATTTCTCCAAAGTTGTTTTCCTGCTGCACCAGAATCTCCCCTGTTTTCATCAGTTCTAATACCGCAAGGAAAGTTACTACAATATTTTCTCTGCTTGGCTGGATTTCAAGAAGTGTACGAAAATTAATATGGGCTAATCCTTCCATTTGCTTTCTGATATCATCCATACAGTCTTCTACTTTATAAACTTCTTTCTCAATCTTACCGAATTTACTTCGGACTGGGTCCTGTCGGTCTTTTTTTCTTCGCATTACCATCTGGAAGACTTCATTCAGTTTTTGTAAGGTAACATCGCCAACGATATCTTCTGGTCGGATGGGTTCCACATAAGATTTCACTTCTTCTGGAACAGTTTCTTCTTTATAAAATACCTTATCTGCATCTACACTGAGATCCTTCAGTTCTCCTGCTGCGTATTTGTACATCTTGTATTCCACCAATCTCTGCACCAATTCTTCTCTTGGATCTTCCTCCTCTTCCTCTTCTTCTTTTGGTAAGAGCATGCGGGATTTGATTTTCACCAATGTAGCTGCCATAACAAGGAATTCTCCCAGACTCTCCAGAGAATACACTTCTTCCAGAGCATGAAGGTATTCCATATACTGATCTGTAATCAGTGCAACCGGTATATCATAGATACTTACTTTATTCTTTTCAATCAAATGTAAAAGAAGGTCCAAAGGGCCTTCAAACACATCAAGCTTTATATCGATTTGCATTACTTTCTCTATATCTTTCCTTTTTTTGATACTTATCTCTTATTCTAAGCATTTTTCCAAAGAATGGCAAGAATAAATCGTAAAACACTTTTCCATGGTATCAAAAAAGACGCCAACAGATAATCTGTGACGTCCTTTTTTCATATTTGTCTTAGTATTCTTGTCAGAGTATTCTAATATTATTTTGCATAATCGATTGCTCTTGATTCACGAATCACATTAACTTTAATCTGACCTGGATAATCAAGCTCGCTCTCAATCTGCTTGGATATATTTCTTGCTAAAAGAATCATATCTGAATCGCTAACCTGCTCAGGAACTACTGCTACTCGAATTTCTCGACCTGCCTGAATCGCAAAAGTCTTATCAACTCCCTTAAAGGCGTTAGCTATATCTTCCAACTGTTTTAATCTCGTCGTATAGGTTTCTAATGTCTCACGTCTGGCACCTGGTCTTGCAGCTGAAATTGTGTCTGCTGCCTGTACGATACATGCAATCAGACTGGTTGGTTCAACATCACCATGATGAGATTCAACAGCGTTTATTACGATTTGAGATTCTTTATATCTCTTACATAAATCAACACCAATTGATATATGAGAGCCTTCCATTTCATGGTCTACGGATTTACCAATATCATGTAACAGACCTGCTCTTTTTGCCAAACGAACATCTTCTCCTATTTCTCCTGCAAGGAGACCGGATAAGTGTGCTACTTCGATGGAATGCTTTAATGCATTCTGTCCGTAGCTGGTACGATATTTCATCTTACCAAGAAGTCTTACAAGTTCTGGGCGAATGCCGTGAACACCAACCTCAAGGATTGCTGCTTCACCTTCTTCTCTCATAGTCTGCTCAACTTCATTCTGTGCCTTTTCTACCATCTCTTCAATTCTGGCTGGATGAATTCTTCCATCTACGATCAGTTTTTCAAGAGCGATTCGTGCAACTTCACGTCTTACTGGATCAAAACTTGATAAAATAACCGCTTCCGGTGTATCATCAATGATTAAATCAACACCAGTTAATGTTTCTAAAGTACGAATATTACGGCCTTCACGTCCGATAATTCTACCTTTCATTTCATCGTTAGGTAACTGAACTAAAGAAATTGTTGTTTCTGCTACGTGGTCTGCTGCACATTTCTGAATTGCAGTAACCACATAATCTTTGGCTTTCTTGGCTGCTTCTTCTTTGGCTCTGATTTCCATCTCTTTCACCATAACAGCCATTTCTCGTTTCACTTCATCTTCAACAGTTTTCAAAAGATAATCTTTTGCTTGTTCAGAGGTTAATCCTGAAATTCTTTCCAGTTCCTGCAGTCTCTTAGCATACAGTTCATCAACTTTGGCTTTCTGACGGTCAAGAGCAACTTCCTTATGAGAAAGGGACTGTTCCTTTTTCTCTAAGTTTTCCAATTTACGATCAATCTGTTCTTCTTTGTTAAGAACACGTTTCTCGTAACGCTGGAGTTCTGCTCTACGCTCTTTGTTCTCCTTCTCAAAGTCATTCTTTGCCTTGATGGTTTCTTCTTTGGCTTCCAATAAAGCTTCACGCTTTTTAGACTCCGCAGTTTTTAACGCATCATCAATAATCTCTCTTGCTTTTTCTTCTGCACTACCAACCTTTGCTTCGGATACTTTCTTATGATAAGAAAGAGCAACTACTGCAGAGATTACAGCGGTAAGAATAACCACAATTGCGAATACAAGAATCATAACTGGGCTAGGCATACCTACAGGAGCACCTCCTTTATTTAATTTTCTTTGCACATAAGTACAACGCTTTAATTTTACACTTTTTTCATTGGAAAGTCAAGGTACTTATAAACGCAATTTAACATTATGTATATACACTTCCGATAATTTCAATGTTAAATTATTAAAAATAACAAAAAGCAGGAAATTTTCCTAAAATCCCCTGCTAATTTTCTGTCTTTATATCTTCTATGATCTGACGGATCATCTCAAGAGAATAGCCCTTTCTTCCAAAATGCATACATACTTTCTGGATATTTTTATAATCTAACTGATCAAACTTGCGAATATATTTTTCCACTAAAGGACGAACCGTATCAAAAGGCTGTTCTCCTTCCTCTTCAAATACATTCTCCAAAAGATCTCTTGCAATCCCTTTTCTGGCCAGTTCTTCTTTCATCTGCCGGAAACTCTTCTTTGCTTTATGGAAATAAATATAATCTTTGGCATAAGCTTCATCATCCACATAGCCATGATTAGTTACGAAAGCCATCGCCTCTGCGATGGCATGAGTATCATGAAAAGACTTTTGTAATTTTTCCACAAGCTGTGCCTGTGTCATATCCTTTTTGGAAAGAATTCCAAGAGCCCGTTTTCTGGCTCTTGGAACTGCATATTCTTTATGTAATCTTTGAAATTCTTCTTGGGACAGCAACATGCCATCTTTTAGTCCTGCCTTGCGAACCTCGCCCGGATAGAGATAAAATCCTTCTTCTTCCTGTGGATCCACATAAATCTTTTTTCCATCAGTTTTTCTTAAAAATATCTCGTATTGTTGAATCTCCTTATCCATCGCTTCTATTCTTCAATATAATCCATGATGGATGGAGCCGCCTGTGCAGCAGTGAATTCATCCTCAGGAAGCTGGTAGAATTCACGAACTTTCTTTTCGATATCTGCCATAACCTCTGGATGTTCTCTTAAGAACATTTTCGCATTCTCACGTCCCTGTCCAATCTTATCTCCATTGTAGGAATACCATGCACCGCTCTTCTTAACAGCATCTACCTTTACACCAAGATCAATGAGATCACCCTCACGGGAAATACCCTGGCCAAACATAATATCGAATTCTGCTTCACGGAACGGAGGAGCTACTTTATTCTTAACGATTTTTACTCTGGTGTGGTTACCAATCACTTCGCCGCCCTGCTTGATTGCCTCCACTCTTCTAACATCCATACGTACGGAAGAATAGAACTTAAGGGCACGACCACCTGTTGTGGTTTCCGGGTTGCCAAACATAACACCAACTTTTTCACGAAGCTGATTGATGAACACAACAACACAGTTGGATTTATCAATCACACCAGTGAGCTTTCTCATAGCCTTAGACATCAATCTCGCATGAAGACCAACCTGAAGATCATCCATGTCGCCATCGATTTCAGCCTTAGGAACAAGTGCTGCTACAGAGTCAATAATTACGATATCAAGAGCACCGGAACGAATCATGGTTTCTGCAATCTCAAGAGCCTGTTCTCCATGGTCTGGCTGAGAAATATACAGATTATCAATATCAACACCAATCTTCTGGGCATAAGCAGGATCCAATGCATGTTCTGCATCGATGAAGCCTGCGATACCATCTCTCTTCTGTGCTTCTGCAATCATGTGAAGAGCAACGGTTGTCTTACCACTGGATTCTGGTCCATAGATTTCAATGATACGTCCACGTGGAACACCGCCAACTCCCAAAGCTACATCAAGACTGATGGAACCGGTAGGGATTGCTTTCACACCAATGTTGGCTGTCGCATCTCCAAGCTTCATAATGGATCCTTTACCAAAATTCTTTTCAATTGCAGTCACCGCATTACTTAATGCAGCAAGTTTTTCTTCTTTCATATTATTAGCCATATATCATACCTGAGTGGGAAAATAGAAAATCTCCTCACTCTGTCCTTTCTTTTCTTGTCTATGTGGCTATTCTACCATATAACAAAAATAAAAACAAGTGTTCGAGTAAACATTTGTTCGATTTTTTCATAAAATACGAACATTATCTTAAATGTATTTTACCTTCCTTGTCTTTCGTTCTTATTTTTCACTTATCCTAATGTATTCTCTCGCGCAAAAGAGCCACCGTGAAACGCTGGCTCTTTTATTTTACATATTTTTCCAATAATATGCAAGTATATTCTTATTAACGATTGTCAACTTTCTCCGGATACATATCATGCTGAGTCAGGCGATCAAAAGCAACCTTCTCCCAAACCGTACCAGGGCGCCCGTAGTTGGTATATGGATCAATGGAAATTCCTCCTCTTGGAGTGAATTTTCCCCAGACTTCGATATATTTTGGATCCATCAGTGCAATCAGATCTTTCATGATGATGTTCACACAATCTTCATGGAAATCTCCGTGATTACGAAAACTGAAGAGATACAGCTTTAAAGATTTGCTCTCCACCATGCGAACATCCGGCACATAAGAGATGTAGATTGTTGCAAAATCAGGCTGCCCTGTCATAGGACAAAGACTTGTGAATTCCGGGCAGTTGAATTTGACAAAATAATCATGATCCTGATGTTTATTTACAAAGGTTTCCAACATCTGAGGAGCATAGTCCGTAGGATATTTCGTCTTCTGATTGCCCAAAAGGGAAACCCCTTCTAATTCTTCTTTTTCTCTCATAATCTCTCCTTAGATGAATTTTGGACCCACTGCAAATGTGTCGCAAAACTCATAGGTAATATAAATATTTTTCTCTGGAATCTTTAAATCCTCCACAAGGATACGGGAGAATTCTGCCTGGAACGCTTCACAATCCTGCTGAGTCACACCGGATTTAAAGGATACCGTTGCCATAGCACCATATTCAAGGAACTGTCCACCCATGTAAAGATGATCATCGGAAGAAATACGAACCATGAGGGTATCTGCTTTCTTTCCAGGCACCATAGTGATGGCGTTGGCGAGCCCCTGTGCGAGAAGAATCTCCTGTTTTCGGGAAGCTTGTTTCGCTAATTTGATATCGATTGATGGCATAATCCAATCCTCCTTTTAAAGAAATGATTTTACGTTGGTATTTTCATATCGTGTGAAATGGTAAATGAGGTCAAAGCAAGTTTGCTCTTCACTCTTTTCAACCAGTTTCCAATTTTCATCCTGATCAAGATCTGGCATCCAGGTGTCAGCCTCATAAGCATAATCAAGTTTTGTGACATAGGCATTTTTGCAATATGGAAGGAACATAGTATAGATGCTCTGTCCGCCAACGATAAAGATCTCATCGTCATCATACTGTGCCAATACCTTTTTCATTTCTTCCTCATCATGAACTACAATGGCGCCATGTCCATCATAATCTGCCTGATGTGTAAGTACGATGTTCGTTCTTTTTGGAAGTGGCAATCCATTTGGAAAGCTTTCTAACGTCTTTCTTCCCATGACGATCACATGACCTGTCGTCATCTGCGCAAAATTCTTCATATCTGCAGGGATACGTACCAAAAGCTCCTGATTTCTTCCAATCGCCCAGTTTTTATCTGCAGCAACAATTAAATTCATTCTTTTTCTCCTTTGTCTAGATTGCAACCGGAATATCTTTAATCTGTGGTCCGGTCACATAATCTTCAATGGTAAAATCATCCACCGTAAAGTCGTAGAAATTTTTAACATTTGGATTCAATGTTACCTTTGGTGCAGGATAACATGGTCTGGAAATCAATTCTTTTACCAAAGGGATGTGGCGATCATAAATGTGCGCATCTGCAATCACATGAACCAGCTCTCCCGGTTCAAAACCGCTTACCTGTGCAATCATCATAAGAAGTGCCGCATACTGCACCACATTCCAGTTATTGGCCATCAAGGTATCCTGGGAACGCTGATTGAGGATTGCATTTAATTTGTTACCTGTCACATTGAATGTCATGCTGTAAGCACAAGGATACAGATTCATTTCATGAAGGTCCTCATGGACATAGATATTTGTCATGATACGACGACTGTATGGATTCTCTTTTAAATCAAAGAGAACACGGTCCACCTGATCCATCTCCCCTTCTTTATATTTATGTTTTACACCCAGCTGGTACCCATAAGCTTTTCCGATGGAACCATCTTCATCTGCCCATTCATCCCAGATGTGGCTGTTTAAGTCATGAACATTGTTTGATTTTTTCTGCCAGATCCATAAAATTTCATCGATGGCAGAACGAATATAAGTTTTACGAAGTGTCAGGGCTGGAAACTCTTTGGACAGATCATAGCGGTTGACGATACCAAAACGTTTTAATGTATAAGCGTAAGTTCCGTCAGCCCATTTAGGACGAACTTTTTCTCCCTCAGTGCTGAAGCCATGATCAATGATGTCCTGACACATATTGATAAATAACTGATCTGCGTAACTCATGTAGGGCCTCCTTTGCTGTCTTGAGATAGACAGTTGATTTTTGCATATAAAAGTATTAAAATATAAAACAAATATACCATTTATACTATATTAGTATAGAAAGGAAGTAAACTATGAAAAAAAATACGAATAGTCTCGTAACGATTATGGCATTGATTGGAACAATCTGTACCGGTATTTTCCTTTTCCTCTTATGGAAAAATCATCTGAAGGATAGCTCCCTTTTCAAAAAATTCTTTGAGAAAGAAGAAGATCTTGATTTTGATCTTGATTTCCCTGATGAATTTGAAGAAACAGAAGAAGAAGCTATGGAAGAACCTGTAGAAGAACCAATGGAAGAAGAGGTCCTTGAAGACGAAATGCTCGCTGATGAGATGGTTGCTCCAAAGGCACGTCGTGGTTATTTCCCACTGAAGTTCCATGTAAATGAAACCGCTTAATGCCATATTCTATTGAATCGTTGATACACAAGAAAGGTAGTCATTGGATTTCCGATGACTACCTTTTTTTCATGGATTGGTAATCGATTCCCATTTATCTTGCCTGTTTGTAAAGTTCCTTCAATTCTTCTACGGTGAAATGATAATGGGAATTGCAGAAATGACAATTTACCTCGATGGTTTCACCATCCTGAATCATCTCTTCTAATTCTTTTCTTCCAACACTGACAACGGCTCTTGAAACATGTTCTTTGGAACAGTTACAGTAGAACTGTGTTGGAATCATATCTTCAATAGTAACATCGTATCCTTTGAAGATATCTTTCATCATTTCTTCCGGGGTTTCCCCAGCATCTAAATGAGAAGTGATAGAAGAATAATTTTTAAGACTCTCTTCTACCAAATCAATCACTTCATCTTTTGCGAATGGCATCATCTGAATGATGAAACCACCAGCCTGACGCACGGTGTTATCCTTGTTCATCAAAACGCCCAGTGCTACGGATGTTGGAATCTGTTCTGATGTTGCAAAATAATATGTCAGATCTTCTGCAATCTCACCGGATACTAAATGTGTCTGACCAGAATATGGTTCTTTTAATCCAAGGTCTTTGATTACAGAAAGAACCCCAAGATCTAAAGCTTTACCAACGTCTAATTTGCCTTTTGCACTTGGTGGAAGCATAACATCCGGGTTAAATGCATAACCTTTTACGTTAGCTTTTACATCGGAAGTCACAACCAGACCTCCAATTGGACCACTACAGTTAATCTGAAGTGTCACCACGTCTGTGTCATTTTTGCACATGGTTCCCATCATTGCCCCTGCTGTCAAAAGACGTCCTAAAGCAGCCGTTGCTACCGGACTGGTATTATGATGCTGTCTCGCTGTCTCGACAACATCTGTAGTAATTGCCGCAAAGAAACGTACCTGATTATTGCAGGCCATTCCGCGGATAATATAATCACCCATTTACTGTTCTCCTTTTCCCTGCTCACGAGCTACAATGACAATTCGCTCGCTCTCTTTGGTCGCAGGTTTTTTCGTATAATCATCATAGGCTGCCAAAAATACGAGCCCACTGTTTTCAATAAGTTCTTTCATTTCGGAAAGCGTATAGCCTCTTTGAACATGCTCTTCCTGATACTTGCGGAAAAGGTCTTCTTCCTCACGCACAAATACATTAAGATCAATATAGTTAAGGTGTTCTTCCTCATCGTACTCATTATACCAGATAAAGCTGACATCCTCCCGGTCCTCAGCAATGGTACGTTCTCCGATGGAATCACGGTATTTATGCTCTGTATTGAAATCAAAAAGAAAGATTCCGCCCGGATCCAGATAGTTGTTCACTAAACGAAACACCTCCAGCAAATCTTCCGGTTCGGTAATATAGTTCACACTGTCACAAATGGAAACAATGGATTCCACCGTTCCATACAGTTCGAACTCTCTCATATCCTGGAGAAGATACAAAAGGGAATATGGTAAATCCTGGGATTTTTCCATGGCAATCTGAAGCATGTCCATGGAGGAGTCCACTCCGATCATATCGAATCCGGCCGCTGCCATGCGCTCCATCATCTTCCCGGTTCCACATCCAAGCTCAAGGGAAAGGCCACCCGTAATTCCATGCTGCGCTAGCTCCTCCTGGATAAAGGTACACCATGTATCGTAAGGCACCTGATCCATCAATTCATCATAAACTCTCGCAAAGCTTTCATATGCAGACATTGGTCTCTCCTTTCATTTTCTCATGATTCTTCCCAACAGATTTCGATAAATTTTTGTAAGGAAAAAGAATAAATCAGTGTTTTTGTCACATCTTTTCCCATAATCTGTTCAAGGGCTAATTTATAATATAACATCTGGGTCTTATATCGGTCAAGGAGAATACTTTCTTTCCCCTCTTCCACCCGGTCTGTCTTATAGTCAAGAAGCCAGATACCGCTATCTTTTTCTCCACAAAGGTCAATAATTCCCTGGATGACAACAATCTCACCATTCTGATCCACACCCAAAGTAAATGGTTTTTCTTTATAAAGATGCTTCTTACAGTCCATGGCGATCACTTCCTGACCGTAGTCACTGAAAAGGAAGGCCTCTGCTCCTTTATAAATCTTCTTTTTCTGTCCCTCCGTAATCTGGGGCAGTTGTTCATAAAGGGGTGAAAGTGCATCGAAAAGATCCTTTTTCGAAGAAATGGAAGAAAAGTCCAGAAGTTCCATGATCTTATGAACCATGGTACCATAAGCAGTGGAGGATAATTCTTCTTCTTTTTCCTCCATAAAGGCTGGTTTTGGAATTTCTTCTTCCACAAGATCTTCTGCAAAACGAACCTCATCTCCCGGACTCTCCTTCATTGCCAGTTTTTTCAGTTCTGATACCGAAGCTTTTCTTTTCATGGTAATGGCATCCTTATAAGGATATTCATAAGAAAAAGCCTTCTCTACCACATCTTTTCTTGCCTGTGTCACTCTACTATCTTTTCGAAGGACTTCCAAAGAATTTCCTTGATCCATCTCCTCCCTTTCGGAAAGAATCTCCTGAATTTCCCAATCATGGAAGAAAGTAGTTGAATTCCAATTGCCATCCTGATAAAGAACCGGCAGCACCCAGTCAAGCATACATTTGGCATCTTCCGGGCGAATATTTTCCCCGAATTCTGTGACAGACTGTAATGTTTTTTCATTGGAAATTCCCGTTAAAATAATCTTCTTTTGTGCCCTGGTCATGGCCACATAAAGGATGCGAAGTTCCTCTTCTAAGGTTTCTTTCAGCATCTGATCCTTGATTACACGTTTTAGGACAGAAGGACTTTTTACACGTTCATTAAGATCAATCTGATCCATGCCAATCCCCAAAGAAGGATGGCATAATACACTATCATTCAGATCCTTTTTATTAAACTGTTTGGCCAGACCACTGACAAATACTACCGGGTACTCCAGTCCTTTACTCTTATGAGTGGTCATGATGCGAACCGCATTCTCCACACTGTCTGCAACAGATGCTCCTGCAAATTCCACCTCGTAGCTACGAAGCTGTTCCATATAACGGATGAAATAAAAAAGTCCCTTAAACATGGTCTTTTCATATTCTTCTGCTTTTTTCATGAGCATCATCAGATTCTCACGACGTTTTTCCGCACGTGACATGGTTAAAACTTCTTCATAGAAGCCTGTTTTCTGATAGATTTCCCACAAAAGCTCATGGAGAACCATCTCCTGTTTTTTCTGTCGGAAATATTCTAATTGTTGCAAAAATTGTTTTATTTTATCCTGTAATACGGAATCTTTTCCTTCTTCCGTATATAATTTCATCAGTTCATAAAGCGAGAATTCCCCTCGCATGCTGGCATCCACCATGATTTTGATTCGGGCCAGATCTTCGGAAGTAAAGCCACCGATGCCAGATAAGAGAACGGAAGCCATAGGAATGTCCTGATAGACGTTATCAATCAAGGACAGATAATTTAGCATGATTTGGATTTCTCGACTTTGAAAATATCCTGTCTGACTCTCACAGATAACCGGGATGTCAATGGAAGCTAAATAATCTGCAATCGGCTCATCATAGTTTTTCACAGAGCGTAACAGGATAACCATTTCTTTATAGTCATAGCCTTCTTCATGAAGAGACTTAATTTTTTCTCCAATCATGGCAGCTTCCCCAAGGATCTTATCCACATCCTCATCCAGCTCACCATCCATAAGATAAATCAAAGCTTCCTGCTCTGCATGAATGTCTTCCATAGGACCATTTTTTCCGGCACGAAGGGCTACTTTTTCATTATAATCCAGGCCCCCAAAATCCACAGTCATAAATCGTTGGAAGAACTGATTACAAAAATCAAGGACATCCGGGGAACTACGAAAGTTATCACGAAGTTCTATTTTAAGGCCTTCTCCAGTCTCATATCGACGATAACGATCCAGGAACAGATCTGGTCTGGCCTGACGGAAACGATAGATACTCTGTTTTACATCTCCCACCACAAAAAGCTTACTGTCTCCAGATGCCTGAAGTGTTGTAATAATGGTCTCCTGGACCATGTTGGTATCCTGATATTCATCCACAAAAATTGCATGATAACGACCGGCAATCTCCCTGGCATAATCGGAAGGAATCGCTTTCCCATTTTCATCATAGGATGCAACAAGAAGTTTTAAAGCATAGAATTCCAAATCATCAAAATCAAAGACATTTTTCTCTCGTTTTTTCTTTGAATATAAATCACTAAAATCCTTTGCCAAGGAAAGGAACTCTTTAAAAAATGGATAGAGATTTTCCTGTTCTCTGCGCATTTGAGACAGACTCTTTAAGAAATGTTGGTCACGAAGATCGCCGAGATCTTTACGAATCTGCGTATAAATTGTCTTCACTTTTTCAAGATATGGCCATTCTTTCGCAGCTTTATTCGGTCTTGGCAGATTAGCAAAGCTTAATTCATGAAGGATTTCATAAAAATGACCATAACCTGGTTCCTCAAGAAGCTGATTGAGGATACGATCCGTATTTTCAATTAAGGCATAATAATTCGCTGGTTCTTTCGTTTCATCAAAACAAGCCAGGGCCTGAACTGTCATTCTTTTAAAATTTTCCACCTGGCCAATCGCCTGTTTCATGATTTTTTTCACCACATCAGAGGACTCCATGCCTTCCTCCGAGTAGGTATGGGCAAAAATCTCATCCGCTCCAGCAAACCAGCCATCCCGATCTGCAAATCCCGTTGAAAAATCATACAGCTTTTCAATCATTTTTTCCAAAGATCCATCATCTTTCCCTGGTGCATAGGCTTCCACAAACTGGACGAAAGAATCGGATGCTTCCAGATAACGTGCTTCTAAAAGCTCATTCATGGTCTCTTGCTTCATGATGGTAAGCTCACCTTTTTCCCCTATGCGGAAGGCAGGATCCAAACCCAGCTCATTGAAATGAGTACGAATCAAACGGGTACAAAAACTATGGATGGTAGAAATATCGGCATGTTTTACCACACGGATTTGACGGCGTAACATACGATTGTCTGGATTTTCCTGCAATCTTTTTTCCAGTTCCGTGGTGATACGCTCTTTCATTTCCTTGGCTGCAGCATTGGTGAAAGTTAAAACCAAAAACTGATCGGCGGAAATTGGATTTTTCTCATCACAGATCATCTCACTGATTCTGGTGACAAGAACTCTTGTTTTTCCTGCTCCCGCTCCCGCAGAAACCAGAATATCTTCTCCTCTGGTAAAGATGGCCTCAGCTTGTTCTTTTGTAAAATTCATCTTAATCCATCTCCCCTCTGTCATCTCCTAAGATATCCTCTATGTCACGTTTTTCCAGCAAATGGTATTCATGTTTTGGATTTCTTTCATCAAATCCACAAACCGAGCGATATCGACAATACATACACGCATTCTTTTGGCCGAATTTATATGGTTTCGCAGCAATCTCACCAGCATAAATTCTCTCTCCCATCTCCCGGATCGTGCTTGTTACATAATCACCCACCGCATAGAAAGCATCCGTTGATAAGATTGGAGAATTTTTCTTGGCATTTCCATCCTTGTTGAAGGAAAGATGGAAAGATTCCATCTTTGATCCATGATGTTCCAAATGCTCTAAGATTTTTGGATCACTGTTGGCATAGCCTGACATGCGAAAGACATCCATTTTCTTATCACCGGAAATATCTTTCGCCTTTTGAATCGGATCCTTCATTCCATAATAAAAGACACCCGCCGGCTCCACCGTTTTCTTCTTTTCTTTCTGATAGATCTCAAGAGCGGCTTTTAAATAAACAATCAGCTGCAGCTGGAGACCATAATATAATTCATTAAAATCAAATGTTTTGCTTCCGGATTTATAATCAATAATTTTGACATAGATCCTGTCATCTTCCTCACAGATATCCACACGGTCGATGACCCCCTGAAATGCAATCCTATGCCCATTGGACAAAGGAATCTTTGTGGATTCTAAAGTATCTCCATTTGTGAAACGCAATTCAAACTGATCCGGATTAAAATCACTATTTCTAAGATGATAGCGCAACACTTCTACAGTACGTCGAAGAATACGCTCTACCATTTTCTTCTTGTACTGGTTTCTTCCAGAACTCTCCATGACGTCACGAAGCTTCTCGTCCACCGTCATTTCCACTGCATTATTCAGCAGTTTTTCCTGTACTTCTTCCGGAATGTTCTTCCAGCTATATCCTTCTTTCTTGACATTCTCTGAAAAATATTCCAAAGCGGCATGGAATAAATGCCCCAGATCCATAGGGAGAATCTGATATTCTTCTCTCTCCTGCAGACGAAGTCCATAACTTAGATAATAGTCAAAAGGACATCCGGCAAACTTTTCCATCTTGGTCACACTGCCAGAAAGCTCGTCCCCGTATAATTCTTCGATGACATCCTTTTTCAGCGGCAACCAGGTTTCTTCGGCAGACATTTGTTCATAATACCGATCTAATTCTTCTGGATGTTTCTCATTCCAATAGGAAAAAAGAGCATAAAAAGCTGCTTCCTCCGTTTCATTTCCATCATACCAATTACGAAGCTGACTGATCAGGTATTCTTTGCTGTCCTTCTCATGGAAATAAAGTCTTCTTTCCTCCTCTGGATAAGAACGAATGATAAGCTGTGGAAAAATCTTTTGGAAAACAGAAAATAAAGTGGAAGGGCGTTTGGCCGCACCACTGGCATCGTTGGTACAGTAGGAAAGATATAGTTCTTCCTGAGGCTTGGAAAAGGCCAGATACATATAGTATTCATCTTCTAAAACACGTTCTGTCAGATTCAGAGACAAAGTCACACCATGCTCTTCTAAGATTCTTTTTTCATCATCACTCAAAATTCCACGTTCTTCTGGAACCGGAGGAATATCTCCGTCGTTCATCCCAACAAAGAATAACACTTTGATTTCAGGTAATCGGGTTCTTTTTAAGTCACCAAGAATGGTCTGATCCATGGAAAGTGGTGGGGATGCCAAAGACAAGCTTTCTAATCCCGCATCGAAAAGCTGGGAGATTTCCTCCACGCTCAGTGTTTCTTCTCCAAAAATTGCGACAATTTTATCCATAAGGTCGAGAAGTTGTTTAAAAAACTGCTCATACCCTTTACTCTTTACATAATCGGCTTCTGCTTCACAGACTACCGCTTTTTCTTTCATCTTTTCCACAAAATGAAGCTCTATGAGAGTTTCATATAACACGGTCATTTTCTCACATACCGTAGCCTTTTTATCTTTCATTTTCTCGGCAAAAGTCAAGGTTTCCTCTAAGAAACCCAAACGCAACTGATCTAAAAAGGCAATTTTTTCTGCATCAAGGCGCTGTAATCTGCGGTAAAAAGGTTTTTTCCACATGGAAAGACCACGAACACCAGAAGAAAGAATATAATTTTCCAGATAATCGATTTCTTCTCCTGAAAACTGAGACATACCGGATTTTAAATAACGGAATACACTCTCATAGGAATAATCCATCTCAACCAAATGGAACAAAGATCGAATGGTTTCTACTCCACTGTGATAGGCCATCTTCTGCTTTGTATCCACAAAAAGTGGAAGGCCAAGCGCCTGACTTCTTCGGACAAATGCTGCAGGGTAATCTTCTTCTCTTCCCATGAGAATGGCAAAATCACGATAACGATATCCTTTTTTTCTTACCAATTCTTCGATCTTATGAAGAACAAATTCTGCTTCCTCCTCTGGATTTTGGCAGGAAACAGCATGAATTTTATTAAGTGGCTGGTCATAACTATGGATTACCTCATGGAAAATCTGGGATTCCACATGCGCAAGTTCTGCATTATCCCCGTATCTCCTGGCAGTTCTTTCGGAAAGGATCACCGGTTCTTCCCATTCCACTCCACATTCTTTGCAAAGGTCAGATAAGGCATAGATGGTCTTTTCACTGAAGGAGAAAAGATCCATCTTTGGAATCTTTCGGTTGCCTGATGGAAGATAAGGGATGGTTACCGTCACTTTCACCTGTTTGGTTTGTGGTAAAAGTTTTCTTAAGAAAGCCAGCTGGATCGGTGTGAAGCCAGTATATCCATCCAGATAGAAAATGCCTTCCTGCAGGATTTTAGAATCTGCAACCATGTCTTTTAACACTTCTAAAATCTGGCTGGACACCATGAATTGATTCTCAATCTTCTCCTGGAACCAGCCGTAAATCTTGCTTAATTCTGAACATTTGCTGGCAAGAGCCGGATATTTTTCCAAAGTCTGTCCCATTGTTTCCATATCATCTACATGAATTCCATAGTTCATGAATTCCATCAACATGGACTTAAGCTCATCTACAAATCCTGGATGACGCATGGAACGCTTGAAGAAAAGAAGTTCCTGTTCATGCTCTAACAATACTTTTTTCAAGATCATGGACACACCAAGATCTTCTAAGATTTCTTTTGGCTCATAGCCACATTCCTCAAAGATTACATAGGCAAGACGATAGAAGCTTAGAACATCAATATTAGAAAAACCATGCTTAGGATGTTTTAATATCATCTGCCTTTGCATTTCCAAAGAGAACTGTTCCGGAACCAGAATATAGTAATTCTGGGAAGGATCCTTCATCGATTCTCGGATGACTTCTTCCATCAAATATGAAGTTTTTCCCTGTCCGCTGCTTCCAAGAATCAATTGAAGTGCCATCTTGTTATTCTACCTCCCAGTTTGCGAGTGCCTCTCTTAATGTATCTAATAATTCTGCTTCTGGAACTTTTCTTACAATTTCTCCTTTTTTAATCAAAAGACCTTCTCCGATGCCACCTGCAATCCCGATGTCTGCTTCTCTTGCTTCACCAGGACCATTTACAACACATCCCATAACCGCAACTTTAATGTTAAGATGATCGAATTCTGTTACCATTTTTTCAACTTCATTGGCAAGCCCAATGAGATCAATGTTGGTTCTTCCGCAAGTTGGGCAGGAAACAACCTCAATTCCACCTTTGCGAAGACCAAGCGTACGTAAAATCAATTTGGCAGAAGCAATTTCATTGACTGGATCACCAGTTAAGGATACACGAATCGTATCACCAATTCCCTGATTCAGAATTAATCCGAGTCCCAGTGCCGACTTAATATTTCCACTGAACACAGTACCTGCTTCTGTGATACCAACATGAAGAGGATATTTACATTTTGGTGCAAGAAGCTCATGTGCTTTCGCACACATTAAAACATCAGATGATTTGATACTGATTACCAGATTGTCATAACCCATCTTTTCGATCATATCAATCTTATCAAGAGCACTTTCCACCAGCCCTTCTGCGGTTACTCTTCCATATTTTTCAATAAGATTTTTTTCCAAAGAACCGCTGTTTACACCAATACGGATTGGAACATTATATTCTTTTGCTTTTTCTACAACAGCACGTACTTTTTCTTCGGAACCGATATTTCCTGGATTAATACGGATTTTGTCGGCACCATTTTCAATGGCTGCAATGGCCATTTTATAATCAAAATGAATATCAGCAACAATTGGAATATGGATGCGTTTCTTGATTTCTCCAAGTGCTTTTGCTGCCTCAAGAGTCGGAACCGTAGAACGGATAATTTCACAGCCTGCTGCCTCTAAAGCAAGAATCTGCGCAACGGTTGCCTCCACATCTTCTGTTTTTGTATTTGTCATGGATTGGATTAAAATCGGATTTCCTCCGCCAATCACGCGATTACCAATATGAATTTCTTTTGTTTTTGAACGATACATATTTACCTCCTAATAATATGGAAAAACAGACTCACCACGTAAGGTGAGCCTGATCTTTATACAAAAAATATTTTACGAATATCATTTCCCATGATGACTACCATCAGAATCAATAAAAGAACAAGTCCAACCAGATGAACCATACCTTCTTTATCCGGATCCATCTTCTTACCACGAATCATTTCAATGAGAATGAATACAATCCTTCCACCATCCAAAGCCGGGATTGGCAGAAGATTCATTACACCAAGATTGGCTGTCAGTAAAATGGAAAATTCCAACATAGATAAGAATGCTGTAAGAATACCATAACTGATGGATTCTTCATAGACATCTCCCACCATATTAACGATACCTACCGGGCCGGACATGTCATTAAAGGAGGCCTTGCCGGTAATGAGATATTTCAAACTGGAAAATGTACTCTTAATCTGATATCGCACCTCAAGGATACTATATTTGAGAACACCAAGCAGGTTCTGTTTATAATCTTTTGTCATGGTGATTCCAAAAAGATAATTGCCATTTTCTCCCTGTTTTCTTACAACGGTGGTCTCATATTTCTGACCATCTCGTTCATATGCAACCTCCACGTCAGCTTTCTCACTATGCATGAGATTAAATAATGTGATTTCACGGAAGTTATAAACGCGGGAGCCGTCAAGTTTCAAAATCTTATCCCCTGGCTGGATTCCTGCTTCATAAGCACCACTTCCCTCTTCCACCGTTCCAATAATACTTGGATCGGCTCCGCCAATTCCAATGGATACAAGAGCTAAAAGAAATGCCAGTATAAAGTTAAAAAATGGTCCGGCAAAAATGACAGAAAACCTTGCTGCCGCTGATTTGCTGCCAAAGGCTCGAGGGTCATTACTTTCCCCATCTTCCCCCAGCATCATACAACAGCCTCCAAACGGTAAGGCTTTGATGGAGTATTTGGTCTCTCCTTTTTGTATTCCAAAAAGAGTAGGGCCAATTCCAACAGCAAACTCTTCCACGCAGATTCCATTTTTTTTCGCGAAAAGAAAATGGCCTAATTCGTGGATAATGACAATAACACTAAAAATGATGATTGCTACAATAAATTTCAAGATCGATAATCCTTTCTAATTCCAATCTCTGCCTTATAAATCCATGGCATCGATTGTTTTATATACCCATTGCTCTGTGGCAAGAATCTGTTCAAGATCTGGGTTTTCAATTGTTTCATGTGCATTCATACATCTCTCAATAATTTTAACAATATCAGTATAAGCAATCTGTTCTTTTAAGAACAGAGCAACGGCTTTCTCATTGGCCGCATTAAATACCGTTGGCATGCTGCCACCTGCTTTCCCTGCTTCAAGAGCAAGAGCAAGACCTCGGAATACATCATAATCTGGTTTTTCAAAATGAATACTCTTTAAGGTAGAGAAATCCAGACGATCTCCCTTTAAGCTTCTTCTTTCAGGGTAGAATAATGCATACTCGATTGGTACCTTCATATCCGGAGTGCCAAGCTGTGCAAGAACTGCTCCATCCACAAACTGTACCATGGAGTGAATGATACTCTGTGGCTGTACTACCACTTCAATGTCATCATAATCCACATCAAAGAGCCAATGGGCTTCCATTACCTCTAAACCTTTGTTAACCATAGTAGAAGAATCAATGGTAATCTTCTGTCCCATAGCCCAGTTTGGATGTTTTAAAGCATCTTGTAAAGTGACATGTTCCAAATCTTCTTTACTTCTTCCACGGAATGGTCCACCGGAAGCAGTGATCAACAGTTTATCTAAATCTTCATGACGGTTACCATGGAGACACTGGAAGATGGCGGAATGTTCGGAGTCTACCGGAAGGATGGAAACGCCATATTCTTTTGCCATAGGGATGATCAGATGGCCAGCGGTTACTAAGGTTTCTTTGTTAGCAAGGGCGATATCTTTTCCTTTACGAATTGCTTCCATCGTTGGGAGAATTCCCATCATACCAACCACTGCAGTAACTACAATGTCAGATTCTTCCATGCCGGCAACAGCCATCAGACCTTCTTTTCCAAATAATACAGTAATCCCACTGTCTTTTAATTCTTCTTTTAGCTCCATCGCTTTTGCTTCATCCTCAAGACTGACGATGCTTGGATGGAATTCTTCAATCTGTTCTTTTAAACGGTCCTTATTTCTTCCCGCTGCCAAAGCAACCACACAAAGTTCATCTGGATGTTCTCTTACGACATCAAGAGTCTGCGTTCCAATGGAGCCTGTGGACCCTAAAATTGCCAGTTTTTTCATATAAAGTCACACTTTCTTTTTCTTGTCAAAACATTTTAATGCATCATCACAAGAGTTAAAAGATAATAGATTACCGGAGCTGTGATGATAATGCTGTCAAAACGGTCAAGGATTCCGCCATGACCTGGAATTAAATTACTATAATCCTTAATCTCATAGTTTCTTTTAATGGCAGAAGCTGCCAAATCCCCTACGATGGAGATAAGACCACCCACTGCACAAACCACAGCAAAGGCGATTACCAGATTAAAGGAAACTGCGATAAATCGATTGGCAATGACACCATAAATGGCACCTAAAAGACCAGCACCAACCACGCCGCCAACGGCACCCTCTATGGTTTTCTTTGGGCTCAGGATTGGAGACATTTTATGTTTTCCAAATAATCTTCCGGCACAATAAGCCAGAGTATCATTACCCCATGCACTTAAGAATACCAGTACGATCATATAGCCACCATTTTCCAGCATTCGAATCTGGTAGATATAGGAAAGCATGATCGACACATAGAAAAGCCCAAAAAATGAAATAGCAACACTGTCAATCTCATAGCGTGGGAAAGTGAATACATAAGCTGCAAGTAAAGCAAGCATCACAAGGATGATCATTGGGAAAATGAACTGTCCCAGTCCAAGAAGCAACAATAAATAATATACAATACTGCCAGTATAGATGATAATGGCAAGGAGAGATTTTTCTTTTTTGATTACTCTTAGCAATTCAAACACACCAATCAGTGAGATTCCTGCCGTTACCAAGAAGGTAGGAAGTCCACCAAAATACAAGGTAGCAAAGGCAATGATTACAAGAATAATTCCACTAATAAGTCGCTCTTTAAACATCGTTTCTACACGCCTCCAAATCTTCTTTCTCTTGTATTAAAGTAAATGATTGCATTCTCCAGCTCTTTTTTATTGAAGTCTGGCCAGAGAACGTCAGTAAAATAGAATTCTGTATAAGCGAGCTGCCATAAGAGCCAATTGGATAGACGCTGTTCCCCACTGGTACGAATCATAAGATCCGGATCTGGAAGGTCTTTGGTATCAAGATAAGAAGTAAAACGTTCTTCGTTGATTTCTTCTGCATCAAATGCATCTGCTTTATAATCTTCACACATTTTTCTCATGGCACGAATCATTTCATCACGGCTGCCATAATTCAATGCGATAGTAAAGTTCAAACCGGTATTTTTTGAAGAGATTTCTTCTAATTCTTCAATGGATTTACGAATATCATCATCCAATCTGGATTTTTCCCCGATGACACGCACACGCATATTATTCTTGGAAGTACGTTCAATACAATCCAGCAAATACTTACGAAGCAGCTTCATCAGAGCTTTCACTTCTTTTTCTGGTCTCTTCCAGTTTTCGGTGGAGAAGGCATAAACCGTAAGGTACTTGATTCCCAGGTTCCAGGCATCTTCACAAATCTGTTCCACTGTTTTTGCGCCTTCTAAATGACCCATATTGCGAGGCAGAAAACGCTTTTTTGCCCATCTGCCATTGCCATCGAGAATGATGGCCACGTGCTGTGGAACTTCATACATGGTTCCGTTAATTTCTGTCTTCAAAATATCTTCCTCCGTGGTCACTGCATATGCAGCAGACCATAATGTATCAGATGAAAAAACCAGCAGCCAGTCTCCCGGCTGCTAGGCGATTATAGTCAATATGTAGATTATACAGTAAGGATTTCTTTGGATTTTACATCCATAGCTTCTTCTACTTTTTTAACGTATTTGTCAGTGGATTTCTGAACTTTTGTCTGAAGATCTTTTAATTCATCCTCTGTAATCTCGTTGTTCTTTTCTGCTTTTTTAAAAGCATCATTTGCATCACGACGAATGTTACGGATTGCAACTTTCGCAGCTTCTGCTTTCTTCTTTACGTCTTTTACGAGTTCTTTTCTGTGTTCCTCTGTAAGTTCAGGGAAAATAAGACGAATAATCTTACCATCATTTGTAGGATTGATACCTACATCAGATGTCTGAATAGCTTTCATAATTGGTTTAATGAGAGAAGCTTCCCATGGCTGGATTGTGATAATACGTGGTTCTGGTACAGCAATGTTACCTACTTGCTGAAGAGGAGTAGGTGTTCCATAATAATCAACTTTAATTTTATCAAGTACATGAGGATTTGCTCTTCCGGCACGGATGGAGTTATAATCTCTGTCAAGACTTTCTAAAGTTTTTGTCATTTTCTCTTCATATTTTTTAATCATAAAAGGATCCTCCTATCATAGTTCATGTAATATAACATTATTTCGAAACGTTAGTCCACTGTGACAAATGTTCCGTTAAACTTTCCATTCATGGTATTTACAATACTGTTTTCTTCATTTAATCCAAAGATTACCAAAGGCATTTTATTCTCAAGACACATGATTGTAGCTGTAAGATCAATAACACCAAGTTTCTGTGCAAGAACTTCATCAAGAGAAATCTGATCATACTTCTTGGCATCTTTGTTGATCATTGGGTCACTGTCATAAACACCATCGATTGCTTTTGCTAAAAGAATCGCATCTGCTTCAATCTCAATGGCACGAAGTGCTGTTGCAGTGTCTGTGGAAAAATATGGATGGCCGATTCCACCGGCGAAGAATGTAACATATCCTTCTTCTAAGCTGGCTACTGCATCATCTTTAGAGAAAAGATGTGTGAAAGAGCCACAGGTAAATGGTGTGTAAACCTTGGTTTTCATACCAACATGACGGAACATGTCAGATACATAAATACAGTTCATTACAGTTGCAAGCATACCAATCTGGTCTGCTTTTGTTCTTTCCATATTCTCGCTGGTTCTGCCTCTCCAAAAATTGCCACCACCAATTACGATTGCAACCTGAACACCGGAATCTACCACTTCTTTTACCTGCTGTGCAACACCAAGTACAGTGGCTTCATCAAATCCGGTCTTCTTTTCTCCGGCTAAAGCTTCCCCACTAAGTTTCAATAAAACACGATTTAAGTTTTTTAAATCTTTCATGAGTTTCCTCCAATTACTTTCTTAAATTCATTATATCTGATAGACCTACACTTGTAAATCTTTCTTTTTATTTTACAACGGCATTCTCCATGATGAAATCCGATACAACAGAAATAAGAATCTGTGCATTTACATATGGTTTTCCATAGTAATCATAATACTCATCCACGTTATCTTTTCCAATGAATTTATCAATGGCAGCCCCATCTGCAGACAGACCTTCCTGATCAGCGATCAGCCCGGAAATCAGGTAGGTTTTTACGTTGTTTTCTGTGTCCGCACGAAGATTTTCCTTCACATCATCCATGCTTTCCACCTGATACATATCGATGATTTCTTCATCACCATATCCCATGTAATAACTGTACTGCTGTCTTAAAAGATTAAGAGAAACCTCCAGTCTGGTATCCATCACCTTCTTTGGAATCTCTCCCACCTCGCAGTTGGCTAAAAGATAATCCCAGATATAATTATTCTTGTTGTTGGTACGAATGTTTTCCTTCACTTTTGCCGTAAGTTCTTTGACCGTAGAGATTCCCTGCATCTCAGAGAAATTCTCCTCCACAAAATCATTGGTAAGCTCTGGAAGGATATAATTCAAAGTAACGGTAAATACCGCATCTTTTCCAGCATATTCTTTGGAAGAATAGTCCTTAGGAAATGTCACTGAAATATCGAAGGTTTCTTCTCCTGGAACATGCCCGATAATCTGTTCTTCAAATCCAGGAATAAAAGTGCCTGATCCAATTTCAAGTAGAATACCAGAAGCACTACCCCCCTGGAATTCTTTTCCATCAATCTTGCCTACATAGTCGATATTTACTGTGTCGCCTTCTTTTACTGCTTCATCATATACGCCATAATCTTTTAGTAAATCCTGCAGATTAGAATCAACCACATCATCGGTTGGCTCAATCTCTTTCTTTGGAATCACAATCTTACTGTAATCACAAAGCTTCACGATTGTTTTGGCATCTACATCAGAAAGATGTCCTGTCTCATCAATACCATCCGAATAATCTACTTTGATCTCTGTAGAAGCTTCTGTGGTCGCTTCTTGAACACTATCCGTATTGTTACTGTTTCCACATCCACAAAGCAAGAAAATCGCTGTGATCAGACATAAACTGATCTTCCATAACTTTTTCATCTGATACCCTCCTTTTATGCCTCTAAACGGGATAAAAGCTCTGCCTCTAACGCTTCAGCGATTCTGGCTCCCTTCACCATGGCATTTCTTGCATAAAAAAGAGCTTTCTGGTCAGACTGTTCCACACCTTTTCCCTCTGCATATAAAAGGGCAAGGCTGTAATAACCCATTCGATATTCTGCCATCTCGATCGTATTCATGAAGCTGGCTGCTGCTTCCTCGTAATTGCCGCTATTATAGTATTTCGTACCAATCTGATACATCTTTTTTGCACGGGAAAGAGCTTCTTTTAATTCTTCTTCTTTCTCTAACTCATAAGCATGTGCAATCTTTTTCACCTTGGCAATCGATTTTTCAAACTTCATGTTCACTTCGTACTCTCCGCTTTCTTTTTTGAGAAGAAGAGTCTGTGTACTGAGTCCTTCTAAAAGGTAGTTCATATACTCATCAAGAGATTCATATGGTACAGTAGTATTCACAATTCTCTCGGTTGCTTTTATATCAACGATATGGTTGGATGTCAACGGAAGCTGTCCAACAAAAAACACAGAATGTTTCATCACATTCTTTTTCTCTTCTGTATCAGTTGCCTTCTGTACCATCTGATACATCTTTAAAATATTATCTTTTTCAAGTGTTTTACCATCCATCATTGCACTGATTTTTGATGTTTCCTGGGCCATGATTTCCCTCCTTTATGGTTCCTGTTCGATGCAAAACTCTATAAAATTATATTATTTCACCTGTCAAATGTCAATGCTGCCAAACGAGCCGGTCAATTACAATCTCTTTTCAAAATTATTTCAGAAAGAATCGAAAATAGATCACCATGGCAATCTGTATAATCAAAATCAAAGGCATGCCGATCACAAAATACCAGTGCCTGGTCTTATGTCGAAACAAATACATACCACATAATGTCCCTACACTTCCCCCGATGAGACTTACCAAGAATAAAGTCTTTTCAGGAATTCTCCATTCATGATGCTTTGCTCTGCTTTTATCGATCCCCATGACGAGAATTCCAAGCAGATTGACGATCAGCAAATAAATCAAAATATATTTCATAATCTTTCCTTCTAACGATAATAGGTCTGTTTCTCCGTCCATTTTTTCACGAAACGTGCTGCTAAAATGGACGGATCCATATGATCAAGGACATGTTCTGCCGGATACCAGTCCACAAAATCCACCTCTTCATTGGTGTGTTCTAAAGAATCGGAACTCACTTTGCAGGCAAAGTTCACCATCAAGGTGTTGCTTGGTGGAAAATACTCACTGGCATTAAAAGTATAATCTATGACATCAAGTCCCAGCTCTTCCTTAATTTCTCTCACCAGAGTTTCCTCCACACCTTCTCCTTTGGTCACATAGCCAGCCACCAGAATATTTCGTTTTTTTCCATATTGCTGGATCAAAATAATCTTATCGCCATCCGGATTGTAAACGATGGCGCTGATTGCTGTATTAAACATGGGGAAGCGGTATTCTCCACAGTGGTTACAGAAAGGAATCATCCCTTCATTTTCCAGCATTTTATCTTCTAATTCTCCACCACATACGGTACAGTGACTCATTTTCTATCTAATCTCCTTTTTATCATTCTCCTTGCGAAAACAGCCCCCTGTCCTTGTGGCTGGTCAGGTGGCTGTCCTACACGATTATCCATACTGTAATCTGTCGCTTTCTGACGACGAAATGACATGAAATTTCTTTTTATTCTTCCATGTTCACATAAAATGTACTGACTTTATCATATTCTTCCATGTCTACAATCTGATCTGCGATCACTTCGCCTTCTTCTGTCTCCTGACAACGATAGAGGTAAACACCTTCCTGAATCTCATCGCCAACTACTAAAGAAACCGCTATATATTTCTGATCATCCACAGTAAATGTGTCCATGATCGCAAATTCTTTCTCACTGCCATCGGAAATGGTGATGGTAATTACATCGTATTCCTGCATGTTATTTTCCTTTCCATATTAAAAAATCTATCTTATGACAAACCAATTATACATGATTTTTCAATAAAAACCAATAAAAACAAGAGATATTTTTATGTATATTTACTATAAAATCATTGCTAATTTTTCCAAAATACCTTATAATACTTTCATAAGAAACTATAAAACATTTCATTGCATAGGAGGTATATTCATGTTAGATGAATCTCGCATCATTAAATTCCCTTCCAAAAAATTCGGTTCTGTAGCACCAATCCCTACAATTCCTGGACATTTTGCTACAAACCATTCACATATCAATTATTATATTGACCTTACAACTATGAAAGCTCGTGCTACAGAAGCGAAAGCCGCTGCACATGCTTTTGCCCAGCAGTATATTTCCAACACCATCGTCGACACCATCGTATGTCTGGATGGAACCAAGGTTATGGGTGCTTTTCTTGCAGATGAGCTGATGTCTGCCGGATTTATTTCCATGAATGCCCACAAATCCATCTATGTTATTCAGCCAGAATACATTACAAGCAGTCAGATGATCTTCCGTGATAACGTCGTTCCTATGTTAAAGGGCAAAAACGTAATCCTTCTGATGTCTTCCGTTTCCACTGGTGTCAGCGTATCCCGCGGTGCAGAATGTATCGATTATTATGGTGGAATCCTTCGTGGTGTTTCCTGTCTTTTCAGTGCGGTAAAAGAAGTACCTCTTTCTTTACAGGGACAGCAGGTTTCCTTCCCAATCAATGCACTTTACACACCGGAAGATATCCCAGGCTATCGTTCTTTTACCCGTGAAGAATGTCCATTCTGTAAAAAAGGTCACCGCGTAGAAGCATTGGTTAACTCCTTCGGTTATTCCGAATTCGCAGTTCCAAAATAAGCTTTTCCCATCGTTTTCCTATATTTCATAAAATACATAGAAGAAATCCGGTAAACTTTCCATTCATTTACCGGATTTCTTCTTTTTATTCTTCGTTTTTATCTTTCGATTGTTTTTCTTAAAATGGGATTTAATGCTTACATCAAACCAATTCAATCACATATTCTCTCTCAAAGGATTCTCCTGGCGCAAGCAGATTGCCGTATTCACGGCCAGAAAGATCTCCACTGTAATCCACACGGTCGCAGCGGCCATACCATGGCTCAATGCACACAAATGGGGCTTTTTTTCCTGCAGGGGACCAGATTCCAAGCTGTGGTGTATTAAAATGTACGTGAAGGAATGCCTTTCCTTCCGGAGTCAAAATCGATACGGTAGAGATGGAATCAGAGTCAATGATCAAAGCATCTTTATCAAATAATTCGTCGGTCAACGGAAGTTTTCCATCTTCCAAGACAAAGCAACGTTTTTCTGGAATCAAAACACCTGCATCGCTTAATTCTCCACAAATCAACTGACTGGCTCCATTGTGGAAGTCAAGATAGAATCCATTTTTCGATGCACCATCTGGCATGATGAACGCCGGGTGAGCTCCGATGGAAAATGGCATTTCTTTTTCATCTTTATTAATCACCTGCCACAAAACATGAACCTTTTTCTCTTCAATACGATATCCCAGACGAAGAAGAAAATGGAATGGATAACGTTCGTTCCACACCGCATCATCCTTAAGCTCAAACCAAAGAGTATCCTCTGTTTTTTCTACAAAAATAAAATCACAGTCTCTTGCATAACCATGCTGTGGCACATTTCCATATACCTTTCCCTGGTAGGTATAACTTAAATCTTTTAATTTTCCAACAAATGGAAATAAAACAGGAGAAACACGATTCCAATATGCCCCATCTCCAGACCACATGGACTGGGCACCTGTTTCTTTATTCACAATACTTACTAATTCGGCACCATGTAAATCTACTTCAATCTTGATTACTTCATTTTCAATAGAATATCTGCTCATTTTCTTTTCTCCTACCATGGATTGACCACGTTCGTCATCTCACCATGCAAATAATTTTCTATATTTTTTACAGTTGTGTCAAGAATTCTTTGTCTTGCTGCCTGTGCTGCCCAGGCAATATGTGGAGTGATCAGACAATTCTTTGCCTTAAGAAGAGGATTATCCTCTCGGATTGGTTCCGTGGATACCACATCAAGGCCTGCAGCATAAACTTTTCCACTGTTTAATGCATCCGCCAGATCTTCTTCCACAATCAGCTGTCCTCTGCCGCTGTTGATCAAAATCACACCATCTTTCATCTTGGCGATATTCTCCTGATTGATGATACCCTGTGTTTCCGGGAACAATGGACAGTGAAGAAAGATCACATCTGATTTTTCCAAAAGAGTATCGAGATCCGTGTATTCTGCCACTTTTCTTCCCTCTTCACACTCTCTGGATCCATAAGCCAAAACCTTCATCTCAAGAGCATTTAAAATCTTAGCCGTTGCACGGCCAATTCTGCCAAGACCAATAATCCCTGCTGTTTTTCCGCATAATTCAATCATTGGGTAATCCCAATAGCAAAAATCTGGACAATTATTCCATTTTCCAGCGTAAACACCATCGGAATGATGTTGGAAATGAGAACAAATCTCCATAAGAAGTCCCACACTGTACTGGGCCACAATCTGCGTTCCATATCCCGGTACATTAAAAACCGGAATCTGTTTCTGTCTGGCATATTCATAATCTACCACATTGAATCCGGTAGCCACCACGGCGATGGCACGGAGATTCGGGCAGGCATCTATGGTTGTTTTGGAGATTGGTGTCTTATTGATCACTACAATCTCCGCATCCCCGATTCGTTCTACGATCAATGGGTCTTCTGCGTCAAAAGAAGTGCGATCATAAACCGTCACCTCTCCCAAAGCTTCAAGAGGGGACCAGCTAAGGTCCCCTGGATTTAAAACATATCCGTCTAAAACTACAATTTTCATCTTTATTTCCTACATTTTAAATAATGTTCCAACGATACCACGACCTAAAGAAGCACCGATGTTACCGCCAATTTTCTTACCAAATTTGCCGCCTACACTACTTCCAAGAGTGTTACCAACTTCACGTCCAATGGTACCTGCCGCAGATTTCGCTGTGCTTCCCACTGCATTCTTCACTCTCTTCTTCTTCTGTTCTTCTGCCTTGGCCGCTGCTTTTTCCTTAGCTGCTTTTTCTCTTGCTTCCTGTTTTTCTTTGGCTGCTGCTTCTTTTGCCGCAGCTTTTTCTGCTTCCTAGGCTGCTTTTTCCGCCTCCTTGTTGGCCGCTGCTTCTTTTGCTGCCTGTTCTCTTTCCTCATCGATCTCAATCTGTCTTCTTAAAAGGAATTCGTAAGCGGAATCGCGATCAAATGCTTCTTTGTATTTGCTATATAAGAATGAACCGTTAATCTGCTGTTCTCTTTCACTGTCTTCAATGGCTCCCATTTGGCTCTGTGGAGGAAGAATCTTGGATTTTTTCACAACGGATGGAATACCCTCCTCATCCAATACAGAAATCAAAGCTTCGCCTGTTCCAAGACTTGTGAGCACATCATAAGTATCAAATTCTTTATTGGCACGATAAGACTGTGCTGCTGCTCTTGCTGCTTTCTGATCAGAAGGAGTATAGGCATGGAGTGCATGCTGAATTTTATTTCCAAGCTGTCCCAATACTCCATCTGGGATATCGGCTGGACTCTGCGTGATAAAATAGATACCAACCCCTTTGGATCGAATCAATTTTACTACCTGTTCAATCTTCACAAGTAACTCTTTGGAAGCATGATCAAATAACATGTGCGCTTCATCAAAGAAAAATACCATCTTTGGTTTATCAAGGTCACCTACTTCTGGAAGTGTCTCAAAAAGCTCGGACATCATCCACAGAAGGAAGGTTCCATACATGACAGGATTCTGCATTAATTTCTGACAATCAAGAACCTGAATCACACCTTTTCCATCACAGTCTCTGCTGATCCAGTCATGAACATCTAAAGCTGGTTCTCCAAAGAAGAATTCGCCTCCCTGTCCCTCTAATGTAACAAGGGCGCGGGAGATGGCACCAAGACTCTGTTTTGTGATATTACCGTATTTTAAAGTGTAATTGGATGCATTATCTCCAACATACTGAATCATGGAGCGAAGGTCCTTTGTATCAATCAGAAGGAGTTCTTCATCATCAGCAATCTTGAAAAGAATATTCATGATTCCTGTCTGGGTTGCGTTGAGATTCATAATTTGAGATAAAAGGAGTGGTCCCATCTCAGAAATCGTTGTTCTTAAAGGAAGTCCGCCTTCTTCATAAACATCCCAGAAATTGGTTGGGTAGGCATGGAAGCCAAATCCTTCTTCAGAAAGAGCTAATTTTTCAATACGTCCCTGCAAATTCTCATCCATCACGCCCGGTTTGCACATGCCGGCAAGATCCCCCTTGGCATCGGCAAGAAATACTGGAACTCCACAATCACTGAAAGATTCTGCAAGAACCTTAAGTGTGATCGTTTTTCCTGTACCGGTAGCACCAGCGATCAATCCATGACGATTTGCCATACTTGGGTAGATGTAGATTTTTTCTTCTCCTGATTTTCCAATCCAGATTTTCTTATCGTGATACATAATAAATTCTCCTATCTGATTCTATATATTGTACAGTTTCTAAACTGCTGGTTTCTTCTTCGTTCTTTCTTCTATTCTCATCACAAGCTCACAGACAACCCATCCGAGAATCGACCCTAATATCATGGCACCTAAAATATCCGTTGGGAAGTGCATATAAAGATACATCCTGGAAAATGCCATGATCATCCCCAAAATGAGGAAAACAATTCCAATGTCTTTTCGTTTCAGCCGGAATGCACCTGCTGCCATGGCAAAGGCTGGCGTAGTATGTCCAGATGGGAAAGAGTAATCTTTAAAAGCCTTGGTTAAAAGTACTACATTCGGATTGATGGTGTAAGGTCTTGGTCTTGCAACAATAGGTTTTATGATGCCATTGCAAACAAATAATTCTATGGCAAGACAAATGGAGAGATATCCCCCTATCCTTCTTGTTTTCGGATAAAGTAAGAGTAACAGGCAAAAGGCAATATAAATCATACCTTTATCTCCCAAAGCTGAAACACCAATCATGGTCGAATCAAGCACCGGATTATGAATCGTCTGTAAATAATCAAGAATCTTAAATTCAAACTGCATAAGGGTTCCCCATTATACTTTTTTCATCCCCTCAAATTTCATAGCGACATCTTTTAAATACTGGCGAATTGGAAGGTGCTGTGGACAGGCCTGCTCACATTTTCCACATTCGATACATTCACTTGCTCTGCCATGATTGTTGAGTACAGTATTGTTGTAATAAACAAGCTGGCTGGAGAAGCCTTTGGATGTACGCATGATGCTGTTATAAGCTGCAAAATACTGTGGGATCGCAATATTTTTTGGACAGCCAGCGGTGCAGTACTCACAAGCTGTACATGGCACTGCTGTCTTTGAATTGATGATTTCAATGACCTGATCGATGACCTTTTGTTCTTCTTCATTGATTGGCTGGAAATCTGTAAATGTGGAACAATTATCCATAACCTGATTCATGTCTCCCATACCAGAAAGAACTCTCACAACTCCTGGCTGACTGGCAGCAAAACGAAGAGCCCAACTGGCAATGGATGTATCCGGATTGAATTCTTCCATCAATTTTTTCGCTTCCTCTGGAACATTTACTAAAGTTCCGCCCTTACATGGTTCCATAACCACGACTGGAAGATTATATTTTTGTGCGACTGCCAGGCATTTTCTACTTTGAACATTGGCCTGATCCATGTCCACATAATTCACTTGAAGCTGTACAAAATCCAGACAATCTGCGTATTTTTCCAAAATCTCTTCCAGCAATTCTGGAGAATCATGGAAAGACATTCCAACATTCTTTGCTTTACCTGCTTCTTTCTTTTCTTTGATAAAATGGAAAGCATCTGTATCCACACATTTTTTGTATACACGCTGTCCCATATTATGAAGGAGATAGTAGTCAAAGAATTCTACACCACATTTTTCAAGCTGTTCATTAAAAAGTGCTTCCATCTCTTCTTTTGTTTTAAATTTGGAAAGGTAAAGCTTTGTGGCAAGCTCATAAGTATCTCTTGGATAACGTTCCACCAATGCTTTTTTTACAGCACATTCTGACTGAAAAGCATGGTAAGTGTACGCTGTGTCAAAATAAGTAAATCCCTGTTCGATAAACGCATCAAACATCGCTTCTATCTGTGTATAATCAAAGGATGCCTGATTTTTGCGATCAAGAAGAGGCATTCTCATACAACCAAATCCCAATATCTTACCGTTTTCGAATCCCATTTTCTTCCTCCCATCAATAATCAACGACATCATATTTGCCCTATTTTTTATCATCTTTTCGGTAAATGATTTTCAAAAACAAATATAATGCTTGATTTATATTTTCTTAATAAATAGTATATCATAAAATTTGACAAAAATGACGAAAAAAAGCAGGTCCATGCATATTTTGCATGAACCTGTATTAAGACAATATTCATAAGCCTTACTGCTATCTATTTTTTTGTTCTCTGATGTAATAAGAGTTTTCTTTATGATTGCAAACAGGGAGATTTTCAGTTTCTGGATCATGATCTTCATACATTTCCTCATCCGTGAGGAAACAATAATCATGGAGCAATTCCTGATGGGAATTGGTCTCTTCCTGAGTAGCCTGAACCGGATCGTCCCATGTTAGATCAATCTGATAAGGAACCCCATCCAAATAAACAATATTCCATTCGTGAGTTCCCCCATTGCCGGCAACCATGATGCATTTGATTCCAGCAGCATTACAGAGGACCTGCATTGCTTCAGAATACCCTTCACAGACAGCTAACTGGTTGACGAGACAGCCAAAAGCATTTGCACTGATAAAAACTCGATCCGAAACGAGAAATCCCTCATCACGAGCTTCTTCGATTTCATGTTCCGCATCTAAATCATAGACACAATGATTCACAATATAATCATGAAAATAAAGAACCTTCTGGTAATCATCCCAAGCCGGATCCATTTCGGAAAGAATCTTGGCAACCTTCCTGTTAAAAATTCTTCGAAGAACCGGGATCTGATCCTCATCCACGGAGAGGAGCGGGGAAATCGTTGTGGAACAAGCATTTCCATAACAATCAAAACCATTGATTAACCAAAACATCTCGGGATGATCATAAAGTAAAGCATCAAAACTATTTTTAATGATCTCATTTCCATAGTTGGTAATTTCAATTTCTATCTTTCCGTTTTTTAATCCTCGATATAATTTATCATACAGTGTTCTTTCTTCTTTTGAAGACAGATAACTTCTGGCATGTTCTAAGCTATGTTTACTTCCTGCCTCCTCTTCTTTCATCGTTTTTATTGGAAGATTTTTTATGCTTTCTTCCTTAGTATTCGCATAGGATACCACCGAACGATTGCCAAATGAAATCAGAAAAACAATAGCAACAAATAGAAAAAGTCCGAATAATTTAGAAACTAAATTCGTATTTTGTTTCATACTATCACCCCATTCTTCATAAAATGATAAACTTTCACTATTTACAATTTCATTTTACGAAAAGGGTGTTATGTCCTTCGAACAATTTCATTATATATTTTTTAAATATTAGTAAAAATTAATATCATTCTCTTACATTTCTGTTTCATGAAAAATCGGACGATCCATTCTTTCAAATCCATTGATTCGACGGATTGCCGTAATGTCAAGAGCGATGATAAAGACAAAAAATGCCAGCACTAAAATCGCATCTCCACTGCTGCACATAAAGTCATAAAGACCATGTAGAATTGTAGGTATGATCAAAGCACGAACCTTGAATGCTCTTGCTTTTCCTCTTTGTCCATTGGTTTCATACAGTTTTGCCAAGCCAAGATTAATCCCCATGAACACTCCAAAAATCGCATGTCCCGGAATGGACATAAAGGCGCGTGCGATGGCGTTACCCATACCAAATTCAAAGACATACATAAGATTTTCCAATGCTGCAAAACCAAGTGCAGCTGCCACAGCATAAACTACACCATCAAAGGTATAATTGAATTCTTTGTTTTTCCATACACTGATTTTACAAGCCATCATCTTGAAAAATTCCTCCACAATGGCAATTCCGATAAAAGTATGGATGGCAAGACCAATCAGGCTGTGTTGTGGAGTCCAGGGATTTAAGAGTTTTGTAAGAAGCTCCTCCACAATTATGGTAGGAATGATAGAAAAAATCCCCAAAAGAAAGGTTTTAACAACCAATCGTTTCGGCTCTTTTTCCACTTTATCTTTTTTGTAAACATATACAAGCAGGACAATCGGTGGAAGCAAAGCCATGAAAGCCAATGTTAACATTCTTCTTCCTCCTCAGAAAGTGCTTCCATTTCCTGATTAAATGCTTCCGCAGCTAAAGCATATTCTTCTTCTGTTTCAAGAAGAGCAAGCATTGGGGAACCTTCTTCATCCACCTCTAAGCGATATAAGAGTACATCCGTTTCCTCCTGATCTTCCTCTTCTTCTACCAATGGAAGTAAAGCAATGTAACTCCAGGAAGGATATGCTTCCAAAGCAAATGCCGCAATAATAATCGCATCGGTCTCTGTTTCATCATCTAACACAAGATGCATTGTTGTACCGATCAATCCCTGAAGATCGTCGCCATAATCTTCTACATCTTCAATCTCTCCAATCTCATCCAACAAAGAATGAACTTCATCCAATAATTCGTCTATATTTTTTTCTTCCATATTCTGATTCATAATATTCTCCTTTTTTAAAATTGTCATCTCTATTTTTACAATTATCTCCCTCACTGTCAACCATCTTATGGATTAATTTTTATTGTAAATTTTTCCCATAGCCCCATAAGCAATCTTGTCACAAATTTAATACAGTGATATAATCATTGCGTTACATTTTTTTAATAAGGGGGATATTGAAATGATAGGAACAATTGTCAATACGTGTACCATTACACTTGGTACTATCATAGGAAGTATCATCCGTAAAGGGATTAAGGATGAATACAAAGAAACTCTTTTTAATGCCATGGGCCTTGCGGCCACGGGACTTGGTATTAACTCCATTGTAAAAAATATGCCAAACAGCAATTTTCCAGTTCTTTTCATCGTTTCTTTGGCGGTGGGAAGCCTCCTTGGAACCATAATTGATATCGATGCCGCCTTCCAAAAACTGGTGAAACGTTTCTCTGGAAAAGGGCGACTGGGCGAAGGCTTGTCCACAGGTATCCTGCTATATTGTATCGGAACTTTGTCCATTCTTGGTCCAATTAACAGTGCTTTATATGGAGATCACACTTTCCTTTTTACCAATGCTACCCTGGATCTGGTAACCTCTTGCGTTCTGGCTTCTGCATATGGTATTGGTATGATTTTTGCGGCAGCTGTTCTGTTTGTCTGGCAAGGTTCCATTTTCCTTCTTGCCACCTATCTCGGTAATTTTATGAGTGCAGATCTCATGACAGAAATCTCCATTGTTGGTGGATTTCTCATTTTCAGTTCCGGAATTTCTATTTTGGGCATCAAAAAATTCAAAACTTTGAATATGTTACCATGTCTTCTGGTACCGGTAATCTTCTTTATCATTTATGGAATGATAAAGCCAATGATAGGATAGCAGATAAAAATAAGGTGGAGTTAAAAAACTCCACCTATTTTTATTTCACAACTTTAAATTTGATCACAAATGTTTTTGTCAATTCTGTTGCGGGATCTGTCACGGTATACTTAATCTTGTATTTGCCTGATTTCTTTGTGTTTACCTTTCCAGATACCTTTACATATTTCAACAACTTTGCTGATTTTGTGAATGGCGAACTTACTGTAATCACAGATTTCGGTTTGAACTTACTGTTCATTTTCACCTTAATCATAGAATTTTTCTTCAGCTTTAAAACCGGATAGTATGGATTGTTTGGGTTTGGATCCGTTGGATCCCATCCTGCACTTTTTTCCGTGGATATCTTTAGCAATGGACGTTTTGGTTTCTTTAACTGCTTCTTCTCCCCAATGATAACCTGGGTTTTAAGCTTACAATTATCGTAAATCCATTTTGCATCCACAGTAGCCAGACGAATACATCCCATAGAAGCCTGCGTACCAAGCTGATTATAAAGATGTGTCTCTAGCTGAGTGACATCCGGACGATAATATGGCACGGAATGAAACAGATATGATCCACATATCCTGGTGCAATACTGCCCATAAACCCCTCCATTTAATTCATGCCACAGATATTTTTCCTGGGTAAGAAAATATCCCGGAATCGTGATAAATCCTCTTCCTGTGGAACAGTACATTGCGCGAACCAGTTTACCAGACTTACCATCTACAACATTTACAATATTCTGCTTGCGATTGACATAAATGGTATACGTCTTCGCTGGTTTTTTTACTGTTTTTCCTGCTGCCTGCAGCTCAATAGGCTTCCTCACACCAAATAAAGCAAGCAGTAAGAGAACCATAAAACATACTTTTCTTCTCAATTTCATAAAACTCTTCCCTTCTCATATGAAACTTTTCAGACAAATACAATACTATTGTACTGAAAAAACATATTCAAATCAAGGAAGTTTACGAAATTATTTCGTATATTTTCGTATTTTATCTTTCGATTACTTCAATGTACATATCCATGTACTGTTTTGCAGCATTTGTCCAGGATACATCTTTGTACATATCTCTTACAACGATTTCATCCCAGTTTTCACGATTATTGAAATATACATCTTTAGCACGTTCGATTGCATCATAAAGTAATGCAGTTTCATAGCGGTCAAATGTGAAACCATTTCCTGAATTTTCATAGACATTGTATGGTTCAACCGTATCTTTTAATCCACCTGTTTCACGAACGATTGGAACAGTTCCATAACGCATTGCATTGAGCTGAGTAAGACCACATGGCTCAAAAAGAGATGGAACTAATAACGCATCGGAACCAGCATAAATCTTATGTGCTCTTGTTTCATCATACATAATGGAAGCAGAAACGATTCCCTGGAATGCATTTTCATAATAACGGAAGGAATCTTCGTATCTTGTATCACCAGTACCAAGAACAACAACCTGTGTGTTACCATCCAGAATCTGTGGAAGGATTTCATTTACCAGGTCAAGACCTTTCTGGTCAGTAAGACGAGAAATTAAACCGATTACAAATTTATCTTCATTCTGTTCTAAGCCAACTTCTTCCTGTAAAAGACGTTTGTTTTCCTTTTTGAGCTCAATTACGTTATTTACATCGTAATTTACAGATACACGAGGATCTGTTGCCGGATCCCATGTCTCTACATCAATACCATTTACAATACCACAAAGTTTTTCTTTGTGATAACGAAGGTGTCCATCTAAGTTTTCACCGAAGAAATCTGTCTGGATTTCTTCTGCATATGTGTTACTTACGGTTGTGATCATATCACAGTAAGCAAGACCGCCTTTGAACATATTGGCATCATTTTCGCCCACTTTAAGGCAATCATTACCGAATACGTGATTTGGTAAACCGGACCAGTATTTGATGTGATCTAAGCCATAAATTCCCTGGAAACGAAGGTTATGGATTGTCATAACGGATTTTGCAGAGGAAAGTGGTGTAGTAGCAAATAATGTTCTTAAATAGATTGGAATCAATCCAGCCTGCCAGTCATGGCAATGAATTATATCTGGAACCCATTCAAGATAAAGTAATGCAGCAAGTGCAGCTTTTCCGAAGTAGCAGTATTTTGGAATATCGTCAACGATTGTTGTATATGGATTTCCGGCAGTAAAGAATTCTTCATTATCAATGAAGTAGTAGCAAACACCATCTAATACATATTCCATGATTCCAACGTAGAAAGTACGTCCGTCGGAGCAAAGATCCATGTCAAAGGAACCTTTGAATTCCATGTTATCTCTGTACTTAGCTGGAATACATTTGTAATTAGGAATGATTACTCTAACATCATTTCCCTGTCTAACAAGTTCTTTTGGAAGCGCGTACATAACGTCGCCCAAACCACCGGATTTTACGAATGGATAACATTCAGACCCAATAAATACAATACTTTTGTTCTGTTCTGTTTTTGTCATAACTGTAGTCCCTCAATAAATTCTTTCTGTTTTATAGATTATACCCAATCATTGTATCATATTTTTCATATCCACACCACAAGAAAAATGGGGCTTTCGCAATAAAAAGGCTTTCGAACGTCCCTGAAAATCGCTGAAAACTGACCGAAAGGGAAAAAGATTATTACAAGGATCCTTTTACTGTTTATATTATCATCCCCATTCAACCGCTTATACGTCCTTCATTGCTCCGCTCCCCGTTATTCCCGATGACTATTCGAAAGCCTCATCTACGTTTTGGCTCCGTATATAAAAAAGTGTCTTCGACACTTCAACTCCCCTTCCCCTCAATCATGAGGGGTTT
>JAUNNI010000087.1 GCA_030531555.1 Eubacteriales bacterium | reverse complement strand
TCAGGCCGCGCCTGTGCAGCTCGTCCATGTTGGCGATCAGCCGGTCATAAACGCCGGGACCTCTGCGGGCGTCGGTGATTTCTTTCTCTCCCTCAATACTCATGATGGGTACCAGGTTCCGGCAGCGGTCAAACAAATCGAAATAACGTTCATCCATGAACGTGCCGTTGGTGAACACCGGGAACAGGATATTGGGGCGCTTTCCGGCAGCTTCGATGATATCCCTGCGGATCATGGGCTCGCCGCCCGCCAGCAGGATAAAGCTGATGCCCAGATCATCCGCTTCCTCAAAGATCTTCAGCCACTCTTCACTGGTCAGCTGCCGCACCGGAGCCGCGTCCACCGTGGCATGGTTGCAGCGGGAATAGCAGCCCGCGCAGTGCAGATTGCACTGGCTGGTGATGCTGGCGATCAGGAAAGGCGGGATATGCTCCCCAGCGTCCTCCGCTTTCCTGCGCCTTTTAGAGGCAGCGCGGCTGGCCAGGGCGAATTTCGCCATATAGGCGCTTTCCTTTGGATTTTTGAAAGTCGCCTTGATGATATCACCCACGACGCGTTCCACGCCGTGGGTCATATAGGATTGAATGTCAAACGGTTCGCTCATGCTTTGTTGAATTTCTCCTTCGGCTGTTTGTAGCGCGGGCAGCGCCAATCATCCGGCAGATCTTCAAAAGCCACGCCGTCATGCTCGTTGGGGTCATATACATAACCGCAGACGGAGCAGACATATTTCCCGCTGGCCTGCTGCGCCGAGAAATCAACCTCCGCCAGTACGGTCGGCACAGGATGATCCAGATCCATCACTCGTTTGGCTTCCAGGTTTTCATAGCCCTGGGGCATATGGGTGCCGCAGTACACCGTCGGATGGTTCCGCACGAATTCACGCACCCGAGCGTAATGTCTGGATGGCTGTTGACATGCATCCGCTTGCCACATTCGCAACGGCGTTCGCTTTCCGATAGGTCCAGTTTTCCTTGAAAGCAGTAAATCGTTCTGCCAGATGCGGCTTTCCCAACGAGGGTTTCAGTGTTATGGAATCCAAACAAACAGTATGGAATGTGGAGGAATTCTGTAGATTGCTCAAAAACCAGTTGTCCGTTTGTATCGATTCGGGCATAATCCATGTCGAGGATCTCCTTCTGCTTGGATTGTTAAAGCCCCCAAGATGCAAACCTATCTTACAGGATGATCCTCATTGTTTTCAACTGTTTGCGTTCCCAGCGCTTCCCAGGTTACGCATCACATAGAAAAAATGATTGACCCTATTTTTTTACTGTTTGGTAAAGTCAATATGCAAACCCCTGACTTTCGCAGCTTTCCGAACTCTTTTGCATTTATCCCACATTTTATAAAACGCAATTTCAGGTAGAAGAGCAGATAATTTGTCCCACTCGCTATAAGGCATTGCATCTCTTAAAAGAATATCATGAACAGTTTTAAATGCAAATGTTGTCAGGTCAAATGGAAACTCCTTGTTACTCCGCAGAATAATAGGTAAAAGAAATTTGGCATAAGCTTCTTCTACAAAATCCTCATGACATGCATTACAAAAAGTTTCATATAATCTATTCCAGTATTTTGTACTAACAGATAATACTTCGTTATTATAAGGATTTAAAGAACTGATCACTTTTGCAAAAGCCTCTCTTGAGTATAATGTAGAAAGTTTATCAATACTTAGTAGAATATTACAATTACAGATAGCTGTGTGCCGAAATATATTCTGTACAATAAAAGGCTTATTCATACAATCATATAATGCCTCTATTGCTATATTTCCAAATAATTCAAAGACTTTATTTGCAATGTTTTGTTCTGAATTTTCATATACTTTATAAAGTATTAATTGTCTCAAGTTCTCGGATTCTTTGGAATAGGCTACATTAATCGTTTTTAAAACTTCAGATTGGATTTCATAATTTTGTCTCCAAATACAATTATATAATGCAATTTGTTTATTAAATAGTAATAAAGGATAAATAGTATAGAAGCTATCGTCAAACATATATTGAAGGGATTTTTCAGAAATATTTTTAGCGATTACTTTCAGAGTTTGTTCGCCTATTATATTTAAATCACTATCCACAAGGTTTCTAGTTAAAGCCAATAGATTTTTATCATTGTTTTGAAAAAGCGGATTGATAGTAACTGATATTTCTGATTCACTTATTTCAGAAAAGCAAGAGGAGTCATTCAAATTTAGTGTAGCGAAAACGACATATTCTTTATCCGAGGTCAAGATATTAGTAAACCATTTTCTAAATAATAGCAGAAGAATACGACTATCCTTTTTTTCTAATGAAAAAATTTCTATGGCAGATTTTACTATTTCCGCAATTCTTTGATTACTGTTATCAACTTCATTACACTGAATCAAATAATCAATAACAAATTTTAACATTGTGCAATTGAAGTTTTCAAGTTGATTGATACTGTATTTTATTGCTTGACGTAAACAGCTAAACGCGCAATATGTTTCGACTTTATTAATATCATCATACTTATATAAATTATTTTCTCGCCAAATGACTTTTGATACTATATCAGGAGTGACTTGTATAGTTAAAGGTTTATTCTGTATACACCGGTTTGAAAAAGAACACGTGCAAAATGAAATATTAGAAAAAAACTTTATGGGGAGGGAATTGATTAATGAAACTATTGCATTATTATAAGCTAAAATGTCGCTATCAACAATAACTAATGGCGTCTTTCTTTGTAAAAATGCTGATAGTATTTTTTCAAAATATGTACTACATAAATTATTAACACTTGCCTTATTATATATATTCTGATTAGTCTCGTCTTTTATTATTTTATTTGTATATTCTTTTTCCCAATTCTTTTTGTTAATATTTGGCCTGATAAAAAGTTGATTAAGGTCAATATTACAAATAGCAGTACTCGGATCCTGCATTGGAATAAAGAGTACATGAGTCCATACGCATCCCGGCCTTTGCATTTCATGTGCTGTCCATGTTTTTCCTACACAATAAAAGCCAAATGCATTAAAAGGGAAACCAATAAGATAACCATCGGAATAATCCTGATTGTAACTAGTGCCACTTGAGTCACTTAATGGTTCTAAAACTTTCAAAACATCTTGGGGAATAACAAAAGAAGAAACCAATAATCTATGACCATTATTGTATCCGAAAAGTGCTTGTTCGATAACCATATTATCCCTCCTGCATTCCACTCCAAAGAATTATCGAAGGATCGTGAAACACCGCTCCATTATTATTAACAACTTTAATTCTATCAATAGGGTTTTCATATTTTTCAATTAGTTGTTCGGCGTCTTCTTCGGAGTTAATAGGTCCGCCTTGAGCACTGATACCAAAGTATTGTGCTATAAAAACATTACTATTCGCAACTATATATTGCCAAAGTAATGGCAAATTGTTTTTAACATATTCCTCTGGTTTTCTGTAATCTACTTCTACCCTATCCCACGCTGATACGACAATAGTTATTGGCGTACTAATATCATCGCGAATATAATTGACAAATTGCATCAACTCAACAAGCTGTACATCAGTAGGATCACTTTGCAATTTTCTCATAATCGGAGAATCTTCATTTCTAAATCTCTCGGGTAATTCGGTTATGAACTGAGGGGAAATAACGTTGTCTGGGTTAACGAATAACAATACAACATCACATTGCTTTAATAAAGTTGAATAATCACCTTCCATTTCCCTGTAAACATATTGATTTTGAAATAGTTCACCACTAATATCAGGAAAGGATATACCATATGTCGTGCCAGCATCACTATCTATCAGTTCGACACTGATACTTAACTGTTGATTTGCCAGACTCGTCCTAGAAACAACAGTCCCGCTTAGCCACGAATGAGATAAATCATTTATATACTGATTATTCCCTGAAAACGTTTTCCACTGAAGTTTTATTTTATCAGTCTGTTTTGTCGCATAAGCGAGCGCTGCAAGGTATGTAGTTTTTCCTGCTGCAGGGAGCCCCATAATAAAATATGACTTCTTATTCATTTTTTGTCCTTTCGCTGTACAAATCAAACTGAGATACCGTATCTTGTTGATCTGAAATAATAGCATACTCTCTTTCGCAATCAGTGAGAAAAACTAAAACTTTATCAAGACCATACCCCATCGCCACATTATTTTCATTTGCTGGCATAGCAGCCACTTCGCAAAATGAAATATTATTGGCAATGGAAGAAAACTTTTCTCGAAATTGAGGCAGAATACTATTAATATACAATCTTATTTTAGCTTCATTTTGATCTTTCTTTATCAAATCATATTTACTTATAGCTATAAGAGTTTTTGAAGTCGGATTCAAAAGATTGGCATCATATATTGTTTGAAATATATCCATGACTTTTTGCACTTCTTCACGCCTGTAACGGATGCTAAGTAAGCGTTCTCCGTCAATCACCAGCATAAGTTTTTGAGCAGAAGAAATAATTCCAAAGTTATCTTTTACGGCATCTATATTTGCTATTATATCATTATAGTCTTCTCCAGAAAAATCTGATAAAAGCAAGTTGACTTTTCTGCCATCTTTACTCAACCTCAAATGTAATATGCTATCCAAGGAATTACGCTCAGTTCGAGGTGTTTCAGGGTTTTTCCTATTGCTTTTTAGTCTTGTATGAAAAGCTCTGTCTTCAAAAGCACTCAAAGTTTGTGATCCTGCAAATAAATAATTACCAAAACTTCCTTTAAGAAACATCTGGTATAGGGATGTTACAAGTGTAGTTTTTCCGCATCCTGCTCCACCAATTATTACTGTAAAATTTGAATTTTCTCTAGATGTAATTGGATATGTTTCTGCAGGAGATAATGCCAGCCCTCTAGGAAGTAAAACCACATCGTTTTCACCATCTTGTTGGGATGAAGTTTCATTAGCGATGAGTTCCGCATCTTGATTAACTATTATTTCCATAGAATCGACCTCATTCCGATGTGGTAAAACATGCAATTGCAAGTTCTTCCAAATACATTATATAGGAATAATTACTCAAAGACAATTCAAATTCTTTGGATATTTTCAATTCTCGTTTAAACTTTGGATACCATTCTTCTTCCGTTTGAGTATTATATTGAAGAGTAATCGCTGTATGAAGGGGAAGAAGCTTTTCAAGGGGCTTTAAATTATATTTTTGTATTATTTCTTGTTTAGACTTTTCATCAAATCCTTTTAATACTTCAGGTAGTTTTGCTTTACTCTTTCTGCCATTACACGAGGAAACTACTTGTGAAATAATACCTTCAATAGAATAGGGGCCTGGGAACTTCCTCACAAAGGATGCAACTTCCCTTCCTAAATATATGCAGTGGCCAATTGAATCTGTCTCCATTAAAGGTTTATTATCTAATGTATTCCATTTTGAATTATACCACCACAGGATTTGAGAATCTTCATATAGAACATCCGTGATGTCTTCAGTATCTTGCCTTAACAGTTCCTTTGTGTCCTCCCAAGCTTCTTTAAGCTTTTGATAATCACACTTCTCGCCTTGTATTAATGAATCTAAATATTCGTCTAAACTCGTGACTTCATTAAATAGATTACTAAATTTTTGATTCCTTATTTTTTTTCGATCAGAATTGTATGCGGCCAATATATTGTCTTGATAATATACTGCACCTACAGGGGTACGAATCTTTGAATTTATAGCAATCAATAGTTCAACAAAACTATTATATGTATCATTATGGCGACAAATGTGATATAGCAATGCGCCAATAAGTAGTATTAGTTCCTCCCTGCTTTTCTCTGAAAATGATGTATCTTGACTACATATACAGCTAATTAGTCTATCAATAGAGGTTGTTTGAGTTTCAACACCGTAATAGAAAGATACCAGGGCTACTATTTCATCTTTGTTTATTTTTCCTTTAAAATCATTTAGTGCCTTTTTTCTCAAGTCTAGTTTCTCGGCTGTCAAGTCAATTGAAATTGTACTATACAAACGGTCTAATGAATTAAACATGTGAACACCTCCATTTATAGCTGAATAATAGGATCATTACATATTTGGCTCAGACAATGTTTTTCTTCTATATTACAAATAATAGTTGAAATAGAATTCATGGGATTTAGCGGATTAGGAACATTATCCAGCACATCGTACTTTGTCAATAAATCACGTTGTTTTGTGTACGACAGGTTAAAAAAATCATATACAAAAGCTTTAAGCTGCGTTTCGTGATCGTCATTTATGTCCATTGACTCATCCTTTCCGTCGCATTCATGAATAACATCTACAGACTCATTCTCCAAAGAGTTAATAGGTAATGGGAGAATAAAACTCTTATAATTTAGAGGTAGATCACATTGCGAGACATCACTTTCAAATTTACCGCTCGACTTTCTGAATACTCTCGGGAAAATTCTTACTTCTAGTTGCTTTAAAGTACCCACCTTTAAAATATCTATCGAAATCCAATTATATCTTGGGAGCCAACCTGATTCTCTTCTGGAAGGATGTGTTGCACCACTGCCAACTATTATACTCCCTGATGGTGCCTGCTTAATTGTTTGGATATGCTTGTGCCCATATAACTGGATATGAACACGTTCATTCATTGTTCCTTCCAACTGCTTTTCATCATCTTTCCAGCACTCAGGTGGATGATGGCAAAGAGAAAGAGTTATTGTGTTAGATACTCTTTGAGGAAGCAAACTTCTTCCCATGACCATTAATCGTTCGGTCTGAGGGTTTTTATGATCATCTGCATTAGATATTATGGTTGAGTTCATACAAACAATTCTTAATGAATATTGCTCAGGCAATCGAAAAGTAAATACCCTATTGCAACAATCTTTATCAATGAATCCATAGTATTGCGCTGCAAATTTATAATACTCTTCGAGGGCGCTAAATAGGCAGTTCCGATCTTCTTCTGATCGAAGAATATTAGCGAGTGTATAGTCAAACATCTCAATGGAGACTTGCTTTTCAAGTTCATCTTGCAATAGCTTGACGGTTTTTCGATTTCGAGGAATAGTTTGATTAATATCATGATTACCCGGAACACAGTACACACGATCATGTCCAAGCTGCAAAGAATCACAAATATTATTTAAAAACTCTTTTGCAAAATCATATTCCTCCTTTTGTCCACTGAATGCGATATCTCCACAAACCAACACTCCCGCTGGGTTTTCCAATTTGCAATTATCCGAAATATCTATCAATAATTCATTTCTAAGTTCGTTATCTGGATCATATTTATCACCACTATACCTGTTGAAGTGGATATCGGAAAGGTGGACAAAAGATATCACTTGCATTCCTCCTCCCATCATCTGTGTAACAATGTAATAATTCTAAACTAAGAATAGGCTATATCACAACCCAAAAAAAAACACACACCCCCCCCTAGGCACAGACTACATCAGCGCACACCTTAGGCATGAATAGAAAGCAAGTCATTTTGAAGATAAGCATCATCATAAGAACAACGGCGTCTTCTCCCGGCGAAAGAAAGCTTATCATCATTTTTCAGCACATTCAAAACGATGTGCCTGACAACAGCGTAGTTTTGGGCAGAATGATCCTTTCTCATTTGTGAATGATCTTCACGGAAAGTGACTCCTAAGCAGTAATGAAGGGAGCTTTCAACGCCTCAATGGCTTCGTGCGGCGTTCGCAAATTCCGTTATATCCACCAGTGAAGAAATAAAATAGTGCGTTTCTTCCTCCATGGTTTCATCATGAGTCACAGTTGAATTCATCACGTCTACACTTCGAATATTTGTCAACCCGTGATAAAGCTTCAAAAGTCAGGGTCAGTACAGAGATAGTATTTTCTGGTTTCAACCTTGCTATGACCTTTCTCCTGATACTATTCTCAGATAAAAATGTTAAATCTTTGAGCGTCTTTTTCGTTCTGGCGTTGCTTCATTCCGATCAACGTAGCGTTGCTACGTCTCCCTCCAATCAGCTTAGCCAGAACGAAAAATCCGTTCCAAAACATTTGTCATTTTATCTGAGAATAGATTACTGATCAGACAAATATCGTTAAAAATACTAACTTCACTATCAATATTCTTCGCATTGGTTATTCACATGCACAACTCCGTAAGAAACCATGCTGTTAGTTTATACTAATTTGCATTTTCCAAAACTCCAAACCGAAGTCTATGAGTTCTTTGCTGTACGTATAAGCATATTTTCCTGAAAAGCTGTCGGCAACTCCTAAAATTTGTGCGTAAATTGCTACCAGACACCCTAATAGAGAATCAACCGAAATACGTTCGGTAAGAAAATTATAACCAAATTGTTGGTATTCCCTCCATATCCATTGTAGTCCTTTCGTAAGAGCGACAGGATGGCTTTCGGAACCAAATGCTATAGATGGGAAAAAACTATATACCTCAGTTTTATTTTTAAAGTACTCCTTTGCGGCTGATGGGGAAAACTCGCAGTCATGGAGCAATGTCAAAAACAACTCTATGCACAAATAATCTTGGTTGTATTTTGTGCTTGGGTCTTTTCCTGCTAGTAATTTGTGTATAATCTCGCAACGATTGACCAGCATGATTCTCCGCCGCATATCAAGACCTTGTAAAAGAGCTGATATGTATTCCGCAGAATTACCATTAAATACTGAGTCATTTTCCGAAAAACATGCAGAAAAGCGCGCAAATCGACGGTCAAAATTATCCTGAAAAGTGCCTGCGTCTAGCGATAGCTCGAATTGAATAAATTTTTGCAAATATTTTCTTGAATCTGTATTAGGCCCATATATTTGCTTGATCGTATGCTCCAACTGCTTTCGATCTATTGCAAGGACTACTTGTACATTTGGTATTCCCAAAACCAGATGATGAAGCCGTTCAAGTACGCGGATGGCATACTCCGGGAGACAACGATCAAGCTCGTCCACTAAAAAAATCACGGTTTTTCTTTTTGCAAGAGTTTCAATTTGCTCTCTGAGATCCTCCAAAGCCTTTTTAAAAGTGGAGTATTGATCATATTCTTTTGCTTTATTTGTAGCGGTATTACCGTCGTCTATCCCATCTTTTAAGAGAGTATAAGTTTTTTTTAGCACTCCTTCATCAAGCTCGAACTTCTTTTCTACCCAGTTTATACCATAATCGGTTAGAACAGCCCATACTCGCTTTAAGATACCGCTAATAGCCATTCTATCTTTTTCCTTAATAAAACTCAGACTGTCAATCTTTTTCAGCATGGATGAAACAATTGCTACCAAAGGTTCTTCGTAATAGTCATACTCCCAGCAGTTGTATCGAAATACCAGAAAGCGTTCAGAAGCTCCTTCTGCTTCAGCTTCTACTCGTTTCTGAAACATATCGAGGACAAATGTCTTTCCTATGCCCCAGTCACCATTTAGTGCATAACAAGCATTATCTCTAACGTTTGCTAGATTTAGAGATATTGTGAACATTTGCTCAACAAATTCCCCACGGCCGAGAAAATCTACTGTACTTACATCTTCCAATAGAGCGATGTCGTCATTCATATGTCTATCCTCCTATCTATTATCTAAGGCTCTGCGTTTAATCAGTTGCGTTGGGTTACTCAAAGGGTTTAGCGATGGGTATCTCAAAGGTATCTTGAGCATAGCTATTTCTATGGATAATTAGGATCTGATCCAAAAGCATTTGCTGGGCCTTCTTCTGATTTTCAAAACCCATTTTTATGCCGGCTAAAGAAGAAAATTTTTTATCCTCGAGAAAAACATTGATTGAGAGACAGTCAGAGTAGTTCCTGGTCAGTTCATACATATCCCCCAGAAACCGATTATTGAGAAGCGCGGTATATTTTTCGTTCTGCATCCAACTTTTATCGAATATAGTCAGATAGCGAATAATATAGCTTACGATACGCTCGTTGTCTTTCTTTAGTTGCTCCTGAGACTTAATCTTTTCGTTTGGATCGTTCTTTCTCCAATACCATAGATAATATACGCGAAAATGATCAAGGTAGGTTATATGGGAAAACACTATCCTCGAAAGATGAGTTTGTTTTATACTTTTGTCCTTACGGCTTGCCACAAAGAGATGTTGGATGAAGTCTTCCTTCTCGTTATTTATCAGGGTAGTAATCATGTTTTTATCATAATCCTCCAAAAGCCTCGCGCATTTCTCGACTGCTTCTAGAACAGCTTTAATACTACTATTCCATTTATCATTCCGGATGCTAGTTGAAAGGAACAAGGGAGGATAATTCTCCAAATTGTTCCGCTGTTGATCCAGTCTGCTTAAAAAGAATTCAAAGCTTGGAACAACCACTGTCAGATACTCTTCACCTGCTTGGCACAGTTCTATCTCTGTATAGTCTATTCCTTTTTCTCCTGACTCTATCTTTGTTTTTTGTTTATACGCCCGTGCCTGCTTGTACAGGTCCTCAATTTCTATTGGTATCGTCCGGTTGAACATAATCAGTCTGCGCCAAACATCCCGAATATTCTCACTGAGCGCATACACAGAACGGCAAATATCTTCTGGATCATAGGCGGAAAAGCAGTCAAACAGTTCCTTTAGAGAAGTGGGATGACTTTCTTTGCTGCGCAGAAAGGTTAGTATTAGGCGAGAAAGAGAAACACCGAAAGGTTGATTTCTGGAAATAGAATCAAGTGGGGCCAACCCTAGTTTGCTAATCGTCCTGAAATAATCTTTTCTGTTTTGATCATATGGACTTGCGTAGGCACCATTTTCCTTTAAGATTTCAAGCATAATACGCAGGAAGATGCCTTTTTTCGCATCTCCTACAGAGGTTTTTAAATAATTCTTAGATTCAGGTATGGATTCAGAAATTGAATACTCAAAGCATTCATTACGCAGCTTGGATAGAAAGTCTTTTGAAATATTGCCCCAATTATTGCACTTTTTATAAAATTCAAGGATTAG
>JAUNNI010000086.1 GCA_030531555.1 Eubacteriales bacterium | reverse complement strand
TTACGATTAGCCCATTCCGTAAGGAATGGGACTAAGCGTTACTGCGACGCTTCCCTACTCTTTGGCTCCAGAAAGATAAAAATGAATGGAGCAAATGTTTGTCTGAACTGGCTCCTTTTTCTTCCTACCATATTTCACTTTTTCCAATTTTCGTCCGAATCCCCCTGGCTTTCTTTCGGACTAAGATGACGTACTAGTTTTTTTCGTCCGATGCAGGCCCCTTTTTCTTCCTACCATATTTCACTTTTTCTAATTTTCGTCCGAATCCCCTTGGCTTTCTTTCGGACTAAGATGACGTATATCCTTTCTTCGTCCGAACCAAGCCTCTTTTTCTTCCTACCATATTTCACTTTTTCTAATTTTCGTCTGAAGCCTTCTGGCTTTCTTTCGGACCAAGATGACGTACTAGTTTTTTTCGTCCGAACCAGGCTCCTTTTTCTTCCTACCATATTTCACTTTTTCTAATTTTCGTCTGAAGCCTTCTGGCTTTTTTTCAGACTAAGATGACGTACTTCCTTTTTTCGTCCGATGCAGGCCCCACAGGGCCTGATCGGACGAACATCTGCTCCATTCGCTTCCCTCCTCCCGCTGCCATAACCTGCAGAAGGCCTTCGAAACGGCCTCGGGCCTGGCGGGAAAATCGCAAATATAATAATCCGAAAAATCATAATCCTTTAGGGAAGAATCCTCATAATTCTAAAAATATTCAATTCGGATAGATGCGCAGGAGTCCGCCTTTGTGGAGTCCGTTATTCCAACCAGGATGCCAGCCCTGTCGAGAGCAATGTCTGAGCGCCCAAATGCGTGAGTTTTGTGGAGACAGGGCGAAAAAGCGGATGGTTGGAATAACGTAAGACGGAGCAACGAAGGACGTATGGGCATCTATATGAATTGAATCAAAAAAAAACGGAATGGATTCTTCTGAAAATCCATTCCGCTTTCGGATTATTATATGCGATTTTCGGGACATTCGAAGGCCGCCCCTTTATTTTTTCATCAACATTCCCGCAAGAATCTCTTCTCCCCAGGAATACTCTGTCATGAATTCTCCATCAAAGTCATATGGAATTGTGTTATCCTGGTCACTCCAAGCATAATAATCACAATCAAATAACTCTGTATTAATGATCTGTCCTCTCTTCGTGGAGATAAGAAGATCGGAAACACCTTCTTCCTCAAGACAATCTTTCAGACGTTTCAAGGCATTATAATATACCTTCATGTGATAATTATCACATTCACGTCCTTCCCAGATTGTGGTATAAAGTGTTTCATTACTAATTTCTTTGCCACGTTTTGTAACCAGATAGGCAAGAATCTCTTTTGCTTTTCCGGTAAGGGAAATCGGGCGATCATTATAAAAAACAGTAAATCTGCCAAATGTATGAATATAAATATCTTTCTTCGTCTTTTCTCCAGCTGGATTCACCATTTTATCCAAACGCTTAGCTAGCTTCTCAAGTACTTCCTGCTTATATGGCTTCATCAGATAGAATACAGAGCCAAGGTCATTTGCTTCCTTGATATAGTTATCATATGCAGTTACAAATACAACTAATAACTCAGGATTCTGCTCCATCAGCTTTTCTGCCAGCTCCATCCCATTCATTTCTGGCATCTCGATATCCAAAAATGCCACATCAAATGTATTCGTTTGTGCATATTCTAAAACATCAACATGATCATCGAAGCGTTCTACTTCTCCTAAACATTCAATCTGTTTCGCCATGCGATGAAAACATCTTAACATTACAGGTTCGTCATCAACAACTATTGCTCTCATAGATGCTCCTTTTCTAACTTTCTTAAACATACTATACCCTTTAGGGTATGTATATGTCAACTGTGTAGTTATGCGTCCTTTAATATAGATATTTCCACAGAATTTATTTTAAGCTTACTTATTATTTGTATTGAACCTCTATAAACGAATAGCTTTCTTTCATCTTTTGTAAAATGTTACCATTCATATCGATGAAGCTGTCCTTCTAACTGGAAATTTTTAAAGCCCTGCTGCCGAAGTGCTTCATAGCAAACGATAGCAACAGAATTCGAAAGATTCAAGGAACGAATATCATCCAACATTGGAATACGTACACTGGTTTCTTTATAGTTCAGAAGAATTTCTTCCGGAATTCCGGCACTTTCTTTTCCAAACATAATATAGCATCCATCTTCATATTCCACATCTGCATATGTCTGTTTGGACTTGGTGGTTGCCATATAAATCTTGGCACCAGGATTTTTCGCAAGAAAATCTTCAAAATCAACATATCGACGGACATCCAGCTTATCCCAATAATCAAGACCTGCACGTTTTAACATCTTATCGTTGATCTGGAATCCCAATGGCTCAATCAGATGAAGTACGCTGCCTGTAGCTACACAGGTTCTTCCGATATTACCGGTATTGGCTGGCATTTCCGGTTCATGTAATACAATATTTACCATTTATTTAGTTCCTCGCAATTTGTTAATGAAGCGTTCCATACGATCGAGAGCTTCTTTCAATTCCTCAATGGAATAAGCATAGGATACTCGAAGGAAACCTTCACCACAATCACCAAATGCAGTACCAGGTACGATGGCGACTTCTTCCTCTTTCAGAAGCTGGCTTGCAAATTCTTCGGATGTCATGCCAAATTCTTTGATACAAGGGAACATATAAAAGGCACCGTGTGGCTCAAAGCATTTTAAACCGATTTCCTTAAAACGGTTCAAAAGATAATTTCTGCGCTGATTGTAGGATTCACGCATCATTTCTGCATCCGCATCTCCATTGTTCATCGCTTCTACACCAGCATACTGGCTGGTAGTTGGTGCTGCCATAATGCAGAACTGATGAATCTTTGTCATCTGGGAAATGATTAAAGCAGGACCCACTGCATAGCCAAGTCTCCATCCTGTCATAGCAAATCCTTTGGAAAAGCCATTGATCACAATTGTGCGATCACGCATTCCTGGAAGACAGGAGATAGAGAAATGTTTCTCTAAGTAAGTAAGCTCAGAATAGATTTCATCAGAGATTACAAATAAATCGTATTTTTCTACTAATGCTGCAATTGGCTCTAAGTCTTCTTTTGTCATAACCGCACCTGTTGGGTTATTTGGATAAGAAAGAACTAAAACTTTTGTTTTATCTGTGATTGCAGCTTCTAACTCCTCAGCAGTCAGCTTGAAAGCATTTTTTTCCTGAAGCTCAATGGTTACAGGAACGCCTCCTGTCAATTCTACACAAGGAAGATAGGATACATAACAAGGTTCTGGAATGATTACTTCATCCCCAGGATTTAACATGGCACGAAGAGCAATATCAATACCTTCGCTGCCACCTACTGTTACAACTACTTCTGTCTTTGGATCATATGACATATCATAACGACGGTTTAAATATCCACAGATTGCCTTACGAAGATCCATAAGACCAGCGTTTGATGTATAGAAGGTACGACCTTTTTCTAAAGAATAAATACCTTCTTCTCTGATATGCCATGGGGTATCGAAGTCAGGCTCACCTACACCAAGAGAGATGGCATCTGGCATCTCCTGTACCAAATCAAAAAACTTACGGATACCAGACGGTTTAATGTTCATTACTTTATCGGACAGTGGATTTCTCATGGTGTCACCTTCATTCTATCATTTTCTTCTTTTTCGATAAGAATCATACCGTGATCTTTGTATTTTTTCAGAATAAAGTGCGTTGCAGTTCCAGCAACGTCTTCCAATGTTGCAAGACGTGTGGTAACAAACATGGAAACTTCTTTTAAAGTTTTTCCTTCCAGGAATACAGCAAAATCATATGCACCAGACATCAGGTAAATTGCTTTTACTTCTGGATAGTTTGTGATACGCTCAGCAAGTTTTTCATAACCTTTGCCGCGCTGTGGTGTTACATGAACTTCAATCAAAGCATTTACTTTTTCAGAATCTGTTTTATCCCAATTAATTAATGTAGGGTAACCACAGATGATTCCTTCTGCTTCCATTTTTTCGATTTCTGCTAAAATAACAGATTCATCGGTAGATAACATTAAAGCAACATCATGCAGATCAATTCTACTGTTGTTTTCAAGCATTCTTAAAATTGTATTTCGCATTTCTATATCCTCTTACCGTTCAAACGGTTTTTCTTTCTATCTATTTATCCCTAGAGGGAGTATATTTCATCAGTTTTCGGCGGTTCCAAATACCTGATTTCATCGTCATAACGAATAATTCGGTCATTTCCTTCTGTGGTATGTCCAATCACTGCGGCAGGTATTCCTTCCTGCGCCAGTGCAGCAAGAACCCTCTCTCCACGTCGTGCCATGATTAACAGACATCCTCCGGACAAAAGCATATATGGATTTCGATTAAAAAATTCGCAAATCTCAATGGTATGCTGTCGGATCGGTATGGCGGAAAGATCAATATCCAGACCCACCTTTGTGGCGGCAGCCATATCCCACAGACCAGCAAAAATACCGCCCTCACCTACGGCAGTGCCCCAAGCTTCTTCCTTCTCAAGAATTGCCCGGACTGCCTTCATCGCGGCGGCATCATACAGCTGCTGTGCAATCTCTACATAAAATGCCGCAAAACGTTTCTTCAGTGCTTCCTCATGCTCCAAAGCAAGAATCGCCGCACCTTCTCTGGCAACCGTGCCCGCAACGATGACATCCATATCTGCGGCAGATCCCTGAAAAACATCATCCATGGATGTTCCCATACCAACCGCACTGATTACTGTTTTGGAAACAGCATGAGATACTCCAGCCTCATCCAAAGTCAGCCAAATCTTCTCCTCGGCGCATAACTGCCCCAATCTCTTTGTAAACTTGCGAAATTCTGGTTCGTCTGTTCCTTCCGGCATCTTCACTGATACATTTAATTGAAGAAGATCCGCTTTCTTCACAGCAAATGTGTTGATCATATTATAAACCACACGTTCTGCTGCTAGCGTCCATCCTTCTACCATAACCGTACGTACAAAAAATGGCACTGAAGTCTTCTCATTATGAACTTGTTTTTTTACAGAACGATCATACACGGTCGTCTTCAGTTTTCCCATACGTAACATGATTACTACCTCTTACTTATTCATCCATCTTTTCGGACTACATTAAAAATCCTGCACAAACTGAGGTTAAAACCATAGCTGCAATTACTACGATAATCACAATGGCCTGCAATCTCTGTTTTTTCTTAGAACGCATTATTATACCTCCTGATTCTTAAAACAATTACCTTTAATTGTAAATGATTTTTGAATGACATTCAAGTTAATTTTAGAACTTTATCTAGGAAAACATACAGTCCTTGCTTCCTGATTGAGAGGGTTTCTCATCTGATAGTCAAATAAACAGAAATAGTCTCCCTCATTCACCGCACCATTTTGAATCCAGGCATGGATATCAAAGCGGAAATATTCCATATGGGTTTGATTCTGTGCTTTTTTTGAATCGTAAATCTCCTCTGGAATATCTGGAAAAATCATTTCCCTGCCCTCACGGTAGATTTCCTTCCATTCTTTCTTAAAATCACTAAGCTCCGGAGCCCATTTTGGTCTTCCTTTCACATTTTCTCGAAGATAAAGGTCGTAAAGCATAAGATCATCCAGCAAAGGAAGCTCTAAATGACATTCTTGTAGGAATTCTCGTAAGATTTCATATTTTCCCAGACGATTATGATTGACTTTATGATACTCCTTACCACGATAAAAAGAAGAGAACTCCTCATAAAAAGCAAATGGACTGGCAAAAAACGGTATCACATAACGAAGAGTATTGATATATTGTCCACTGTTATAATAAAGTTCCACCAGTTCTTCTACCCCTTTTAAAGCAATGACCTTATCATAAGGCAGCCATTTGGTAGAGAGAACTTCATAAGGTGGCTGATTTCGATACTGGATAATATGTTCCTGGGATTCCAACATCATCTGTGTTCCTTTTAGAACCTTTAAAAATCCCAGCTGCAACTGGTCCGGTACATGGGCATATAGATCATCAAATGATTTGGCAAACTGATCATAATCTTCATAAGGAAGACCGGCAATCAAATCCAGATGCTGATGAATATTGCCAAGAGCGTGAACCTGGTCCACACGCTGAAACAAAAGTGGCAGATCCATGTGACGTCGAATGGCGTCAATGGTCGGTGGATTGGTAGACTGCACACCAATCTCAAGCTGTATCAGGCCTGGGCGCATCTGGGCAAATAAGGAAAGACTCTCCTCATCCAAAAGATCGGAAGAGATTTCAAAATGAAAGTTGGTGATTCCATTATCATGATCGTTGATATACTTCCACAGATCATATGATCTTTTTCGATTACAGTTAAAAGTACGATCTACAAATTTTACCTGTGGTACTTTGGCAGCCAAAAAGAGATCCAGTTCATGTTTTACTTTCTCCATGGACCGGAATCTCACGCTTTTATCGATGGAAGAAAGACAGTAGCTGCAACAAAATGGACAGCCACGACTGGTCTCATAATAAAGAATCTTGTGCTCAAAAAGATGAAAGTCTTCATAAACAAAAGGAAGCGCATCCATATCCATAAGTGGTGCAAATCCATAATCTTCGATTTCTTCCTTTCGTCGCAAAGCAATTCCCTGAAGTTTTGGAATCTGATCCATATTGCCCTCAAAAGTATTCGTGAGAATAGAGAAGACCTCCTCACCCTCCCCTTGCATAACAAGGTCTACGGCAGGATTTTCGTTTAGGAACTGTCTGGCATCATAAGATACCTCCGGTCCTCCCACCCAGATTGCACAAGAAGGACAGATTTTTTTCAGTTCTGCTGATAATTCCCTTACATAACTAATATTCCATATATAACACGAAAAAATGATAACATCTGCCTGTGCTTCATAGAGATCCTGAAGAATATTATCCACATAATGGTTGATGGTGTATTCTTTTATAATAATCTCATCTTCTTTTCTCACTAGACGCTCTTTGGCATATGCCTGAAGTGAAAAAATCGCCAGGTTAGAATGGATGTATTTGGCATTGATGCCACATAATAAATATCGCAATGGTATTTCTCCTGTTTCTAATTTCAAATCTATAACATTGATATTATCGAATCTTCCATCTTCCGTCAACACCATGATAGGCTTTCCCTTAATGGATAGAAATCAATTATCCAAGATTTACATTTCCTTCAAAATAAAGAACAAAAGTCCATAATTGGATAAAGAAAATATTTTTTTGAAATTTTTGAAATTGTTGTTGACAATATGAATATTTATGATATACTTAATACAGTTAAACAAGAGATATGTGCGAGTGGCTCAGTGGTGGAGTATCGCCTTGCCAAGGCGAGGGTCGCGGGTTCGAATCCCGTCTCGCGCTCTTTATTTTTATCCGGAATTATGTCAATGTAATTCCGGATTATTTTTTTGCAATAATCCATTCTGTCCCTTCATTTACTTATATAATGACCGATTTACATTGAAGTCAAAGCAAAGGAGAAAAGTATGAAAAACAAGAAATCTTCCCTCATTTGTTTGCTGGTCATGGCCTTCCTCTTATTCCTGCCAGCAAAAACCCAAGCTGCCGAGTACAAAGGAATCTGGTTCTCTTATTATGATTATGAATCCTTTACAGAGAATTATGCAAACACCGGAGATAACTTCAAAAGGTTCTTTGATGGTGTTCTGGATAATTGTAAAGAAAAAGGATTCAATCACATTATCGTCCAGGTTCGACCATTCTCAGATGCAATCTACAAATCCTCTTATTTCCCAACTTCCGCATGTATTGCTGGAAAACAGGGTGCAAGCCTCTCCTATGACCCATTGGCTATCATGGTACAGGAAGCTCACAAAAAAGGAATGCGGATCGAAGCTTGGATCAATCCTTACCGTGTGGCAACCAATACTTCTTATAAGAAGCTGGCCAAAAAGAACCCGGCAAGAAAATGGCATTATTCTAAAAAAACTTCCTATCATCGTTACGTTCTTTCCTACGGTGGAAAATTATACTATAATCCATCCAAACCGGCAGTTCGTACACTGATCATCAATGGCGTGAAAGAGATTGTAAGAAAATACAATGTGGATGGCATCCATATGGATGATTATTTTTATCCTTCTTTCTCTTCCTCCAATTACAAAAAAGCTTTTGATGCCAAAGAATACAACAAATCGACAGAAAAGAAATCTGGTATGAGTATCGTGAAATACCGTAGAAAACAAGTTAACACTCTTGTTTCAGGTATTCGTTCCGCAATTAAAAGTATCAAACCTTCCGTAACATTTGGAATCAGCCCTGCCGGAGAGATCAACAATCTTACAGACAAATATTCCTACTATGTGGACATTACCAAGTGGGTTACTTCCACAAAGTATGTCGACTATATTGCTCCTCAGATCTACTGGGGATTCCATCACACATGTGCACAGTTTGATAAAATGGTAAACCAGTGGCTCTTCATCACAGACCGATCCAAGGTAAAACTTTACATTGGCCTTCCGGCATATAAAATGGGCGATAGAAGTGCTGCCACTACTTCTAAAGAACGCACTGAATTTTTATCTTCCGGTACATTGGCTAAGATGGTCGATTACGGTAGAAAAAATGGTGCTCACGGCTTTATCGTTTTTGATTATCAGGACATCAAGCGTTCCAGCATTAAAAGTCATATCAACAAATTAGCTACTTCTTTGATGTCAATCCGATAATCCTGTCGGCATCCTTGCTAAAATTTTAAAAACATATCTTTAGAAAAAAATTGCTGTGACGAAAGTGGAAACTCTCGTCACAGCAACTTTTTTATTATCATTTTTATTCTTCTGCCTGTTTTTTTTCTTCTTTTTCATTCATCAATTTGTTCATATTCTCATACTCACGTAAAGCAATCATTTGAGATAGCTTTCTTACACGCACAGTCATGGCTGATAGCGATACCGTTAACGAGAACATAATGACTAAGGAAAAAAGGAAACCAAAGAAGAACATCATATTCATCATAGATTGAATACCGAAAAAATTTGCAATATAATGCATTACAATCGGGAATGCATCAATAAATAACAGAATCACATCACAGGCAATCCATAATAAAACATATTTTAATTCCAATACCCTTTTTCGTACCATATTGATAACAACATATAAAGCAATAACCAATATAAATGCAATAAAAAGACGAATTCTTAATGACATAATAATCTCCTTATCTGAGTCTCTCAATGATAATTGCAAGACTAACTTTTATCATATAATATGCTTGCTTATTAAACGTACCGATGGAAGAAACCCCTGCCTGACGTTCTCTCATAACAACAGGTACTTCTTTTACTTTATATTTGTGTCTCAGCAAACGGGAAGTTGTCTCTGGCTCTGGATAATCAATAGGGTAGTCTTTAATAAACAATTCCATAACACGTCGGTTACACATTCTCATACCAGAAGTCGCATCTGTAATCTTTTTCCCAAAAAGCAACCTGATTAAGAATGTAAAGAACCGAATTCCTATACGACGTACTGTGGAGGATTGGAAACCTTCATTTTCAATAAATCGAGATCCAATTACCATATCCACATCTTCTTTTTCCATAGTGTCTGCCATCATCTGAAGATAAGCAGCATCATGCTGTCCATCTCCATCAAACTGAACCGCATAATCGTATCCGTTATTGTATGCGTATGTGTATCCTGTCTGAACTGCCCCACCAATCCCAAGATTAATTGGCAAATTCAAAATATGGATTCCATTTTCTCTGCATAACTCAAGCGTATTATCCTTGGAGCAATCATTGATTACAATGTGATCAAATCCAGGTGCATTTTCATTAATATCTCTGATTGTTTCTAAAATACTTCCAGACTCATTATATGCAGGAATAATAACTATTTTTTTCATAATAATCTCCCTCTAATCCAAAGAATTGGAGTTTTGTCCTTTTGCGTAAACCTTTCCAATAAATTTGGCAATAAATCCTGGCCAGAATTTACAAAACATTTCATATTCTTCATCGGTTCTCTTATTATCATGAATAATCGCAGATGTTTCGGATTCTTCATGAATTCTATGACCTGTCAATAACTTTGTAGAATATAAGAAAGAACCTTTTCTTCTGGAAATCATTTCCCACGCTTCCCAATCTTCACAAGCTCGAAAACCGTTTTTAAAGATTACTTTTGGAAGGTTATTCACAGCAAATGTAACAGAAGGACAACAGATTGGAGAACCAATGGATAAGATTCTTCGACGAACCCATTTTGATTTCTGAAGGATAGAAATGCGTAATGGCAGAAGCATAATACGCTTAATGGTCAGTAATTTATTTTTTTCCACACGCTGACCATCTCTGATTTCAAAATAATCTGTGAAAAAGATAAGCGGTCTTTTGGTTTTTTTAAAAGCTTTCATTGCTGTTTCAAGATATTCTGGCTCATAGATATCATCTTGATGGGCAATCGTAATATATTTACTTTTATTTTTCTCTCTGGCACATTTGTAGCCAAAGTTCCAATCCTGAGTAATTCCTCCCTGTCCTGGGTTAATATAATAAGGAATCTCATATTTCTGTGCAAGACTTTCAATGAAGTCATTTGGTGTAGAGGTAACAATCAGAATATTGCTGGAAACTGTTTGATTTTTTAATGATAAAATACATTCCTCTAAATATTCACTCTCTTTATATGCACATATGGCAAATGTATGATTAAACATCGTTGTTTTTATTCCTCTCCATTTTTTTCAGAAAATAATGATTTATTAAGCAGGCCACACAAACCATCAAAAATTTCACCAAAGATTGGTAAAGAACAAACCCATACCAATACGACACAGTAAATCATCATCGCAATAAAATTCACTCTGACATCTCTGGAGAAATTTAAAAATTTATTCAAAATAATATATCCATGTGGTGCTAAAAAAGTAGATCCAGCATAGACCGTAATGGATGCTTTACCAATAGATGAATACCAGCTCTTTTTGTTT
>JAUNNI010000085.1 GCA_030531555.1 Eubacteriales bacterium | reverse complement strand
CTACATCCAAGTCTAGAACTTCATCCAAGCAGAATCATAGAATAAAAAAGAGTTCTGCAACTGTCAGAAACTCTGCTTCCTGTAAAGTTTCCAGAAAGAGTTCTTCTTTAGGATTTTTGAAATCTGCTCTTGTAGCAGTCATCTGTATGATGATTCTCATTGGTTCTTATATGGCAATTGAAACAGTATGTTTCTCTCCAGAAGTGAATGCAGAAGAGTGTTTATCTGAACTGAAATATAAAGTGGTTGAGATTCAGTACGGAGATACTCTTTGGAGTATCGCAAAGGAGAATATGAATCCTGGCTTTTATGATATCAATGAATATATTGCTGAGATTAAAGAATGTAATCAGCTGTGTTCTGACCAGATCACAAGAGGATGTTCTTTGCTGATTCCATATTATGAATCTACAGCGATCACAAAAGCATCTATCCAATAGATAATATACCTTTTATTATCACTCTTAATTACGCTTTTTCTGAACATTTCATGTTCATAATATATATTACAGGTCGTCTCGTGTGACATGGCAGTGATTGTTAGACAATCGTTGCTATGGAGAGGGCCTTTTTTTCTTGTACATTTGATATGACTTTCATTGTCATAAGAAGTTATCAATGTTATAATTATTGCTGCATCATGTCAGAAATATAATGACAGGTGAAATAATATTATGGAAAGTAGTGAATATATGAAAAAGAGTGATTCTCAAAATAGAAAGGGCTTTTTTAAAAGCTGGATCAGAAAAATCTTAGCAATATTTTTTCTTTGCATTGTTTTTATCGTTATCGGAATGGGTATTTATCTTTCTAATTATTATCATTCCAATGATTATAATAAAAGAACAGTACAGCGTGGGATTGATATGGTAGAAGAGAAGATTGGAAGAACTTCTTTTACGGTATTTATTCCACAGGGAACTATGGAGACTGGCTTGATATTTTATCCTGGTGGTAAGGTAGAATACGATTCTTATGTACCGTTGATGTCTCGATTAGCCAGAAAAGGAATTTTTTGTATTCTGATTCATATGCCCTATAATATTGCTTTTTTTGATGCCAATGCAGCAGATGGCATTCCAGAAAAATATCCTGAGATTAAAGAATGGTATCTTGCCGGACATTCCTTAGGCGGTGTTGTGGCAGAAAGTTATCTGGAGAAGAATAAGGAAGATTATAAAGGCATGATATACCTTGCATCCTATGGAACAAAAGATATCCATGATACGAATCTTAGAGTACTATCGATTTATGGTGATTCGGATCAGGTAGTAAATGTAGATAAAATAAAAGAATCCCGTGATCTTATGCCAGAAGATTATGAAGAACATATTATTGAGGGAGGTAACCATGCTTCTTTTGGAAACTATGGAGATCAAAAAGGCGATGGAGAATCAAAGATTACCCCACAAGAACAATGGTTGATTTCAGCAGATTTGATCACTCAATGGATGGAATCAAAATAGAAAGAGTAAAACGTCACAATATAGACAAGGCCGTCTAAACTGTGACGTTTTTTTATTCTTTATAATTATTTTTGATAATCTGGGACAGCATCGCGACCAAGGTTTTTAAGCATCTCTTTATCGCTACGAATGGTTGCACAGGCAACCGTTGTTAACATATTTCCTGTAATTGTTGCAGAAGCTCCAGAGCGGAAAGCAATCTCGCCATCATTTTCCAACAAAGCTCTACCTGCTGCAAGACGGATATGAGCTTTTGGATTAATATAACGGAAGAAGGCTACGGTACGTAATATCTCATCCTGAGTGAGACGACGTTCGTTTTCTAACGGTGTTCCGGGGATTGGCATAAGTACATTGAGTGGAATAGAATCGATTTCTAGTTCAGATAAAGATACTGCCATATCAAGACGATCTTCCCAGCTCTCGCCCATTCCAATAATACCGCCGGAGCATGCGCCCATACCGATTTCTTTCACTACCTTTAATGTTGCAATTTTCTGATCATAGGTGTGAGTAGTACAGATATTTGGGAAATTTCTTCTGGAAGTTTCAATATTATGATGATATCTGGTAACCCCGGCTTCCTGTAATTCTAAAAGCTGATCTTTACTAAGAAAGCCCATGGAAGCACAAAGATCAATTTTACATTCTTCTTTCATCCTTTTATAAGTAGCAATCGCTTGTTTGAATTCTTTTCCACTTAATGCTTTTCCTGCAGTTACAATGGAAAAACGATGGACACCTTCTCGTTCGTTAAGACGACAAGCTTCAAGGATGGTTTCTTCTGGAAGAAAATCATAAATCTCACAATTGGTTTGATTATGAATGGATTGTGCACAATATTTGCAGTCTTCAGGACAACGGCCACTACGTCCATTAATAATAGAACATAGATCAACCTTTTCACCCATAAACGCTTCGCGGATCATATCTGCACCCTGACAAAGGGCATCCAATGAACAAGTTAAAAATATGGACAAATCATCTTCTCGAGTAATTCGTCTGCCTTCTATAATTTCTTTTGCTAAATTTATCATATTCATAATAAGTAAAGACTCCTTATCTCTTTTAATCATTTTGCATTATAATATCATGTAAACTTAATGTCAACATTTATATAAAATAAAGGTTGACAATTTTAAGAAATGATTGTAAACTACATCAGGTAAACAAAGTTTACAATCAATGAAAGGAGTGTGTGACTCATTTCCCCCGAAATCACACGTATAATAATTATGAAAAATATGAAAACAAAAGATATGGTATTAATTGCCATGATGGCTGCGGTTACTTGTATTTTAGGACCTTTATCCATTAGTATCCCTATTAGTCCTGTACCGATTTCTTTAACAAATCTTGCAGTTTATTTTTCCATTTATGTAATTGGATTAAAAAGAGGAACCATCAGTTATTTTATCTATATGTTAATCGGACTGGTTGGCTTACCAGTATTTTCTGCATTTACTGGTGGTGTAGGTAAATTATTTGGTCCTACCGGTGGTTATATTATCGGATTTCTTTTTATGGCTATTATCTGTGGTATTTTTATTGATTTCTGGCCAGAGAAGAAAGCTCTTCACTTTTTGGGAATGGTACTTGGAACCATTGTTTGTTACATTTTTGGAACAGCCTGGCTTTCTGTTCAGGCACATCTTACTTTCGAAGCAGCTCTTGCTGCCGGAGTCATTCCATTTATTCCTGGTGATCTTGCCAAAATCATCATTGCTATGATCATTGGACCAACCGTAAAAAATCGTGTAAAAGCAGCAGGCCTTGATTATTAATTTACTATATTGAAATCTTCAAAAGAGTGGGCTTCCATAGTAATTCCTATGGAGGCTCATTCTTTTTCATGATATAGTTAACAATAAGAAGATTGAAATCTATAATAAATACACGAAATGGAGTGTAAAAATATGATAAATGATCCATTAAAACAAATTCCTATATTTTCCTCTATTCAGGAGGCAGTTCATAGCATCTTCGGAGAAAATGTATTTGAAGAAGATAAGAGAGCAGTGTTTGGCGGGGATATCAATGATGCCATTGTTATAAAACTCAGCAATGGAGAAAAGATTTTTATAAAAAAGAATTCCATACAATATGCAAACATGTTCTCTTGCGAAGCCAATGGAATCGCCGCTTTGGCAGAAGCGAAATGTATTGGCACACCAAAGATTTACGGAATCATCAAAGATAAGGCTTTAGGAGTATCTGGGCTTATGATGGAATATTTAGAGGCTGGTCAAAAGAAAAAAGATTATTGGGAGACCTTCGGGGAGGAATTGGCTCTTCTGCATCGTGCTCCTGTAAGAGAAGATTTTTCCAGACAATATGGTTTTACCCAGGATAATTATGTTGGTCTCACTTTACAAAAAAATGAAAGGAAAGAAGATTGGGTAACATTTTTTAGGGATTGTCGTTTAAAGCCTCAGATAGCCATGGCAGATCGATTGTTGGATCTCCCTATGAAAAAACAGCTTTCTGTTCTTCTTGATCATTTGGATCATTTTTTGGAGGAACCGAATTTTGTTTCCGTTTTACATGGTGATTTATGGAGTGGTAATGTTACCGTTGGTCCGGATGGGAAAGGCTGGCTGATAGATCCAGCTGTGTATTATGGACATTCTGAGACCGATTTGGCTATGACACAGTTATTTGGTGGTTTTCCTCCTTCCTTCTATGAGGCTTACCATAGAGTAAATCCAATTGATTCCTCTTATAAAGACAGGAAAAAAATATATCAGCTATATCATTTGCTGAACCATGTTAATCTTTTTGGTCCATCCTATTTATGGGACGTGGCTGATATTTTAAAATATTTATTATAAGTATATTAAATATACAAAACATTTATTTTATATGACAAATTTACAGAAGAAGTTCTAAGAAATCCTACGGTTTTTGTTAAAATCGTAGGATTTTTATATTTTTCCAAAGGATATTTTATGGTCTTTCATTTCCAAAAAAAGTAAACTAATAATATCAAATGGCAGGGATTTGCCAAAATATAAGGAGGTAACATATGAAAAAGAAATTTTTAGCAATCTTACTTGCAGGCGCTATGGCTGTTACATGTTTAGCAGGCTGTGGTGGCTCCAAAGATGCTGCTCCAGCTGAAGATAAAACAGAAGCAGCTGCTCCAGCAGGCGATTCTGCATTAGCAGACAAAAAAGTTGGTGTTTGTATCTACCAGTTCGCAGATAACTTCATGACTCTTTTCCGTACAGAATTAGAAGATTATCTCGTAGCTCAGGGATTCTCCAAAGACAACATCAAAATCATGGACGGTGCTAATGACCAGGCTACACAGTCCGGACAGATTGATAACTTCATCGCTGAAGGCGTTGACGTATTAATCATCAACCCAGTTAACTCTTCCTCCGCAGCTACAATCACAGATAAAGTTGTTGCAGCAGGTATCCCACTTGTTTACATCAACCGTGAACCAGCTCCAGAAGAAGAACAGAGATGGGCAGATAACAGCTGGAACGTATGTTATGTAGGTTGTGACGCTCGTCAGTCCGGTACAATGCAGGGCGAAATCATTGCTGATCTTGGTCTTGAAAAAGTTGACTTAAACGGCAATGGCAAAATCGATTACATCATGATCGAAGGTGACCCAGAAAACGTTGATGCTCAGTTCCGTACAGAATTCTCCATCAAAGCTTTAACAGATGCAGGTCTTGAAGTTAACTGTCTTGACGATCAGGTTGGTATGTGGGATCAGGTTAAAGGTCAGGAACTTGTAGGTAACGCTCTTTCCAAATTCGGTAACGATATCGAAGTTGTATTCTGTAACAATGATGCTATGGCACTTGGTGCTCTTCAGTCCATCCAGACAGCTGGACGTACTGTTGGAACAGACATCTTCTTAGTAGGTGTTGATGCTCTTGCAGAAGTAGTTGAACACGTTTCTAACGGTGCTATCACTGGTACAGTTCTTAACGACCACATCGCTCAGTCTCATGGTGCAGCTGATGCAGCAATCAAATTCGTAAATGGCGAAACAAACGAAGTTTACATTGGTTGTGATTACGTTAAAGTTACTCCAGAAAACGCTGCAGAATTCAAATAATCCGAATACTTTAGGTTAATTCATAACAGTTACGATTATTACGAATAAGAGATACTGAATATTGTAGTGGGTACGTCTTTTCGTACCCACTATTTTCCGTATTTTGAAAACAGAGAAGGAGAAAAGCATGGCAGCAGAATATTATCTTGAGTTAAAAGGTGTATCCAAAGCGTTCCCAGGTGTTAAAGCTTTGGATAATGTATCACTTTCTGTTCGCCCTGGTACTGTACATGCACTGATGGGTGAGAACGGTGCGGGCAAATCAACATTAATGAAATGTTTATTCGGAATCTATAAAATGGATGAAGGAGAAATCTTTATTAATGGAGAAAAAGTAAATATTGATAATCCAGATGATGCGATGAAAAAAGGAATTGCAATGGTACATCAGGAATTACAGCCAGTACTTCCAAGAAGTGTGGCAGAGAATATGTACCTTGGAAGATTCCCTACAAAAAATTATGGTCCGTTAAAAGTAATCGACCATAAAACAATGTATAAAGAAACAACACATTGGTTAAAGGAAGTTGGAATGGACTTTAATCCAAAAACTCCTCTTTCCGAATTATCCATTGGACAGATGCAGTCCATTGAAATTGCAAAAGCAGTTTCCCATGATGCGAAGGTAATCATCTTCGATGAACCTACCTCCTCACTTTCTGAAAAAGAAGTTGATGTACTCTTCAAGATCATGAACGATTTACGTGATCGTGGAGTTGCAATGATTTATATATCTCACAAGATGGATGAAATTAAGAAGATTTCTGATGATATTACAATCATGCGTGATGGTACTTATGTTGGAACATGGCCGGTGGCTGAATTATCCACAGACGATATCATTGCAAAGATGGTAGGTCGTGAACTTACAAATATCTATCCAGCTCGTGAAAATACACCTGGTGATGTGATTTTAGAATGTAAAGGTATCACTTCCATTCATGAACATTCCTTCCAGAACTGTTCTTTCAATGTTCGCCGTGGCGAGATTGTTGGTTTTGGTGGTCTGGTAGGTGCTCAGAGAACAGAGTTAATGGAAGCAATCTTTGGTATGCGCCATATCCAGTCAGGAGAGATCAGCGTAAATGGTAATAAAGTTATTACAAACGCACCAAGTAAGGCAATGAATGCAGGACTTGGTCTGATCACGGAAAACAGACGTGGTACAGGTATCTTAAATTGTCTTTCCATTAAAGATAATACAGGTATTTCTGTATACAATGATTACTTGAAAGCACATATCATGCTGGATCATCCAAAGATCAATAAGATTGTGGATGACAGTATTCAAAAACTTTCGATTAAAACACCAAGTATGAATGAGCAGATTGCAAACTTATCCGGTGGTAATCAGCAGAAGGTAATTATTGCAAGATGGCTGGCCAACAATCCAGATATTCTTATTATGGATGAACCTACTCGTGGTATTGACGTAGGTGCAAAACATGAAATTTATGAGATTATGGTTGATCTTGTAAAACAAGGCAAATCCATTATCATGATTTCATCAGAAATGGCAGAGCTTCTTGGTATGTCAGACCGTATTTACGTTATGTGTAACGGATATATTCGTGGTGAGATTACTGAACCTGAAGATATGACACAGGAAAAAGTAATGCATTACGCAACCATGTTCTAAGAATATGTATAAAAAATAATTGAACAATATAATCCGTATGGAGGAAAATAAAATGAAAAAGACATTCAATGCAAAAGAATTTCTCATCAATTATGGTGTTATTCTTATCATCATCTTATTAGTTGCCTTCACCAGTGTAAAATCTCCAAACTTCCTTTCTCAGGGCAATCTGATCAACATCACACTGAATATCAGTGCTCGTCTCGTTATTGCACTTGGTATTGCAGGTTGTGTAATCACAGCAGGTTGTGACCTTTCCGCAGGTCGTATGATTGGTCTTGGCGGATGTATTGCTGGTGTATTATTACAGCGTGCTGATTATGCTGGTAAATTTTTCCCAGATATGAAACCTATGAACCTCCTTTTAGCTGTAGTTGTTGTAATGCTTATCACAGCTTGCTTCGGGGCCGTAACTGGTTTCTTTATCGCATTTTTAAATGTACCACCATTCATTTCCACCCTTGCTATGATGGAAATCGTTTATGGTTTAAACCTGATCTTTACAAATGCAACACCTCTTGGTGGTTATGTAGATTCCTACACAGCTCTTGCTACAAAACGTTTCTTAATGATTCCATTGCTTGTTTGGATTGCAATTGTAGTAGCAGCAATTACATGGTTTATTTTCAATATGACTCGTCATGGTAAATACATGTATGCAATCGGTGCAAACCCACAGGCAGCAGAAGTAGCTGGTGTTCCTGTTCGTTTAACAATGGTAATGATCTATGCAAAAGCAGCTGCTATGTATGGTCTTGCCGGTTTCATGCTTGGAGCAAAATCTGGTGGTGCTTCTGTTAACCTTGGTCTTGGTTACGAGATGGAGGCCATCGCAGCATGTACAATCGGTGGTGTATCTGTAACTGGTGGACGTGGTAAAGTATCCTCCGCAGTTATTGGTGTATGTGTATTCGAATTCTTAAAAGCAGCGCTTCAGTTCCTTGGAGTAGATGCCAACGCTCAGTGGATTGCCCTTGGTATTATCATTTACATTGCGATTTCTCTGGATATCAGAAAATATGTTGCAAAAAAATAGTTTATATCACGACAGAGGTTGGCATCGCCAGCCTCTGTTTTTTATAATATACTTATGTTATATTATAAATATGTTTAATATAATTTCTGCGTTATCAAATAGAAGCAAAAAAGATAAAAATCACAGAAATGGAGAAAAACATGAGTTTATATTCTGTATTAATGGTAGATGATGAAGACGAAGTAATTCAAATTATAAGGCGAAAGATTCCATGGGAAGAATTAGGTTTTGTTGTCTGTGGACAGGCAAAAAATGGAATTGAAGCATTAGAAATGGTGGAAGAATTACAACCGGATGTTGTAATGACTGATATCAAAATGCCTTATATGGATGGATTAGAATTTGCCAGTCAATTAAAAGAAAAATATCCGGATATCCGTATCATCATCTTTTCTGGCTTTGATGAATTTGAATATGCAAAACAGGCCATTGGACTTGAAGTAGAAGAATATTTATTAAAACCAATGGATGCTGTTGAGATCCGTCGCATTTTTGAAAAAGTAAAAACATCAATTGATGCAAAAAGAGATTTACAGAAAAATATAGAACATTTGGAAAAATATTACGAAAAAAGTCTTCCTATTTTACAAGAAGGTTTTTTATCTTCTCTCATAGAGGGAGGAATTCCCGAAGAGCAGATGAAATCATATCTTGAGGAATATCATATACATTTTGACAGTCCTTACTATGCGGTAACGATTGTTCATACCAGCTTAAAATCAACACCGAAAGGTATGTCTCCTCGTTTGTATCAGCTTTCTGTTCGACAATTATTAGAGCTTGGCTCATTTACCGAACGAAATCATTATATTTTTAATTATCGGAATAATATTGTTTCCATAACAGAATTTCAGACAAAGGAAGAGATTTCAAAATATACTGATATATGTGACCGCTTTTGTAAGGCTGCAAAACGTTCCTTGAATGCTGTCGTATCGATTGGAATTGGTAAGATTGTGGATTCCCTCAATGAATTATCTCTTTCTTATCAGGGAGCGCGAGAAGCGGTTTCTTATCGTACCATTTTTGGGGCAGGAAATGCCATCAATATTATTGAGATTGATCCAAAAAGTAATAAATTACAATTGAAAGAAAATAATTCTATTGAAGAGATTTTCAAACAGATGAAAATGGGATCGGAAGACGATCTTTTATCTGCGGTAGAAAAATACATGGCAAGCCTTCATCGAGTGAATTTAAATTTACAAGATCTCCATTTTTCTTTGATGGATCTATTATCTTCTCTTTATCGTTTTCTACAGAATAATGAGGTAAATACCAATATGATTCAGGAAGAAAGCGGTGATATTTACGGTTCTCTTTTACAGATGGATTCTTTGGAGGATATTGGAAACTGGCTTAGAAATACTTCTTTAAATATTAGAAAAGTCGTACAGGAGCAGCGCAAATCAAAAACAGGATCGATTGTCAGAAACGCTGAAAACTATGTGAAAGAACATTATAACAACCCAGAATTGAGTATTGATCTGGTATGTTCTGAACTTGGAGTAAGTTCTTCCTATTTTTCTACTATTTTCAAAAAAGAAACCGGGAAGACATTCATCAATTATCTGACAGAGTATCGTATGAAAGAAGCAGAGAGACTTCTCATGGAAGAAGATGAGAAAAAATATATTATCGCGGAAAAAGTCGGATATCTTGATCCAAGCTATTTCAGTTACGTTTTTAAAAAATGGTTTGGAATGTCACCGATGAAATATAAAAACAGAGGAAATACAAAGTGAAGCAAAAGAGCAAGAATAAATGGTTAGGATCAAAACTGAATAAACGCCATCCTCAGTTTGGTATACAGATGATCATTGCCAGTTCATTTACTATGATTGCTTTTGCTACCATTGTAATCTTAAGCCTCCTTCTGTATAATCTTTTTTCTAATCGTATTGTATTAATGAAAACAGAGAGTGCAGAACAATTTTTAACACAGACAAGAAGAACACTGGAAGATTACTTAAGAGTAAACCGTAGAATTTCAGATGCATTGTATTATTCCTGTATAAAAAATCTGGATCTTTCAGAAGAGTCTCTTGATGATTCTTTCAACCTGGTTTATGAATCCAATAAAGATAATCTGGTAAGTATTGCACTCTATGGAATTGATGGAAAAATTATATCCTCTGTGCCGCTCTATTACAATAAAAGTCCCGATGATATCAAGGCACAGAGCTGGTTTACTATGGCCACACACGAGATGGAAAACCTTCATTTTTCTTTACCTCATGTACAAAATATCACCAATGATTCCATGGAAGGTTATCATTGGGTTACCTCTTTAAGCCGTTATGTGGAAATTACCACCGATGGTGCACCAACCCATGGAATTTTATTGATTGATATGAAATACAGCGGAATTGAACAGATTCTTGAGAAAGTAAACTCGGGCAATACTTCCGATTATATTTATCTTTCTGATGAATTTGGAAATATTATATATCATCCAAAACAAGAATTGATCAATGCCGGTCTTTTTGTGGAGGACACAATTAATAATGCATCCAATCCTGATGGTACTTATGAACAAAAGATCAAAGGAGAAGAGATGATCGTACTTACCAAAACAGTGAGCTATACTGGATGGAAACTGGTTCACGTAGTCTCAAAAAGCGGATATTCTTTAGGTCTTAATAAAATGCGTTCCATGGTTATTCTTTTTATCTATAATGAACCCATAAAATGAGACAAAAAAATCGTTGTTTTTAAGTTGGATTT
>JAUNNI010000084.1 GCA_030531555.1 Eubacteriales bacterium | reverse complement strand
GAAATCCAACTTAAAAACAACGATTTTTTTGTCTCATTTTATGGGTTCATTATATTTAGTCATTCAAGTTATTTATCTAAATAAATTTAAGTAAATAAAAATAGATAAAACAATATATATAAATATAATTAGATAAATAAGACTGGAATAAAGAATAATGAAAACATTTGAAATGAAAAGGAGATTAAAACAATGACATTTGAAAAAGTAAAAGAAATCATCATGGAAACAATCAACTGCGACGAAGAAAAAATCACTTTAGAAGCAAGCTTAAAAGAAGATCTTGATATGGATTCTTTAGATGCGATGGAATTAAGCATGGCTTTAGAAGAAGCATATGACATCACAATTGATGAAGATGAGCTTCAGAATTTTGTAACTGTTAAAAATATCGTAGAATACCTCGATAGCCAGAATGCATAAGGATGTTCTGACTGTCGACAAAAAGTGCGCAGGAGAAGAACAATGGATTTAAATAATATTTATGAATTATGGGATCGTTTTGATGCTTCCGATGTGGTTGAGATGGAATTAGAGATGCAGGGGGTTCGTTTTTCTTTAAAAACGGCTCAGGCATCCCCTGCTCAGTCTGAGTTCTTTTCTGAGAACAGTTCTCAGGCAGGAAAGGCCATTTCTGTAGGAGAGAAGAATCTTTCAAAGAAGAATATCTCTCAGGAAGCTAGAAGGGATGCATCCGATGAGCTTGATCATTCTAAAGAAGAGAAGGCTGCTTCTGCTGGGAAGAAAGAAGGAATCGCAGTGAAAGCTCCTTTGGTTGGAACCTTCTACCAGGCACCATCTCCAGATGCCGAACCATTTGTTAAGGTGGGACAGGAAGTCCATAAAGGAGATGTGATAGGAATCATCGAGGCTATGAAGCTGATGAACGATGTGTTGGCAACAGCAGACGGCGTTGTGCAGGAGATTCTTGCAGAAGACGGAACCATGGTGGAATATGATCAGGTGCTGATTACGATTGCCTAAGCTTCGGTAGGGAAGAAAAATCAAGGAGACAGATTATGTTTAAAAGAATTTTGATTGCCAACCGTGGGGAGATTGCTCTTCGCATTATAAGATGCTGCAGGGAAATGGATATTGAGACAGTGGTTGTTTATTCCACAGCGGACGCCAAGTCCCTTCCAGTCATGATTTCCACCCATGCCGTTTGTATCGGTCCGGCCAAAGCCCAGGATAGTTACCTGCTTCAGGATACCTTGATTCAGACTGCCATTTCCATGAAGTGTGACGCGATTCATCCGGGATATGGATTTTTATCAGAAAATGCAGATTTTGTTCGAAAATGTGAAGAAAATCATATCATTTTCATTGGACCAAGCGCAGAAATTATTGGGAAGATGGGAGATAAACAATCAGCAAGAAAACTGATGATTGAAAATAATGTGCCGGTTGTACCAGGGTCTAAGGATCTTGTGAAAACAGCGGAGGAAGCTGCTGAATTGGCAGAGCAGATTGGTTATCCCGTTTTATTAAAAGCCAGTGCAGGTGGTGGTGGAAAAGGCATGCGAAAGGCATTTAGCAAAGAAGAGATTTTCTCTGCCTTTGAGACAGCGAAAGCAGAAGCCAAGGCAGCTTTTGATAACGATGACATGTACATGGAGAAACTGGTGCTCAACCCTCACCATATCGAATTCCAGATTCTGGCAGATCAGGCTGGAAATACGGTTTATCTTGGAGAGCGCGATTGCTCTATTCAGAAAAATAACCAGAAATTGTTGGAGGAATCTCCTTCCAATCTATTGGATGATACCCTCCGAAAAGAGATGGGAGAGGTTGCTGTTCGTGCGGCCAAAGCAGCAGGCTATTACAGCGCCGGAACCATTGAGTTTGTCATGGATGATGACAGGAATTATTACTTTATTGAGATGAACACCCGTATTCAGGTGGAGCATCCGGTTACGGAAGCCATCACGGGAATTGACTTGATTCGTGAGCAGATTCGTATCGCAGCGGGAATGAAATTAAGTGTGAAGCAGGAGAACATTACTTTTGGGCAGCATGCCATTGAGTGTCGTGTCAATGCATTGACACCAGGTGTTATCTCTTTCTTGCATTTTCCATCGGGATATGGGGTGCGAGTGGACAGCCATGTTTTCAGCGGCTATGAAGTGAGCCCTTATTATGATTCCATGATTGCCAAAGTCATCGTAACAGGAAGAACAAGACTGGAAGCCATCCGAAGATTGAGAAGAGCTTTGGAAGAGCTGATCATCGAAGGGGTAAAAACCAACTTCGAATTCATGCACCTTTTGACCTACCATCCGGAGTTTATTAAAGGTAATTATAATACTGGATTTTGGGAGGCCAATCATGAAACCATCGAAAAATGGATGGTGGATGGAAGGATGAATGCAGATGAATATAGATGATATTTTTAAACAAAGAAAAAAGCGTTGGAATTCGCTCATTAACATCCGAAAGAATATTAAAACGGAGCAGTTTGAATGTCCAAAATGTAAGAAAGTAACCGAAGGTGGTGTGCTAAAAAAGGCCAAATGGATCTGTGGGGAGTGTGGATACTATTTTAAGGTGCCAGCGCATGACCGCATTGAGATGCTTTGTGATGAGGACAGTTTTAAAGAAAAATTTACCATCATTGCCACTGGAAATCCACTGGATTTTCCTGGTTATGAAGATAAGATTCATGAGAATCAGGAAAAGACGGGACTTTCTGATGCCTTTCTTGCCGGATCAGCTCGAGTTGCTGGAAGAAAAATTGCAATCGGTGTGTTGGACAGCCGTTTTCTCATGGGAAGTATGGGAACAGCCGTGGGTGAGAAAATTTGTCGTCTGACCGAATATGCGGGAAAACGAAAAATCCCTCTGATCATCTTCAGTGCCAGTGGTGGGGCCAGGATGCAGGAAGGTTTATTTTCTCTTATGCAGATGGCCAATACAAGTGCTGCAGTGGAACAGTTTAAGAATGCCGGTGGACTTTTTATTTCTTATCTGACCAATCCGACAACGGGAGGTGTCAGTGCCAGCTATGCAAGTCTTGGTGACATCATTATTGCGGAGCCGGACGCACTGATTTGCTTTGCAGGACCAAGGGTCATCAAACAGACCATTGGGCAGACTTTACCAGAGGGCTTTCAGCATGCGGAGTTTTTATTGGAGCATGGCATGATTGACATGATTGTGAGAAGAGAAGAGATGCGAGATGTCATGACAAGGTTGCTTCAGATGCATAAAAAATAAAGAGGGAATCAACATGGGAAGAAAAAATCTGACACCTTATGAGAAGGTACTAGAAGCCAGAAAAGCAGATCGTACCAATCTGGTGGAATATATCGATACCCTTTTTGAAGATTTTATTGAGATGCACGGAGACAGGCTATATCGTGACGATCCTTCCATTATCGGAGGAATCGCCTTATTCCATGGAATGCCTGTCACAGTCATCGGTCACAGAAAAGGAAAAAATACAGAAGAGAATGTCCGATTTAATTTCGGCATGACCTCCCCGGAGGGATATCGTAAGGCCATGCGCCTTATGAAAGAAGCGGAGAAATTTGAAAGACCAGTGATCACCTTTGTGGATACCCCAGGTGCTTATCCTGGATTGGAAGCAGAAAGCAATGGACAGAGTAATGCCATTGCAGAAAGCATTGCTCTCATGAGTCGTCTGAAGGTTCCAACCATCAGTATTGTGACAGGAGAGGGAAGCAGTGGTGGAGCTCTTGCCCTTGCCATGGCGGACCGCGTCTGGATGCTGGAGCACTCCGTTTACTCAATTTTATCTCCAGAAGGCTTTTCCACCATCATGTGGAAAGATCGAAGCAAAGCAGCGCAGGCCTGTGAGATTATGAAGATTACAGCGAAAGAATTGAAAGAATATGGAATAATCGATGGGATTATTCCGGAAGGAAAACGAAGTATTGCCGCCATAGATAAAGTTCTTTCTGTGGAACTATCCCGCTTGAAAAAAAATAGTGGAGATACATTGGTGAAGAATAGATTACAGAAATTCCGTAGAATCAATGAATCAGCATTTAAAAATGATGCATCTTGATCCTAAGGAAGAAGGGTAGGAGTAGAAGGTGGAAGGAATACGAATCTTAGCAACAGGAAAAGCACTGCCAAAACGCTACATCAGCAATGAAGATTTAAGTAAAATCGTGGATACCAACGATGAATGGATTCGCAGCAGAACAGGGATTGAAGGCAGATATCAGTGTGACGGGACAGGGGAAACCTGTATCACATTGGCAGTGGCTGCCGCAAAAAAAGCCATAGAAAAAGCCAAAATCGATGCCAATGACATTGGACTCATTCTTGTTGCCACTTCATCGGCAGATTATGCTTTACCATCTGTGGCCTGCATGGTTCAAAAAGAACTGGGCCTGGATGAGGAAGTTATGTCATTTGATTTAAGTGCCGCATGTACCGGATTTTTATACGGCATGGGTGTGGCCAGGGGATTATTACATTTCATGACAAAGCCATATGCTTTGGTGATTGGAAGTGAACAGTTATCAAGAATTATCGATTACACCGACAGGGGAACCTGTATCTTATTTGGAGATGGCGCAGGTGCGGCAATCTTCACATTGGATGAAAAGAAAACATTTTATCAAAAAAGCTGGACTCGCGGTAATAAAGAGGCCCTTTATTGCGAAGGAACCGGTCGGGAAGACCAGCATGTTCGTATGGATGGAAAGGCAGTCTTTCGCTTTGCGGTAACGGCTCTTGCCCAGGGAATCCATACGGTTTTAGAAGAAAATGAAATCACCATGGACGACATCGATTATGTGGTTTGCCATCAGGCAAATATGCGAATCATTGACCATGTGAAAAAGAAATTTAAAGGATACGAAAACAAATTTTTTATCAATATAGAATCATTGGGAAATACTTCGGCAGCAAGTATTCCAATTGCCCTGAATGATCTTTTTGATCAGGGTGCCCTTTGTAAGGGAAAGAAAATCATCTGTGTTGGCTTTGGGGCTGGTTTGACCTGGAGTGCTGCATTGGTGGAATTATAGGAGATGCAATCATGAGATTAAATGAAATGTTAGGAATCAAATATCCATTTATTCAAGGTGGTATGGCTAACATTGCCACTGGGGAATTCGCAGCGGCGGTAAGTAATGCAGGAGGTCTTGGCTTGATTGGAGCCGGTGGGATGAATACAGAGCAGTTACGAGAAGAAATCCGTAGATGCAAAGAATTGACCGACAAACCATTTGGCGTAAACCTTATGCTCATGAATCCGGCTGTCAATGAGATGGCAGAGATGATCGTGGAAGAAGGTGTGAAGATCGTCACCACAGGAGCAGGTAGCCCTGCCAAATATATGCCACTTTGGAAAGAACACGGCATGATGGTAATACCAGTGGTATCCAGCTCTATTTTGGCCATCAAAATGGAACGATGTGGCGCAGATGCTGTCATCGCAGAAGGAACCGAAAGCGGTGGCCATGTGGGTGAGATGACAACCATGGCATTGGTACCAAAAATCGTGGATACAGTGTCCATCCCAGTTATCGCAGCAGGAGGGATTGCAGACGGAAGACAGCTGACCGCAGCCTTTGCTTTAGGTGCTATTGGGGTACAGCTTGGAACCTGCCTTTTGTCCTCTGAAGAATGTCCGATTCATCCAGCTTACAAAGAAGCATTGTTAAAAGCAAAAGATAACGACACCATCGTCACAGGGCGAATCGCCGGGACTCCTGTTCGAATCCTAAAAAACAAGATGGCAAGGGAATACGTAAAGCAAGAAAGAGCCGGTGCTGACAAAATGGAACTGGAGAAATACACTTTGGGATCTCTGCGTCGTGCTGTTTTTGAAGGAGATACAAAAATGGGCTCCCTCATGGCAGGTCAGGTGGTTGGTCAGCTTCAGGAAATCAGACCAATCGCGGATATTTTTAAAGACATGTATGAAGGTTACCAGAAAACCATCGGGAATTTGTAGAAAGATTTTCGAACATTCAGAAATATTTGAAAAGGATCAGGAATGTATACATTAAAGAATAAAACATTTGCCATTCCAATTATTCAGGGTGGAATGGGAGTAGGAGTTTCTCTTTCAAGTCTTGCAGGACACGTGGCAAAATGTGGTGCCATTGGTACCATCAGTGCAGCCAACACGGGTTTTGTGGAAGAGGATTTTGATGGAAATACCGTGGAAGCCAATCTTCGTTCTTTAAAAAGAGAGATTGAAAAAGCGAAAGAAATCGCCGAAGGAAATGGATTGATTGCTGTCAACATCATGTGTGCCACATCAAACTATGATAAAACATGCAAGCAGGCTGTGGAAGCTGGCGCAGATATCATTGTTTCGGGCGCGGGACTTGCTTTAAGCCTTCCGGAATATACTAAAGGAAGCGAAACTTTATGTGCACCGATTGTTTCCAGTGGGAGGGCTGCCAGATTGTTGTTAAAACATTATAAAAAGCATTATGATATGGAGCCGGATTTCTTTGTCATTGAGGGAAGTCAGGCAGGTGGCCATCTTGGATTTTCTGCAGAAGATCTGGAAGAGGGAAAAACCAAATCCAATCTGGAAATCTTAGAAGAAGTGAAAAAGGTCGTTGGAGATATCCCTGTCTTTGTTGGTGGCGGTGTTTTTGATGCCGGGGACCGAAAAGAGATGATGGATCATGGAGCTTATGGGGTGCAGATTGGAACCCGCTTCATTGCAACAGAAGAATGTGATGCCCATCCACGCTTCAAACAAGCGATTGTGGATGCAAAAAAAGAGGATATCATCCTCATAAAAAGCCCGGTGGGAATGCCGGCAAGAGCAATCAACAGTCCATTGATGAAACGTTTGGCTGCGGGAGAAAGCTTCTTTGCCAAACGTTGCAACAACTGTCTGACGGCTTGTCCAAGAGGGAATAAAGTCCCATATTGTATCAGCCGTGCTCTCATTGAAGCGGTGACAGGAAACTGGGAAGAAGGTTTATTCTTTACCGGAAGTAATGCGGATCGAATCCATAAAATCGTTCCCGTAAAAGAATTGATTGAGGAGATTATGTCATGAGTACAGTATTTATCTATGCTGGCCAGGGAAGCCAGAAAGTGGGAATGGGGCTTGATTTTTATGAGACCTATCCAGAATATAGAGAATTCATCGATTCCCTTCAGGTGGGGATTGATTTAAAAAGATTGATGCATGAAGGAGCTTTGGAAGAACTTTCTAAAACGGAGAATACACAGGCCTGTATGGCAGCTTTTGCAGCAGGGGTAACAAAGCTTTTCGCTATGAAAGGAATCCTTCCTGACGAAGCATGTGGCTTAAGCCTTGGGGAATATGGTGCCTTATATGCTGCCGGAACATTTACTGCGGAAGAATATGTGGCTTTGACTGCTTTTCGTGGCAATGCCATGATGGAAGCAGCCAAAGGTTGCAGCTGTGCCATGAGTGCTGTTTTAGGAACGGATGCAGCCATGGTGGAAGAAGCGGTAAATGCTTATGATGGTGATGCCTTTATTACAGTTGCCAACTATAATTGCCCGGGACAATATGTCATCTGTGGTGATGATGAAGCGGTGGAGGCCGTGGAAGCAGACCTGAAGTCCAAAGGGGTAAAACGCTGTGTCAGACTCAATGTCAGCGGACCATTCCATACCAAATACATGCAGCCAGCCGGAGAGGCACTCCGTGGATATTTCGAAACTATTTCCTTTGAGGAACCAAAAATCCCGGTGCTTCTTAATGTGACTGGAGATTACTATAAAGAAGGCGACGATTTGAAAGAACTGTTAGTAAAACAGGTGCAAAATAGCGTTCGTTTAGAAGATCAGCTTCGAAAGCTTATAGAAAAAGGGCATGATAATTTTATTGAAATTGGTCCTGGAAATACCATCGCAGGTTTCTTAAAGAAGACAGCGAGAGCCATGAAGACAAAAGTGAATGTGGTCAGTATCGATACAGTAGAAGATTTTAAGAAAGTGACAGGAGAATAATATGAGTGATCGTAAAATAGCATTGGTGACAGGCGGCAGTCGTGGAATCGGACGTGCCATCTGCGAGCGCCTTTCTGCCGATGGTTTCGATATTGTATTCAATTATATCGGCGGCTATGATGCAGCCATGGAAACCAAGAAAATGTGTGAAGAAAAAGGTGCTAAAGTGCTTGCTGTTCAGGCAGATATCAGCCAGTCGGCAGATTGTCAGCGACTCATCGATGAAGCTCTTGTATTCGGAGACAATCGTATTGACGTATTGGTAAATAATGCTGGCATCACCAAAGATAACCTGCTTGGCCGTATCAAAGATGAAGATTTTGATGCGGTATTAAATGTGAATTTAAAAGGAACCTTTTACATGATGCGCGGCGTGGGCAAAAGAATGCTTCGTCAGAAAAGTGGTCGCATTATCAATATGAGCTCTGTTGTGGGTGTTATGGGGAATGCCGGTCAGGTAAACTATGCTGCAAGCAAAGCGGGAGTCATCGGGATGACCAAATCATTTGCCAGAGAAGTAGCTTCCAGAAAAATCACAGTAAATGCTGTGGCTCCCGGCATGATTGAAACGGATATGACAAAAGCACTTCCAGCAAGTGCCCAGGAAAAAATCTTAGATACTATCCCATTCCATGAAATGGGACAGGCAAAAGATGTAGCCAATGTGGTTTCCTTCCTGGCAAGTGACGATGCAAGATATATTACAGGACAGGTAATCTGTGTAGACGGAGGAATGGCAATATGAGAAAAGTAGTTGTAACAGGACTTGGTGCAGTGACACCAGTTGGAAATAATGTAAAAGATATGTGGGCAGCCATTCAGGCAGGAAACTGTGGAATCGTACCAATTACCCACTATGACACCACAGGCCGCAAAGTAACTCTTGCCGGTGAAGTAAAGGATTTCCATCCGGAAAAATTTCTTCCAAAATCAGAAATCCGTAAAATGGATGATTTTACCATCTATGCAGTGGCAGCAGCCAGTGAAGCCATGGAAGATGCCGGCATTGATATGGAGAAGGAAGATGCTCTTCGTTGTGGTGTTATCTTATCCAGTGGAATTGGTGGGATCGAAACAATTCAGAGTGAATGTCTGCGCGGTTCTGCCAAAGGTTACGACCGTGTTTCTCCTCATTTTATCCCAAGAGCCATCACCAATATGGCTGCAGGTCATATCGCCATCCGTTTTGGCCTTCATGGCATGTGTTCTTGCGTGGTAACTGCTTGTGCCGGTGCAACCAATGCTATTGGAGATGCTTTCCGTCAGGTTCGTGACGGCTACCATGATGTGATGCTTTGTGGTGGTTCCGAAGCAAGTATTACGGAACTTGGTATCGGTGGATTCTCTTCCATGAAAGCCTTAAGTACAGCGGAAGACCCAGGCAGAGCTTCCATTCCATTTGATAAGGAACGCGGTGGTTTCGTCATGGGCGAAGGTGCTGGTGTTTTAGTATTAGAAGAATATGAACATGCCGTTAAACGTGGTGCGAAGATCTACTGTGAAGTGGCAGGTTACGGCGCAAGCTGTGATGCAAACCATGTGACAGCACCATTAGAAGATGGAAGTATGGCAGCGGCAGCTATGACTATGGCATTAAAAGATGCTGGAATCCAGCCAACAGACATAAATTACATCAATGCTCATGGCACCTCCACATCTTTAAATGATAAAGGAGAAACCCGTGCCATCAAGCTTGCTTTTGGGGAACATGCATACAAACTCATGGTAAGCTCCACAAAATCCATGACTGGACACCTTCTTGGTGCCAGCGGTGCAGTGGAAGGTATCATCACTGCTTTAAGCGTACATGATGATATCGTTCCTCCAACTGTAAATTATCAGGTTCCAGATGAAGAATGTGATCTTGATATCGTGCCAAATGAAATGAGAAAAGCCAGTGTAAACTATGCCATGTCCAACTCTTTAGGCTTTGGCGGACATAATGCATCCATCATCTTTAAGAAATAGGAGGGAAAAGGAATGGAATTAAATTCAAATCAGATCCAGGAAATCATCCCTCATCGTTATCCATTTTTATTGGTAGATCGCATCATCGAATGCGAGCCTGGAAAGATGGCAAAAGGAATTAAATGTGTCACAGCCAATGAAATGCAGTTTTTGGGACATTTCCCACAAAAGCATGTGATGCCAGGCGTTCTCATCATCGAAGCTTTAGCTCAGACCGGAGCGGTTGCCCTTCTTTTGCAGGAAGAAAATAAAGGGAAAATTGCCCTTTTTGGTGGAATTAAAAATGCCAAATTCAAACGTCAGGTCATCCCTGGAGATGTCCTGGAATTAAACTGTGAGATCATCAAATCAAAAGGACCAATCGGTGTGGGAAAAGCCGAAGCATACGTGGATGGCAAGCTGGCAGTTACGGCAGAACTAACATTTGCAATTGATAAAGATAATTGATATACTAATTTTAAATATGTAATTGGGAGTAGTATGTAATTATGGATTTATCTTTGGCATTCAGTAAGGTTTATATGAAATTTAAACTTCATTTTTATCAGAAAGTCTTTGAGCGTTTGCAGGACCGAGAGGCATCGTTAACCACTGTGGAGACCTTCTGCATGGAGATTATCTATGCCTTGAATCGACCAACCGTTGCAGAGTTTGCCAAGCTCGCTAACATTTCTTCACCAAACGCAGCCTATAAGATCAATAATCTGGTAAAAAAGGGTTATCTGAAAAAGGTACGTTCCGAGGAAGACCGAAGAGAGTATCATCTTGAGGTAACAGAGAAATACTTAAATTACTATAATATCAGCTATAATTATATGGATACGGTTATGAATCGAATCGAAGATCGCTTCAACGAGGATGAGATGGAGATGCTGATCCGAGTTCTTGAGGTGATGTCAGAGGAATTGATGCCGGAGATTAAATTATAGTATTGTGGGGCGGCCCTTGATGGCCCTGAAAATCGTAGAAGCATATTCGAAAGTGGAGAGAATTCTGAAAGGATTCTTCTCCACTTTTTTTGATGCAAAAAGGGATGCAAGGATATTCCGCGGATGAGATTTTTGTACGATGGAAGGGACTGATTGGAGATTTTGGGTATGGAAGGGGGAGATTGATTGGAGATTTTGGG
>JAUNNI010000083.1 GCA_030531555.1 Eubacteriales bacterium | reverse complement strand
GTGTAATTGTAAATTTTGGTGCTAGGCTTCCACCATTATGCCAGAAGCCTCATAAAATAATTCTAATTTTTCCAAAATATAATCACATCCTAACCTGTTTGATGAAAAGGAACCGTATTTTTCAATTGTATCAATTTGCCATCATAAAGGCTAGACCCCAATTTATATTTTTAGAATTGTTTTGCTATTTTTACGAATCACACAAAAAAAATGCCGAGATCCACCTTTCATAGTGAACCCCGGCCCCTTTTCCTTACATAACAGTTAGCTGCTCATTCTGACTTACTGAATCGTTCCATCAATATGAATGGTAACTATTTTAAGAGGGATATCTTTTCCGCTCTCCTCAATGGCGGTTTTAATTGCACGTTCCATTCCACCACAGCATGGAACTGTCATTCTGGTAAAAGTAATATCTTTGATATTGTTGGATGCAAAAATCATTGCTAATTTTTCGGAGTAATCAACCATATCTAATTTAGGACATCCGATAAGAGTCACGCGCCCTTTAATAAAATCACGATGGAAATCTCCGTAAGCATAAGCACAACAATCCGATGCAATCAAAAGACTGCATCCATCAAAATATGGTGCGTTGATTGGAGCAAGTTTAATCTGTACTGGCCACATACGAAGCTCAGACTGCATTTTTCCAGCGAAAGCAGCGCAATCTACAACGCTTTCTTCTGCTTCTTTTTTCTCTTCAAGGCGCTGGATATTTGCTTTTACTGCTGCTTCATCATAATCTAAAGCTTCACGTTCCACAAAATGGATGGCATCCATAGGACATGCTGGTAAACAGTCACCCAAACCGTCACAATAATCGTCTCTTAAAAGAGTCGCTTTCCCATCTACCATGCCAATGGCATGTTCATGGCAAGCCTCAGCACACAAGCCACAACCGTTACATTTTTCCTGATCTATCTGAATAATTCTACGAACCATTTCGTAATCCTCCTACACTTTATTTCAGCATTGGATAACATATAACGCTGAAACACTAACTTTTCTATCATTATATATTTTACAACATCTGTCAAAAATATTCTGTAATACAGATTACACTTTTTGCATTTGTATTCGCCTAATTCTTCAAAAAATGGTATCCTGTCCTTAAGAAGAATTGAGATTGACTAAAATTGTATTCACGAAAACAGATTGATCAGAAATTTATAAAAAGAACAATTTATAAGAAAATTCCATAGAAAAAGGAGATATTACATTATGATTCGAACCGTTGTATTCGATATTGGAAGAGTATTGATGAGCTGGAACCCTCAGCTTGAATTAATCTATGATAAAGAAACCGCAAAAAATGTAAATGCTGCTATCTGGAAAAGTGGCTGGTGGGAGGAGTTAGACCGTGGAGTGATTCCAGAAGAAGAATTATTCCAAAAAATGGTTGCAGAAGCCCCAGACTACGAAAAAGAAATCCGTTATGTTTTAGAGCATCTTGAAATCGCCGCAAGCGCCAGAGATTATCCAATCCCATGGATCAAAGAATTAAAATCCCTGGGATATCAAGTGTTATTTCTCTCCAACTACTCCAATCATTTGATTAACAATGTTCCAGAAGCACTTACTTTCCTTCCTTACATGGATGGCGGTGTCTGGTCCTACCAGGCAAAAATGATTAAACCTGATCCAGGAATCTATGAAAAATTAATGGAGACATATGTTTTGCAGGCAGAAGAATGTCTTTTCATCGATGACCGCCTGGAAAATGTTGAGACAGCTCGAAGCCTTAGCATGCATTCCCTGCAATTTATATCTTATGAAGAAACTTACGGCCAGGTTATGGATTATCTTGAGAAAAATGGCATAACAAAAAAATAAGATGTTGCTGAAACATGCAACATCTTATTAATCTCATTTTCTCCAAATCCCTGATAGATAGAAGATTCCACCAATCATCATCGGCATAAATCCGGCGATGGCATCTCCCATCCAGAAACCAAGGGGACCCATTTCTAAAACCCAGCCCAAAAGATAGGCCACACCAATTCGCGCAAACATGCCGTCGATGATGGCTACCAAAAGATTGAGTTTTGAATTACCTGATCCATTGATGATTCCAAAAGCAAAGGTTCTTGTGGCTGCACCATAAGCACCGACGATACTTGGCAGAATAATAATGGATGCATTGGTGATGATTTCCTGATCCTGTGTAAAAAGGCTAAAGATCAGGTCTGGCATGGTAACAAGGACCAGAACATAAATACTTTCAATCACAAAGGCACTTAAGAAAGCCCAAAGTAGAATTTTAGGAACGCGTTTATGTTTTCTGGCACCAAGATTCTGTCCAACCATGGAAGCCGCTGCGGTTGTGAGGGAGTTACTGAGTATTCCCACCATCATGTTAAGCTTGTTGAGGATTCCTGCACAGGCAGAGGAAACTACGCCAAAGATATTTACCCAGGCAGCAACTACTGTCATGGAGATGCTGATGGCTGCAGACTGAAGTGCCATTGGAATTCCCAAAGCACTGAGTTTGGCAATGGTTTGCATATCTGGAATAAAGCTTCTGGCTTTAAAGTCAAAACCAAAGCTCTCCTTATGGCGATAGAGATAGAAAAGAGCATACAAAAAGCTGAATCCCTGACCGATTACTGTCGCCAAAGCCGCACCGATTACTTCCATGCCAAGACCTGCTACGAAAAAGATATCCAGAATAATGTTCATGACTGAAGCAATGGCCACAAACATGAATGGTCGTTTGGAATCGCCCATGCCACGCATGATGGCACTGACGATATTATATCCATAGATGAAAATCAGTCCCGTCATACAAACCACAGTGTAATCCATGGTATAGGCGTAAGCTTCTGCCGGAGTATTTACCAGCTGAAGAAGCTGATGGCGTAAAAAATAACAGATGATTGAAACAATCACAGAAAGGGAAAGCAGTAAGCTGAACATGGTACCGATGGTTTTTCGAACACCATCCATATTCTTCTCACCAACATCCCTGGCAATGATGATCTGCCCCGCTGAGGCAAATCCCATAACGATAAAGTTTAAAATCGATAAAATGTTACCGCCTGTAGCAACTGCAGACATTCCCGTGCCTCCGACAACCTGGCCAACAACGATCATATCCACAATATTATAGATTGCCTGCAAAGCATTCGATACAAATAAAGGTGCTGCAAACATGAATAATAATTTGGGAACGCTACCTTTCGTCAGGTCCGTCACCATAGAATTCTTTTCTTCCCTCTTCATTGATTTCATAATTCCTTCTATTTCTAATTTTCCGCATATTTTTTCGAAAAAATATGTACGCTAAATAACACATTTGCTAAAAAATATACTTAACAAAGCATACAAAAGCAAAAAAATATATCGAATCAATACATTGTATATTGACTCAATATATTTCATCATATCCATTATAACACTGGATTATAGAAAAGTAAAAGGAATGCAAGGCCCAAAAACAAATCCGAAATCCAGATTGCGGGAAGTCCAATCATAGCAGAAGCAGTTGTACCGATGATTGCTCCTACTGCAAAACAAAAGATTATTTTTAAATACTGACAACAAGTCCATAATGACTTCATCTCTTTAGTGCGCATCCATTGACTAAAAGCACTCATGGCTCCTCTCAGATTTCCAATACACATGGTGCTGGCATAACCGTGACCATTTACTTTTCGGAAAGATTCCACCTGCATGGCACAGGTACAGGAAATCAAAGCATTTGCCAATGGATTCATACTGGCTGGCAACATTCCTGCCAGACCAAGACCCAGCATTTCAAGGATCAGAATGACCTGACGCCAATGAATTTTTTCATTTTTCTGGTAAAAGCCTCGAATCTGGTCCGCCACAATCACCCCAAGACAAAAGGCAACGATTGGAATCAGATAGCGGATTACTTTTGCCCATTCTCCATGAAAAAGATAGCCAGACATGAGCACGATATTCCCCGTCTGCGCATTGGCAAAAACCCCATCCCTCATCCAATACGTGTAGGCGTCCTGCAAACCACCGGATAAAGTCAAAAAGGCCATCACAAGTTCTGAATCAGACATTTGATTTCGACTCGATAATTGTATCCTTAGTTTTTCCATACACATTCCCTCCGTCTTGCGTGAACAACTTGGCAATTGAATTACCTGAGTCCTCGCTCTCTTTCTAAATTCTTGCCTTAATTCCAAAGAATGATTATACTAAGGGTAATATCATATGTAAAATATATATATAATATATCTGTCATATCTTTTTAGGATTCCAGATTTATTAAGGCTACTTTTGATTTCGTAGTCATTCTCTATAAACCTTACTAAAAATTCCAATTGATCTTTAACACAGGAGATTTTCATGAAATACATAAACTACGAATATTACCGAATCTTCTACTATGTTGCCAAATACAAAAACTTAACCAAGGCCGCTAGTATCCTGGAAAATAGTCAGCCTAATATCACCCGTTCCATCAATCGTCTGGAGGCAGAATTAGGTTGCAAGCTCTTTGTTCGTTCCAACCGCGGTGTCACACTAACCCCGGAAGGGGAAACTTTATTTTCCCACATCGAAATTGCCATGAGTCATATTCAGGCTGGAGAAAATGAATTGGCCAATGCAAATACTTTGGAAGAAGGCCACATCTCCATCGGTTGTACGGAAACGGCGCTGAATCTCTTTTTACTTGATCGTCTACAGATTTTCCATCAAACCTACCCCAACATTCGTATTCATCTCACCAATCAGACTAGCCCTCAGGCTGTCAAAGATCTGGAAAATGGATCCGTGGACTGCGCGATTGTTACATCCCCTGTTTCCTACGACAGATCTTTTCATGCAACGATGTTAGATTCCTTCCAGGAGATACTGGTTGGGGGAATCGATTTAATACAAAATATTATGAAAAGTTCTGCTACACCGAAAAACTCCACAAAAAGCCCTGAATTACTCCACTTAAAAGATCTCCAGGATTTTCCTCTTATCATGCTGGGACAAGGAACCGCCACCTGGGAATTTTACAACCAGCTCTTTTTAAAGGAACATCTCACCATGACCTCTGATATCGAGGTTGCCACAGCCGATCAGATTCTCCCACTGGTCTCCCACAACATGGGGATGGGATTTTTGCCTGAGCCAATCGTGAGGGAACTCATTTGCAAGGAAGAAATCTGTGAAATTCCTCTGGAGCAGCCGATTCCAGAGCGACAGATTTTGCTTTTGGTGGATAAAAAACGTCCCAAAAGCGTCGCTCTACAGGAGTTTATCAAAATTCTGAAAAGTGTATGAAAACAAAACATTAGAACGCAATTGATAATCAAGATTGAAAAAATAAACACAGAAAGGGGAACTCTATGACCATCCGAAAACGATTATTAGAATTAAAAGACGAAAAAAATGCTGCTTTTCAGGCCAAACTGACACCTGGCATCCCACGAGAAAGCTTTTTAGGTACCCGTGTTCCGCAGCTTCGCCTTTTGGAAAAAGAATTTCGAAAAAAAGAAGAAGTTTCCCTCTTTTTAAAGGAACTTCCTCATAAATATTATGATGAGAATCTGCTTCATAGCATTTTCATCTCAAATATGAAAGATTACGATCAAATCATGACTGCTCTGGATGAATTCCTACCATACATGGATAATTGGGCCGTTTGCGATACCCTGCATCCCTCCGTTTTCAAAAAGAAGAAGGATGGCTTGATGGATAAGATTCATCAGTGGGTTGTTTCTCCAGAAACCTATACCTGTCGATTTGGCATCAATATTTTGATGACCTATTACCTGGATCAGGATTTCCAGCCAGAATATCTGGAAATTCCAGCTTCGGTTCACTCGGAAGAATACTATATCAACATGATGATTGCCTGGTATTATGCCACCGCTTTGGCCAAACAGTGGGATGCGACTATTCCTTATCTGGAACAGAATCGCCTGGATACCTGGGTCCATAACAAAACCATCCAAAAAGCTCGCGAAAGTTTTCGAATCACCCCAGAGCAAAAAGAATATTTAAAAACATTGAAGAGAAAATGAAAAAGGAGCCAACCACCATGTGCTGCAGATATTTATTCGATGATTCCACTTTAGAAGAAGTATGGAAGGTGGTAAATGATGTGGATCAAAAAATCCACTGGCAAGCCGGTGACATACACCCATCCGACCATGCACTTGTTCTAACTGGACATCCAAACAATAGAGAAAAAAATGGGCTTAGAGCCCAAGAAATGAAATGGGGCTTAGATCTTTCCTACTCCAGCCAATTAATTATCAACGCCCGCTCCGAAACTGTATTGGCAAAAGCAAGCTTCTCGCAGGCCGTATCAAAAAGCCGCTGCCTGATCCCTGCCAGACAGTTTTATGAATGGGATTCCGACAAGAATAAAGTGACATTTTCTCTGGAAAAAGAAAATACCATGTATATGGCCGGATTCTACCTGCCATACCATGATATTGACCGTTTTACTATTCTTACTACTGCTGCAAATGATTCCATGAAGCCAGTCCATGACCGCATGCCACTGATTTTAGCGGCAGACCAGATTCAGGATTGGATCTTCGATAACGAAAAAGTGGCCTGGTATCTCAGCCAGCCTTCTCCTCATCTCCATCGTTTTCAGGAATTTCAGCAATTATCCTTTTTCGACTTATTTCATCAGTAAAATAGAACCACTTGCCGAATAATAATGTGGCAGTATAAAAAATCAGACGATAAATGAAATGAACGGTGGATTGCGAGTGGGCTTTCACCAGAAGTGTTTTTTCACTTCTGGGGGAAACCGCTCGCAGGGTACCGCCGTTTCATAATTTATCGTCTGATTTTTATACACAATATACTACCGCCTCATAAGGACGAAGCACTTCTTTTTCGTCTTTATAATTCTGAATCAGAATACTCTTTGCTCCTTTTTTCACTTCTGCCACATCTGCTGGTAAGGAAAGTTCTTCCCCAGAGAAGTTACAGATGATTAACAGCTTCTGCTCGCCATTTTCATCAGCAAGAGTACGGGTAAATGCATAAATTTTCTCATCCTCCGGACATAATACACGATAAAGTCCTTCCACAATAACTTTATGTTCCTTACGGAGGCGAATCAACTCTTTATAGTATGAGAAAACGGATTCTGGATCCCCAACCTGACTTTCCGCATTGATGGTCACATGATTTGGATTCACAGCAAGCCAAGGTGTCCCTGTGGTAAATCCACCATGTGGCTGTGCGTTCCACTGCATTGGAGTGCGGGCATTGTCACGGGATTTTCTGGAAACAATCTCCATCATAGTTTCATTGGAGTATTCCTGATTGTCAATTACCAATGTCTGGTAAGCATTGCGGCACTCGATATCATCCACCTGGGAAAGATCGGTAAATGGATAGTTGGTCATGCCAAGCTCCTCACCCTGGTAGATATATGGGGTTCCCTGCATCATATGAAGACAAGTTGCTAACATTTTTGCAGAAATTACACGGTATTCTTCGGAGTCATTTCCCCAACGGGATACCACACGAGGCTGGTCATGGTTGTCCCAATACAAGCTGTTCCATGCAGAACCTTCCAGATTGGTTTGCCATTTTCCTAAAATCTCTTTCAAGGCTGGCAGATACATCTGTTTTTTGGTCCATTTTCCATGTTCATCTCCATCCACATCCATATGTTCAAACTGGAAAACCATGTTTAACTCATTGGTATCAAATCCAGCATAATTTTTCGCTTCCTCGGTGGTAACTCCTGGAGTTTCCCCAACGGTGATCAAATCGTATTTACTGAGGACTTCTTTGTTCATTTCCTGTAAGAATTCATGAACGCGGTGTCCATTTGCTGTGATAGCACTTACCGCAGAAAGATGGTCGTTGGTATTGATCGGACCATTTTCATAAACTTCTGGCTTGGAAATGAGACTGATTACGTCCATACGGAAACCATCAATTCCCTTTTCACACCACCAATTCATCATATCAAAAACTGTCTGACGAAGAACCGGATTCTCCCAGTTAAGATCTGGCTGCTCGATGGCAAACTGGTGCAGATAATACTGTCCTGTCGCCTCATCGTATTCCCAGGCAGAACCGCCAAAACAGCCGCCCCAGTTGGTAGGCGCCTGACCATCTACCGGGTCTCTCCAGATATAGTAGTCACGGTATGGGCTTTCTTTGGAAGATTTGCTTTCCACAAACCATTGATGCTGGTCAGAAGTATGGTTCACAACCAGGTCCATAATAATCTTAATACCACGCTTATGTGCTTCCACTAACAGACGATCAAAATCCTCCATGCTGCCGAACTTCTCATGAATCGCCTGATAATCGCTGATATCATATTCATTCCCAAAAGAACTTTCTACCATAATATTGAGGAATTTATAACACAAAAGTAATATTTCTCTTCCCGTCCTTGCAAATGAGTTGAAATATTATTTCATTTTTCATATTGACATATGAAATTAAGTTTCATATAATACATTTATCAAACATGAAATTAAATTTCATTTTATTATTTTTAATTTCATGTTTTTATTTTTATATTTCTATTCTTTTTATTGCTTTAACATCTATATGCAGTCTAACAGGAAGGAGGAATCCCATGGAAAAGAAACGTTCCTACATCTGCATCGATCTAAAATCATTTTATGCCTCTGTGGAGTGCGTCGAGCGTGGTTTGGATCCGTTTAGCGTTGATCTGGTTGTGGCCGATCCCGAGCGTTCTAAGTCCACCATCTGCCTGGCCATCACCCCGGCCATGAAGCAAAAGGGAGTGAAAAACCGCTGCCGTATCCATGAGATTCCCAAGGGTATGGAATACATCGTGGCCAAGCCTCGCATGCAGCTTTATATCGATTATTCTGCCAAAATCTACGGCATCTATCTTAAGTTTGTCGCGCCAGAAGATGTCCATGTCTACTCCATCGATGAATGTTTTATCGATGTGACCTCCTACTTATCCCTCTATCATGTTACTGCCAAAGAAATGGCTCTCATGATGATGAATGCTGTCATGCAGGAGACGGGAATCACCGCCACTGCCGGCGTGGGGACCAATCTCTATCTGGCGAAGATTGCCATGGATATTCTTGCCAAGCATGCGGAAAATCATATCGGAGAACTGGATGAGTACTCTTTTCGTAAACGATTGTGGGATCATCAGCCTCTCTCCGATTTTTGGCAGATTGGCAGTCGAACCCAACGAACACTGAATCGCTATGGCATTCACACCATGCGAGATTTGGCCAAACTTTCTTTGGTTTCTGAGGGCTGGCTTTACAAAACATTTGGTATTGATGCGGAATTAATGATTGACCACGCCTGGGGCTGTGAGTCCTGCCTCATGGAGGATATTAAAAACTACCGTGGCAAGGAACACAGTCTGTCAAGCGGCCAGGTTTTGATGCGAAATTATAGTTTCGAAGAAGCGAAAGTGGTGGTGAAAGAGATGACAGATCTTCTTGTTCTTGATCTGACCCGAAAAAATCTTGTCACTGACTCCGTTAATTTCTTCATTTCCTACGACCACAAATGTGGCTTTGGAAGCACTGGGGCCACAGTGCATTTTGACATCCCCACCAATTCCTGCAATCAGATTATTGCCGGCATTCAGTCTGCCTACGAAAGCACAACGAACCCCTTTTTAGGAATCCGAAGAATCGGAATCTGTGCCAACCGGGTGCATTCGGAGGAATACCAGCAGTTTCATTTCTTTTCTGACACCCACAGACAGAAGAAAGAGAAAAACCTGCAGAAATGTTTGATTTCCATCATGGACCGCCACGGAAAGAATGCCGTCATGCGTGGATGTAATCTTCTGCCCTGCAGCACTTACCGCTTAAGAAATAATCAGATTGGGGGACATAATCGATAACATATAAAGCAGGAGGCTATCTGTTAGATATAAAGAAAAAATCGACATCTTAAGTATAAAGAAAGAAGCTATATTATGGTATATGAAAAAGATAACTCTATAATCACAGAAAAAATCAAATATACTACAGATGATTTATTAACTATGCCCAGACCTCGCTCCTCCCGCATCCCCATGGATCGACAAAGACGAGCCAAACAGTTTGCCGCTTTTCAGGCATTAAAAGGTTTCGGAACTTCTATTCGGGAAGAGGGTCGGTTTTTGGTGATGAAAAAAACGCAAAGTGAGTTCGCCAGAAGTGATTTAGATGAAAAAATCCAGGCTTTATGTCAGCCTGGTCAGTCCTCCATCTTGCACAGTACAAAAGCCGTCAAAGTAACCTACTATCTGGAAAGTCAGCAAAAGCCTGGATTTGGAACTTATCTTGATATCTATGGGGTTCCCCATCTCGTTCCCCATCTGAAGATCCTGCAGATGGAAGGAATTGATATTCCATTTTCTGATATTTTCGCCATTGAAATTATGGATGACGAAAATACAAAAAATGGTATATAATGATTTCATTTCCTTCTTGCCTTCATAAGACAGCTTTGTCTCAACATACCAATCCTCTTTCTGTTGAATGCTTTATTTGGAATGAACGGAATCGTATGCTCCCAGGTAATCGCAGATATCATCAATGTTATCATTTCTTACATCATCTATTATAAAGTAGTCGATTTTACGATGGAATAAGCACCTTAATATTGTTCTCTTTGCAAGCCTTCATCCAGCGCTCATCCAACGGACGATCGGTAATGAGAATGTCAATATCGGTAAACTCCAAAGCTTTGTAATAATATTTCTGATCAATTTTGGTGTGGTCTAGAAGCAGGATCATCTGGTCGCAGCATTTTCTGCAGGCTTGCACGATAGGGAGATCCAGGTCCACATAGTAGGACACGCCAAAATCAAGATCAAAACCATTGCATGACATGAAGCAGTATTTGGCATGTCGTTTTAGGATATAATCCGCCACGTCTTTTCCAAAAATACTCTCATGTTTATAGTAGTAAACACCCGGTGGGCACTCCACCGTGATATTTTCATGCTGGGAAAGCACATGGGCTAACGGCATACCGTTGGTCAAAACCTGAAGATGATAGTCCGTATCCAAATGATTGGCAAAGCTTAAGCAAGTGCTACTGGCAGTGATGAACATGGTATCATTGTTATCCACCAGCGTCGCTGCCAGCTTTCCAATCTCATTTTTTTCTTCCTGATTTTTCTTTTTTCTAAGGGCATATGGTGATGGGAAAGATC
>JAUNNI010000012.1 GCA_030531555.1 Eubacteriales bacterium | reverse complement strand
GAAATCCAACTTAATTTTTTTAAAAAATTGTCTTGACAAATGGGTTCACCTTAATGCATAATATTCAAAAAAAGACGGAATTTGAATTGTGATTATAAATATTTATGAGAGAATCTTATTGCATAAATTTTAAACAGTGGTATAATTTAGATTGAAAATCTTTAGATTTTAAATTCATTTTTTAAAGGAGAAACAATCGTGAAATTCAAAAAACTTATTGCATTCGGTTTAGCTGCAGTGATGGCTGTTTCCATGTTAACAGCATGTGGCGGATCAAAAAAAGAAGAAGTAAAAGATAGTACAGCAGCGGAATCCACAGTTCCAACAGTAAAAGAAGGCGTTTTAACCATGGCTACAAACGCTTACTTCCCACCATACGAATATTATGAAAATGATCAGATCGTAGGTATTGATGCTGAAATCGCACAGGCTGTTGCTGATAAGCTTGGTCTTGAATTAAAGATCGAAGATATGGAATTCGATTCCATCATCACAGCAGTTCAGACAGGCAAAGCGGATATGGGTCTTGCTGGTATGACAGTTACAGAAGAACGTCTTAAAACCATCAACTTCACAGAAAGCTATGCAACAGGTATCCAGTCCGTTATCGTAAAAGCAGATGGCGATATCAAATCCATTGATGATTTAACAGGTAAAAAAATTGGTGTTCAGCTTTCCACAACTGGTGATATCTATGCTTCCGAGGATTACGGCGAAGAAAATGTTGAAAAATACAACAAAGGTAACGACGCTGTAATGGCACTCCTTCAGGGCAAAGTTGATGCAGTTATCATCGACAATCAGCCTGCTTTATCTTACGTAGCTGCAAACGAAGGTTTAGAAATTCTTGATACTGCTTATGCAGAAGAAGAATATGCTGCATGTATCTCCAAAGATAACGAAGAATTATTAACAGCTGTTAATGCTGCTCTTGCACAGCTTACAGAAGAAGGAACCATCCAGGAAATCCTTAACAAATACATTGTTACAGAATAATTGGAATGATTCCTGATCATAGAAGATTCTAAAAATAGAACTCAAAAGATGTAAGATACGAAAAGAGAACATGGTAAATATGTTCTCTTTTCCTTTTGTAAGTATAACTTTTGGATTGTGATAGATTGAACTTAGAAAACCCTATTTTATTATAGAAAGAGATGAAATAAATCGTGACTTTAAAAGAGAGATTTATATTGGATTTTGTTACCGATAATCGATGGAAATTCATTGTGACTGGCTTGGGCAATACCATGAAGGTTGCATTGCTTGCTTTATTCTTTGGTATGATTATCGGTGCCATCGTGGCAGTCATTCGAGTAAGCCACGATCAGATGAAAAGAGATGGAAGAAAAAGTCTTGGCAGTATCATTTTAGATATTTTAGATTTTATCTGTAGAATTTACCTTACGGTAATCCGTGGTACACCGGCTTTAACACAGCTGTTAATTTTCTTCTTCATTATTTTAACCTTTGTAGATAGCAAAATTGTTGTAGCAATCGTTGCTTTCTCCATTAACTCCGGTGCTTATAATGCCGAGATCTTCCGATCTGGTATCATGGCAGTTGACGGAGGTCAGATGGAAGCAGGAAGATCTCTTGGTCTTAGCTACACTCAGACGATGCTCTCCATCATTATGCCTCAGGCAATTAAAAACTGCCTTCCTTCATTAATTAATGAAATGATTACTTTATTTAAAGAAACATCTATCTGCGGTTTCATCGGATTAAACGATTTGAACCGTGGTGGAGATATCATCCGTGGTACAACATTTGATGCATTACTTCCACTTCTTACGGTAGCAGCAATCTATCTTGTGATTGTAATGTTCTTTACATTTATCATGGGAATTGTAGAAAGGAAGTTGAGAGAAAGTGATATACGTTAATGATTTACATAAATCCTTTGGCAGCCATGAGGTATTAAAAGGAATCACAGAACATATTGTTCCAGGTGAGAAGATTGTTATCATCGGACCATCCGGTTGTGGTAAATCCACATTTTTAAGATGTATGAACTTATTGGAAACTCCTACTTCCGGTAAGATTACTTTTGACGGAATGGAAATCACAGATCCAAAAGCAAATGTTGATAAGATCCGTCAGCATCTGGGAATGGTATTCCAGCATTTTAATCTCTTTCCACATAAAACAATCCTGGAAAACATCACACTGGCTCCAGTAAAACTTAAAATTATGAAAAAAGAAGAAGCAAGAGAGGAAGCACTTCGTCTCCTTGATCTGGTTGGCCTTCGTGACAAGGCAGATGCTTATCCTGGTCAGCTTTCCGGTGGTCAGAAACAGCGTATTGCTATTGTAAGATCTCTGGCCATGAAGCCTAAAATGATGCTTTTTGACGAACCGACCAGTGCCCTTGACCCTGAGATGGTTGGGGAAGTACTTAGTGTAATGAAAAATCTTGCCAATGATGGTATGACCATGGCGGTTGTTACTCATGAGATGGGATTTGCGCGAGAAATCGCAGATCGTGTCTTCTTCATGTATGAAGGTGTAATTGCAGAGCAGGGTACACCAGAGCAGATTTTTGGAAATCCACAGAATCCTAGATTAAAAGATTTCCTTAGCAAAGTATTATAAGAAAAAGAAAAAGCAGTTTTTCGGATATTGGATGGTATCTGAAAAACTGCTTTTTAAGTTAAATAATAGTGATAATATTGTTGAATCCAGTGATTTCAAAAATATGCTGGATAATTTCATTTTTTAAAAATTTTCAGTATTTTTTATCCATCATCAGGAAAGAAAACGTATAATTAAATGTAAACAGGAATGAAACTATGAATCGAATAAGGAGAAAAATAATGAGAGAATTTAAAATTGCTTTAGATAATACCTATATGAATATCATTGAATTTGGTCATGGAAAGAAAGTATTAACGATGATTGCCGGAATTAGTTTAGCTGGCTTAGAAGGTAGTGGAGAAGGAGTTGCTGCAGCTTATTCCGCCTTTGCAGATGAATATACAGTATATTTATTTGATCGCAGAAAAGTAGTACCTGCTGATTTTTCCATTCGTGACATGGCAAATGATGTGTATCTCTGCCTGAAAGAAATGGGCATTACATCCACGGATGTGTATGGGGTTTCTCAAGGTGGAATGATTGGTCAGTGCTTAACTTTAGCCCATCCTGAACTTGTGAATAAACTGGTAATTTGTTCTAGCATGTGCAAAGCAACCCCTCTGATCAAAGAGATTGTAGAACGATGGATGGGAGCAGCCAAAGAACATGATGTTGTGAAAATGAATCGTATGTTTTTTAAAGATGTGTATTCCGAAGCATTTTTAGATGCAGTAAAAGATATGCTTCCTGAATTGGAAAAAGTTGGAACAGCAGAAGATTGTGATCGTTTTCAGAATTTAGCTCGTCCAATCTCTGCTTTTGATATCTACGATGTATTGCCTGAAATCACTTGCCCGGTATTTGTTTTAGGTGATATGAATGATAAGGTGATTGGTCCAGAAGGATCCACAGAAATGGCAGAACGCTTAGGTTGTGAAATCTATTTATATGATACTTATAGCCATGCAGTATATGACGAAGCAGCGGATATCAAAGAAAGAATTTTAGAGTTCTTAAGAAAATAAAAAGAAAGGGGTTGCCACCAGCAACCCCTTTCTTTTTATTATTTCTGATTCTTTTCAACATTCATAAGCTGCATAGCACGAACCTTCAGTGGAAGACCGAAGAGTGTGATGAAGCCATCTGCATCGTGATGATCATACATATCACCAGTTGTGAAGGATGCAAGAGATTCATTGTATAAGCTATATGGAGATGTTGTTCCAGCTTTGATGATGTTACCTTTGTAAAGTTTGAATTTAACTTCACCAGTTACATATTTCTGTGTGGATTCAACGAATGCGCAGAGCGCTTCGCGAAGTGGTGTGAACCATTTACCTTCGTAGCAAACCTGAGCAAGTCTGTTACCAACATCTTTCTTCATATCCATTGTTGCGCGGTCCTGACAAAGCTCTTCTAACTGTTTGTGAGCTTCCATGAGGATTGTTCCACCTGGTGTTTCATATACACCACGGGATTTCATACCAACAACACGGTTTTCTACGATATCAACGATACCGATACCATGTTTTCCACCTAATGTATTTAAAGTACGGATGATGTCAGAAACTTTCATTTCAACACCGTTAACACTCTTTGGAACACCTGCTTCAAATGTCATTGTTACGTATTCGCCTTCATCTGGAGCTTTTTCTGGAGATACAGAAAGTACAAGAAGGTGATCATAGTTAGGCATGAGGGAAGGATCTTCTAATTCAAGACCTTCGTGGCTGATGTGCCATAAGTTACGGTCACGGCTGTAGCTGCTGTCTGTGCCAAATGGAAGATCGATACCGTGTGCTTTACAGTATTCGATTTCGGATTCACGGGAATCCATCTGCCATTTGCTGTCACGCCATGGAGCGATGATCTTAAGATCTGGAGCTAAAGCTTTGATACCAAGCTCGAAACGGATCTGGTCATTACCTTTACCTGTAGCACCGTGGCAGATTGCTGTAGCGCCTTCTTTTCTTGCGATTTCAACAAGTTTCGCAGCGATACCAGGACGAGCCATGGATGTACCAAGAAGGTATTTATTTTCATATACAGCACCAGCCTGTACGCAAGGCATGATGTAGTTTTCACAGAAGTCATCAACGATATCTTCAATGTATAATTTGGAAGCGCCGGAGTACTGTGCACGTTCATGAAGACCATCAAGTTCTTCGCCCTGACCACAGTCGATACAGCAGCAGATTACATCATAATCATAAGTTTCTTTTAACCAAGGAATGATAGCAGTAGTATCAAGACCACCGGAATATGCTAAAATTACTTTTTCTTTACTCATTTTCTATTTCCTCCTAATTGATCTGTTTTCGAACTCTTTCAAACAGAAAATATTCATTATTATATGTCAAATATTCCAAAAATAATACCGACTGTTGTAGTATACGTCATTTTCTATTATTATGCAAGTGTTTTTTATAAAAAGAAATTAATAAATATTAATTAATACTTGCATAATATGCAGAATATATGTATAATATGGACTGTTCGATGAATAATTATTTATATGGAATATTTATTCCATGAAATTTTTCTTTTTAAGTCTTGCAAAAATCATTGAAAATGTATATAGTTTGTGAGATAATAAAAAGTCGTGTGCTCATTGGAGCAGTCTTAGGATGCTATCTGTGTTCTCATAAAGAGAAGGCAGGAGAAAGGATGAGATAGATTATGAAAAGAATTGAAGGCGGAGTAACCGCTCCAAAAGGATATAAAGCAGCTGGCGTTCGTGCCGGAATTAAACCAAGCGCAACAAAGAAAGATATGGCGATCATCGTTTCTGATGTCCCTGCAGTTTGTGCCGGAACATTTACATTAAATGTGGTAAAAGCGGCTCCTGTTTTCTGGGATAAAATGATTGTGAATGAACAGGAAACCGCTCAGGCGATTCTTGTGAATAGCGGAATTGCCAATGCCTGTACCGGACAGGAAGGTCTTGACAATTGTAAGAAGGAAGCAGAAAAAGTTTCTGAGCTTTTTGGTATAGCTCCGGAAAAAGTTTTAGTTGCATCCACTGGTGTCATTGGTGCACAGCTTAAAATGGATGTGATTGAAAAAGGAATCGAGATGCTTTCCACTTGTGTTGCTGATACTGTTGAAGCAGCCGACGACGCTGCAACAGCGATCCTCACAACAGATACCCGCAAAAAAGAAATTGCTGTCACATGTGAGATCGATGGAAAAACGGTTACCATCGGTGGTATGTGTAAAGGCGCCGGCATGATTCATCCAAATATGGGAACCATGCTTGCATTTGTTACTACAGACGCAGCAGTGGATAAGAAAACATTACAGGCTCTTCTTTTAGAGGAGGTTCAGGATACTTTCAACATGGTATCCGTAGATGGAGATACCTCTACCAATGACAGTTTATTAGTATTATGTAATGGTCTTGCAGGAAACGCTGTATTGACCAAAGAGATGGATGGATATGAAACATTTAAAGAAGCATTACATGAAGTTCTTGAATATTTAGCAAAAGCCATCGCTGCTGACGGCGAAGGCTGCACCAGATTATTCGAAGTAATCTGTAACGGTGCTGCCAGCAAGGAAGATGCCCGCATTATCAGTAAATCTGTCGTATGTTCTTCCTTAACAAAAGCGGCAGTATTTGGAAAAGATGCAAACTGGGGACGAATTCTTTGTGCTATGGGGTATAGCGGAGTGGACTTTGATCCGGAAAAAGTTGATATCACATTAGCTTGTGAGAACGATTCTTTAGATATTGTAAAAGATGGTATTGCAACGGATTATAGCGAGGAAAAAGCAACGGAAATTTTATCCTGTAATCCGGTCCAGGCGATTCTGGATATTCATGCAGGAGATGCCACTGCCACTGCATGGGGCTGTGACCTTACCTATGAATATGTAACCATCAATGCGGATTATCGTTCCTAAGCGTTTTATATAGAAGAAAGAAGGGATTACATGTTAGGAAATCAGGAAGTAAATGAAGTAATGGTGAAAGCCAATACTCTGATTGAGGCGTTACCATATATTCGTCGTTTTAATGGAAAAACTATCGTTGTAAAGTACGGTGGAAGTGCCATGGTAGATGAGGAATTAAAAGCAAATGTCATCAAGGACGTTGCACTCCTTAAATTAATCGGTTTAAAACCAATTATTGTTCATGGTGGCGGGAAAGAAATCAGTAAATGGGTTCGCTTAAGTGGAAAAGAACCAGAATTCTACAACGGTCTTCGTGTCACAGACAAAGATACCATGAATATTGCAGAGATGGTTCTCAATAAAGTAAATAAAGAATTAGTAGGACTTATGCAGAAAATGGGTGTCAATGCCGTAGGACTTTGTGGAAAAGATGGTAATATGATTCGTTGTAACCAGAAGATGCCAGATGGAAAAGACATCGGTTTTGTTGGCGAAGTTGAAAAAGTAAATGTGCAGCTCTTAGAAACCCTTATGGACAATGACTTTATTCCGGTAATTGCTCCAATCGGTTTAGGACATAATTATGAGGCATATAATATCAATGCGGATGATGCAGCATGTGCAGTTGCCAAAGCCATGAATGCAGAGAAACTTGTATTCCTCACAGATATTGAAGGTATTTTCATGGATCCAAACAACAAGAAGACTTTAATTTCTGAGATGGATGTAAAGACTGCAAGAGAATTTATCGCCGACGGAATTGTAGGCGGCGGTATGATGCCAAAATTACAGAATTGTATCGATGCCATTGAAGATGGTGTTTCCCGTGTACATATCCTGGATGGACGAATGGAACATTGCCTGCTTCTTGAGTTCTACACAGAAAAAGGTATCGGTACTGCAATCTTAAAAGATCCTATTTTCTAATTGGGAGGAAAGAAAAATGAGCGAAATGAAGAAATATATGGAAAAAGCGGAAGCTTCCATTTTAAAAACATATAATCGTTTTCCTGCAGTGTTTGAAAAGGGGGAAGACGTTTATCTTGTCGACATGGACGGCAAAAAATACCTTGATTTTGGAGCAGGAATTGCAGTTTCTGCTTTAGGCTATTCCAATGAACAATACAAAAATGCTTTGAAAAATCAGGTGGATTTATTATTACACACTTCCAATCTTTACTATAATAAACCAGCGGTTGAAGCGGCAGAAAAAGTAGTAAAAGCTTCTGGATTAGATAAAGTATTCTTCACAAACAGTGGAACAGAAGCCATTGAAGGTGCTTTAAAAGTTGCAAAAAAATATGCATATGATAAAGATCCTTCCAAAGAATACGAATTTGTTGCCATGCATCATTCTTTCCATGGACGTAGCCAGGGGGCTCTTGCTGTAACTGGTAACAGCCACTATCAGGATGGTTTCGTTCCAATGGGAATCCGTGCTGTTTTTGCAGAGTTTAACAACCTTGAAGACGTTCTTTCTAAAATCACTGATACAACTTGTGGTATTATCTGTGAAGTAGTACAGGGAGAAGGCGGCATTTACCCGGCAAAGAAAGAATTTTTAGAAGGTCTTCGAAAAGTATGTGATGAAAAAGATATCATTTTAATCTTCGATGAAGTTCAGTGTGGAATGGGCCGTTGTGGCTCCATGTTTGCTCATGATTTATATGGGGTAAAACCTGACGTTATGGCCCTTGCAAAAGGTCTTGGCTGTGGTGTTCCGGTTGGTGCTTTTGTGACTAATGAAAAAACAAGCAAATCTTTAGTGCCTGGTGACCATGGTACAACTTACGGTGGTAACCCATTTGCTACTGCAGCAGTAAGCACTGTTTTTGATATCTTCGAATCTGAGAATATCGTAGAAAATGTAAAAGAAGTTGGTGCTTATCTCTATGAAAAATTAGAAGAGTTAAAAGAAAAAGCAGATGGTATTGTGGATCATCGTGGGATGGGATTCCTTCAGGGGCTTGAATTCGATGCTCCTGTAAGCCCTATTGTTAACGAAGCATTTGCCAAAGGTCTTTTATTAATTTCCGCAGGAAGCAACATCATCCGTTTTGTACCACCACTTGTTATCAACAAAAAGCATGTGGATGACATGATTGCTATTTTGGAAGAAATTATTGTAAAATAAAAGAAAAATTCAGGCTCGCTACTTGTATTCGAAAGAAATATTGAGTATTATATATCCGTAGAAATATCTTGTAAACGTGATTTTAACAAGATATCTCTACGGATCGCGTTTTTTACGGACTTTCTCGACTTGAAAAAAGAAAGGAGATTTTTCGTGAAAAGAAAGAAGAAAGCTTCTTTCATGCTTCTTTTTCTGGGAATTTTTCTCAGTTTGACAAGCTGTAAAGCTTCTTTTCTATCCGATCTTTCTGCGGCGGAGGATACTTTCGAGATTCGAAGAGAAAGCAAAGCTTCGGTTTCTGAAGAGAAAAGTACTCTGGCGAAGAATGTTTATGTTCATGTGTGCGGATGTGTAAAAAAACCGGGATTATATGCTTTCTATGAAGGCGAGCGAATCGATGCGGCGATTCGGGCAGCTGGCGGATTTACCAAAAAAGCAGATGAACAAAGTGTCAATCTGGCAGAAGTTCTGTTGGATGGGACACAGATTTATGTTCGTTCCATGCAGACAGATGGCAGTGGGAAGGGCCAGCCTGCCATGGACAGTGGAGAGCAAAAGATAAACATCAATGTGGCGGATCAGGCGCAGCTGATGACTTTAAATGGCATCGGTGAGGGTAGAGCGCTTGCAATTTTATCTTACCGGGAAGAGAAAGGATCTTTTTCCAACATTGAAGAGATTAAAAATGTTAGTGGCATTGGTGAGGCGATATACGACAGGATTAAGAATACCATCACGGTTGAATAGAGGTGTAAAATGAAAAAAGTACTTGTTGTAGATGATGAGAAATTAATCGTAAAAGGCATTAAGTTTTCTCTTGTACAGGATGACATGCAAGTTGACTGTGCCTACGACGGCGAGGAAGCTTTGGAAATGGCCAAAAAGACAGAGTACGATATTGTACTCTTAGATGTGATGCTTCCAAAATTAAATGGATTTGAAGTATGCCAGATGATCAGAGAGTTCTCTGATATGCCAATTATCATGCTCACAGCCAAAGGAGATGATATGGATAAGATCCTTGGCCTGGAATATGGTGCTGATGATTATATTACAAAACCATTTAATATTCTTGAGGTAAAAGCAAGAATTAAGGCAATCATGCGTCGAAGCTCATGTAAGGTTGTGGAAGAAGAAAAGAAAAAGATTTTTGAGAAAAACGGATTGAAGATTGATTGTGATAGCAGACGTGTATTCACAGAAGGGAAAGAAGTGAAGCTGACCGCCAAAGAATATGATTTGCTTGAGCTTCTTGCTTTCCATCCAAACAAAGTATACAGCAGAGAAAATTTATTGAATATTGTTTGGGGCTATGATTACCCAGGTGACGTACGTACAGTTGATGTTCATATCCGTCGTCTTCGTGAAAAGATTGAAGAAAATCCGGGAGAACCAGAATATATTCATACAAAGTGGGGGGTAGGTTATTATTTCCAGGATTAATATAAAGTCCCTCTTCCACTTTATATCTTTTCCTATGCTTATCAGTGTTTTGATCGTAATCGCTCTGAATGTGTTCTTATATGCAGGTACAGAGCGATTAATTTATGCATTAGATAAAAAAAGTTACGAACAGAGGGAAGACTATATTCGAATTGAAAATAACATATTGGCAAACCGGATCATGTATGATGGAATCGAGGAATTTTCTCAGGACGATATAGATTTTGAAGGTTATGGACTCGGTGGCGATGCAAGCAACCTGGAGAATATGGCCTGTCAGATGAATAGTCGAATCATTCTCATGGATTCAAAATTCCGTGTAGTTGCTGATACTTACGATCGAAATTTTGGTCAATATATCATCACGGAAGATACCATGCGTGCCATGCGTGGTGAGAAGATTGATTCCAAAAAAGTAGGGGATAATTTCGTCCAGGTTATGACCGGAATCTATGATAAAGATATGGATGAAGGACTGGGTGTTATCATTTCTCTTGGTACCCTTCGTGAAAAAAGTGGTCTGCTTACGTATGTTGAAAACCAGAAATACACAATTCATGGGATATGTTTGCTGATTTCTTTTGCAATTGGTATCATTTTCATGATTTTTATGAATCATTCTATCAGAGATATTCGTAAAGAAATGAACTATATCGCGGATGGCCATCAGGAAAATCGTTTGTCGGAAGAGGGATTCCGTGAATTTTATCAGATGGCAGTTTCCTTTAATAAGATTACTGATCGATATAAGGAACTGGAGAATAGCCGTCAGGAATTCGTTTCCAATGTGTCCCATGAGCTGAAGACGCCAATTACATCCATGAAGATATTGGCGGATTCTCTTCTCAATCAGGAAAATGTTCCGATAGAGATTTATGAAGAATTCATGAATGATATCGTTCACGAGATTGATCGTGAAAATCAGATCATTACAGATCTTCTTGACCTGGTTCGTATGGATAAGACAAAAGGTGATCTTAATGTGGCTCCAACGAATATTAATGATTTGTTAGAAGGCCTGTTAAAACGTATTACTCCGTTGGCTGAAAAACGTAATATCACCATTCATCTTGAGACAATGCGACAGGTTGTTGCTGAAGTTGACGGTGGCAAGCTTTCTTTGGCCTGCAATAATATCATCGAAAATGCTGTGAAATACAACAATGATGGTGGTATGGTAAATGTCTTCCTGAATGCGGATCATAAATTCTTTTACATCCGTGTTAAGGATAATGGTGTTGGAATTCCAGAGGATTGTCAGGAACGTATTTTTGAGCGCTTTTATCGTGTAGATAAGGCCAGATCAAGGGATACTGGAGGAACGGGCCTTGGCCTGGCAATCACAAGAAATGTAGTTCTTCTTCATAAGGGATCGATTCGTGTTCATAGTAAACCTGGGGAGGAGACAACTTTCCTCATTCGAATTCCGTTGAACTATGTGGGATGATTGCAGGGTACAGGAGGATAAAATGAAGAAAAAAATAGTTTATTTTCTATTATTTCTCTGTCTTATATTCATGATGTCCGGCTGTAAGAAAGATGAGAAAGTTACAGAAGAGGAGGATGGATTCATCCATCTGTATTATATGAATTTGGAGACGGGAAGTCTGCTCAATGTAAAAAAAGATATGGAGTTTTCTCCAAATCTGACGATAGCAGTCAGACAGGTTATTGAAGAACTAGGCAAAAAAGATACTTCAAAGAAGAAAAAATACAAAGCAGTTTTCAATAAACAGTTTTCCGTTGAGACAGTTTCTGAGCCAGAAGAAGGCATTATAGTCATTGATTTTGGTGTGGGATATTCCCAAATGAGCAATCGTGAAGAAATTCTGTTTCGTGCAGCGGTAGTCAAATCCCTGGTACAGCTGGATGGCATTGATCGAATTCTCTTTACGGTGGAGGATGAACCACTGACTGATGATGAAGGTGTTGCCATTGGTATCATGGATGACGATACTTTCGTTCTTGATAATGACAAAAAAGAAGTGTATGACAGTTTGCAGACGGTAACTTTATATTATAGTAATCTGGAAGGAAACGGATTGGTGGAAGTGGAGAAGGATCTTCATGCCAAAGATAATGAATCTATGGAGAGTGCTGTTATTAATGCTCTACGTGAAAATGGAGTTGAGGGCAGCAAAAGTCCAATTTCGGAGAACTTGGTAATCAACCGTATCAGTGTATTCCAAAACACCTGTTATCTGGATTTAAGCTCGGATATTATAACAGGAATCAATGGAGTAGATGATGAAATTAAGATTTATTCCATTGTAAACAGCCTGATATCATTGGAAAGAGTATCACAGGTCCAGTTTTCCGTAGATGGCGAGATACTTTCCAATATTAATGAAGTTTCTGGCTTGGATCGACCTCTAGGTTGTGACTATTCTTTGATTACTGACATAGAATAAAAGAATTGAATATTTGGGAGAACAATGAAAAGACCTTTGATGGGAATTCTGGTGGGACTTGTGCTTGGAGAGCTTTGCGTCTGCCTGCCAGGACCAATCGGGTTAATAATGCCGGCTTCGCTTTTTTTCTGGATCTTTCTGAATAGAAAGTTTGAAAAAGAGCAGAAGCCTTTTTTTCTCTTCCTTTTGGGCTTGTTTTTTTCCATCATGGCAGGATATTTTACTCTTACTATGGAGGAAATCTTTGTGAACAGGGCAGAATGTCTTGTCAAAAAAATGGAAGGGGAGCAAGCTACCTTTGAGGGTAAAATAATAAAACAAAAGATGACTTCTGCAGGATATATGACATTTACACTTCAGTCTCCTCGAATGATTCAGGAGGAGAAAAAGGCTAAGATTCAGGGCAATATAACTTTGACAGGCAAAATAAATGAAGAGGAATGTCTGCCTGGTGATGTGATTCGAGCAGAAGGAAAAATACAAGCATTGGAAACTGCCACCAATCCGGGTGGCTTTGATGAAAGAAAGTGCTCTCTGGCAAATGGAGTCTATGCCACTGGTTTTTTTGAAAAGGTAGAAAAAGTGAAACGTCCGGTTTTTTCTTTTCGGAGATGGGCCTGGCAGTTGAAAGAGCGAGTGGAGCAAGGATATCTTGAAAATCTGGCCTCTGAAGATTCCGCTATGTTGTGTGCCATGATTTTTGGGGATAAGAGTTATCTTACTGAGGAACAAAAAAGAATCTACGAAGAAAATGGTGTGGCACACCTTCTGGCTATTTCAGGGCTGCATGTCTCGATTGTTGGGGGCATGATTTATCGAAGATTTCGCAAAAGAGGTTTTTCTTATAGGATTTCTTGTGCGGCAGGTGTCATACTCCTCTTGTTTTATGGAACGATGACGGGGTTTGGAGCTTCTGCAAGTCGAGCCATCGTTATGTATATGATTTTTTTAGGAGGGGAATATCTGGGACTTTCTTATGATATGATTTCTTCGCTGGCACTGGCTGGTATTCTCATGTTATTGGAAGAACCATACCGACTGTTTGATGGCGGATTTTTAATTTCTTTTGCTTCGATCTTTGCCATAGGAGCCGTAGTTCCTTTTATTTTTGATCAGATGGAAAGTAGAGAGACAAAAGTAGGAAAGGCCAAGAAAGCATTTTTATTTAGTTTGATTATTTCCATGGTCACAAGCCCCATCATTCTATTTTTTAATTATGAGATTACACCCTACAGTATATTTTGGAATCTTTTTCTGATTCCCTGCATGCCAGCTCTCATGGTGGATGGGATATTGGCTGGTGTCTTGGGGATTTTTCTGGGACATTACAGAATCCTGGCCTTTCTCGCCATTTTGATTCTACGAATCCATCATATTTTTTTAAAGAAAGTACGTTTTCTTCCGGGATCCTTGATCCTACCCGGATTTCCGCCCTGGTGGAAGATTTTTCTTTATTATGGATGGGGAGTCATATTTTGTCTGCTTTTTTGGAAAGGTCATAAAAATAAGGCCAGACTGATTTGCTTTTTTATGATGATTCTGTTGGTTTTTCCCGTAAAGAAGCCAGAGATGAGAATTACCATGCTGGATGTGGGACAGGGGGATTGCATTCTTTTTCAATCACAAGGTAAAACGTTGCTTTTGGATGGAGGAAGCAGTACAAAGAAAAATGTTTATCGCAATATCATTGAGCCAGCCCTAAGATATTATGGAATCGCTTCTTTGGACGCAGTCCTGGTTACCCATATGGATGAGGATCATTTGTCTGGAATTCGGGAAATGCTAGAGGAGGGATATCCGATAAAACAGCTTTTTTTGAGTGATACCATAGAAAACAGGCAGAGTGATGAGACAGCTTTCCATTTACAAAGATATGCGAAAAAGCAGAAGGCGAAAGTTTCTTTCTTAAAAAAAGGTGATCGATTTACCTTTGGTAAAATGGAACTGTCCTGTCTGTCCCCAGTCGTAGGACAATCTTTTGAAGAAAAAAATGATAGTTCTTTAGTTATGCTAGCAGAATACGGTAAATTTCGAGGGTTGTTTACTGGAGATTTGGGGATGGAAGAGGAAGAGAAACTTCTGGAATCGAGGAATACTTTTCCAATCACTGTTTTGAAGGTGGCACACCACGGATCCAAATACTCTACGGGACAGAGATTTTTAGCCTATTTTCATCCGACAATAGCTCTGATTTCTGCAGGAAAGGGAAATCGATATGGACATCCCCATAATGATCTGTTAAATCGTCTGGGTGAAGAAAAATGTCATATCTTTGATACGATTTCCTCTGGGGCTATTGTCATTGAGGGAAAAGAATCCTTAAAAGTCAAGCAGTGGAAGAAACGTGATTTTTTGACTTATCCTGTATTCTAGGATATAATCTAGGAGAATATTGGAAGAGACGAGTTAAAAATGAAAGAGATTACAAAAAATATTAAAGAAAAACAATTCCATAAAGTATATTTGATTACCGGAGATGAGGATTATCTGATTTTCCAAGCCAGGCAGATGCTGAAAAATGCTTTGGTGGCAGAAGGTGACGAGATGAACTTTACCTTATTCGAGGAAACAAAAGTAGATTTGGTCGCACTTGGTGATCTGGCGTCTACTTTTCCGTTTTTCAGTGAAAAAAGAGTGATTCTTTTGAATCGGACCAATATCATGAAGACAGGGAAGGACGAATTTTTAAAAATACTGAATCAGTTACCAGATACCACCTGCCTGATTATCTGCGAGCCAGGAAAGATGGATACAAGAACCAAGGTATATAAATGGATCAAATCCAATGGTTATATTGCGGAGCTTTTGAAAAAGGATCAGAAAGAAAAAACTTTATTGACCTTTTTGGCAAGAACCCTGGCTAAAGACCAGAAACAGATTCGAGAGAACAATGCCCGCTATTTTCTTTCTTTGGTGGGAGATGACTATTATCAGATTAAGAATGAGGCAGAAAAGTTAATCAGCTATCTTGGGGAAGAAACGGAGGTAACCAGAGAAGTTATCGATGCGGTGGTTACTGAACAGATTCAGAATAAGATTTTTGATATGATCAGTGCGGTTGCGGAAAAAGATCAAAACCTTGCCTTGAAATTATATAATGATTTAATTCTTTTAAAAGAGGACCCAATCTATATTTTAAGTCTTTTGGTAAGACAGTACCGCATTCTTTCTATTTTAAAGCCGATGCGTATGGCAAGAAGATCCGATGCAGACATGGCAAAGGCAGCAGGTGTTCCACCTTTTGTTATTCGAAAATATGATGTACAGATGCGAGCATATACAAAGGAGCAGCTGGAACGTTGTTTAAGATATGCTGTGAAGATGGAAGCAGACATTAAGATGGGATTGCTGGGTGCACAGGTTGGAGTAGAGATGCTTTTGATCACATTAATTCGTTCTTAAAAAAGAAAAAAATAAAAAAAGAAACACCGAAGAGCAGCCGCTTCTCTTCGGTGTTTTTTATAATTCTAAATCAAATTAAGCCATTTTGTTTACAGCTTTTGTAAGACGGGAAATCTTTCTGGAAGCTGTATTTTTGTGGTAGATACCTTTGGATGTAGCTTTGCTGATTTCAGAAATAGCTGCTGTTAATGCTACATTAGCTGCTTCTTTGTCGCCTGCTGCGATTGCTGCATCTACTTTTTTGATGAAAGTTTTAACTTTAGATTTGATTGCTTTGTTTCTCATTGTTTTAGTTTCGATAACTAAAATTCTTTTCTTTGCAGATTTGATGTTTGCCACTTTGAGCACCTCCAAAATATTATAAATGATTATTTGTTTAAATTAATATCATCTGCATTAAACCAGACACGGGGGGTCCAATGCAAACATACTCTAATATAATAGTGTTTCTTCCCTGTTTTGTCAATAGGTAAAATGAATATATCATGAAAAAACATCATTTTTTAGAGATGGGAGACTAATACCAACAATGATTCTAAAATATGAATGCGAAGATTGTCAAGAGAAAAAATGAAAATATGAAAAAGAGTGGAAGAAAAAGCGGATTCATGTTATGATATTTATTCAGATATAAATTATATGATATATAAGATAAAATATTGATATAGATGGAGGGAATAAGATTGGCCGGAATTGACCAGACTAAGATTAGAAATTTTTGTATTATTGCTCATATCGACCATGGAAAGTCCACTTTGGCAGACCGTATTATTGAAAAAACGGGTCTTCTTACCGAACGTGAGATGCAGAATCAGGTGCTCGATAACATGGAGCTTGAAAGAGAACGTGGAATTACCATCAAATCTCAGGCGGTTCGTATCGTTTATAAAGCAAATAATGGAGAGGAATACGTATTTAATTTAATTGATACTCCAGGACATGTGGATTTTAACTATGAAGTTAGCCGAAGCCTTGCAGCTTGTGAAGGTGCCATTCTTGTCGTAGACGCCGCACAGGGAATCGAGGCACAGACCCTTGCCAATGTATATCTAGCAATTGATCATAATCTTGAAATTATGCCTGTAATTAACAAGATTGATCTTCCAAGTGCGGAACCACAGCGTGTTGTAGCAGAAATCGAGGATGTGATTGGTATTGAAGCAGAGAATGCTCCACAGATTTCTGCAAAAAATGGCATTAATATCGAAGAAGTGTTGGAGCAGATTGTAGAGAGAATTCCAGCACCAGGTGGAAGTGCAGAAAACCCATTGCAGGCTTTAATTTTTGATAGTGTATATGATTCTTACAAAGGTGTTATTATTTTTGCCAGAATTATGGAAGGAAGCATTAAAAAAGGAACTAATATGCTGATGATGGCAACTGGTGCGAAAGCAGAAGTTGTGGAAGTTGGTACTTTCGGTGCAGGCCAGTTCTTCCCATGTGATGAATTGTCTGCTGGTATGGTTGGTTATATCACAGCCAGTTTGAAAAATGTAAAGGACACCCGCGTAGGTGATACTGTTACCGATGCAGATCGTCCATGTGCAGAACCGCTTCCTGGTTATAAAAAAGTAAATCCAATGGTTTATTGTGGTTTATATCCGGCCGATGGTGCAAAATATCCGGATTTACGTGATGCCCTTGAGAAATTACAGCTCAATGATGCAGCGCTCCAGTATGAACCAGAAACATCGGTAGCCTTGGGATTTGGTTTCCGTTGTGGCTTCCTTGGGCTCTTACATCTTGAAATTGTTCAGGAACGTTTGGAGAGAGAATATAATCTAGATCTTGTAACGACAGCACCTAGTGTAATTTACAAGGTTCACCAGACGGATGGCACCATGTTTGATCTGACGAACCCAACCAATCTTCCAGATCCATCTACTATTGAATACATGGAAGAACCAATCGTATCTGCAGAAATCATGGTAACCAAAGAATTTGTAGGTCCAATCATGACACTTTGTCAGGAGAGACGAGGTACTTATATTTCCATGGAATATATGGAAGAAACTCGTGCCCTTTTAAAATATGAGCTTCCGCTGAACGAGATCATTTCTGATTTCTTTGATGCATTAAAATCACGTTCCAGAGGATATGCTTCTTTTGACTATGAGCTGAAAGGTTATGAAAGATCGGATCTTGTGAAACTGGATATTCTTATTAACCGAGAACAGGTAGATGCTTTATCCTTCATTGTGCATTCTTCCACTGCTTATGAAAGAGGAAGAAGATACTGTGAAAAATTGAAAGCAGAAATTCCAAGACATCTGTTTGAAATTCCAATTCAGGCAGCCATTGGCAGCAAGATTATTGCCCGTGAAACAGTAAAAGCAGTTCGTAAGGACGTACTTGCCAAATGTTATGGTGGTGATATCTCTCGTAAGAAGAAACTGCTTGAAAAACAGAAAGAAGGAAAGAAACGTATGCGTCAGGTAGGTAATGTGGAAGTGCCACAGAAAGCCTTCATGAGTGTATTGAAATTAGATGAAGACTAATCAGGATGATGAAATATTGAAATATCAGGAATGATGAAATAATAGTAAAGTATTTATAAGAGAAAAGGGGCTGTTGCAATGGCGTGAAAAGCAACAACCCCTCTTATTTTGCATAGGAGAAGAATCATGGAATTATATGTACACATTCCTTTTTGTATCCGAAAATGTAATTATTGCGATTTTCTCTCTTTTCCATCTTGTGAAGAGGAGAGAGAAGCTTATGTAGAAGCACTCTGTCAGGAAATCATCGAAAGTGGAAAAATGGCGTTGGACCAGAAGCTTCGATCCATTTTTATCGGAGGAGGGACTCCCAGTATCTTGACAATTGGCCAAATGAGGCGTATTCTGTCATGCGTTCGTGAAAATTTCCAGATGGAGGAGCAGATTGAGATCTCCATGGAGGCGAATCCTGGTACTTTAAATGAAGAAAAATTAAAAGCCTATCATGACATGGGCATCAACCGATTGAGTATCGGTTTACAAAGCACCGAGGATGATTGCCTGAAAATGTTGGGGAGAATTCATAATTTTGATCAATTCAAAGAAAATTATCAATGGGCCAGAGAAGCTGGGTTTCAAAATGTTAATATTGATATCATGAGCGCTCTGCCGGGCCAGACGATTTCTTCTTATAAAAAAACATTAGAAACCGTTCTTGCTTTTGAGCCGGAGCACATTTCCTCTTACAGTCTGATTCTGGAGGAGGGAACTCCATTTTATGAAGATGACAATCTGATTGCACAGCTTCCAGATGAAGACAGTGAGAGAACAATGTATGAGATGACCCAGGAACTTCTTATGCAAAAAGGATATCATCGTTATGAGATTTCCAATTATTCGAAGGAAGGGAAAGAATGTATTCATAATCTTGGATATTGGGATGATGTACCTTATCTTGGAGTGGGTCTCGGAGCTTCGTCCTATTGGAGAGGATGTAGATTCTCCAACGAGAGAGACCTTTCTACTTATATAAAGAAACCTTTTATCCCACCGGAAGAAAGGGAGGATTTCCAGAAACTTAGCCTGGAAGAGAAAATGGAAGAGTACATGTTCTTGGGACTCCGCAAAAGATCCGGTGTATCAATCTCTGGATTTTCTCAGAAATATGGCGTGTCCATGGAAGAAATCTTTGGGAAAGTCATTGACAGATATAAAAAGATAAAGCTCTTAGAAGAGAAGGAAGATCGATTATATCTGACCGATGCGGGGATTGACGTGAGCAATCATATTTTCTGCGAATTTTTAATAAAATAAAAAAACAAAATCAAATTAATGCTTGACATTATAAGATGTTGGTGATAGTTTATCTATAGATGTTAGCACTCGGTTGAAATGAGTGCTAATAATCAAAAAAGAAAAGATGCGAACAGCATCTGAAATGAAAAGGAGGATGGTTTGTTTCATGAGTTTAGATGATCGTAAGATGAAGATTTTAAAAACGATTATATCTACCTATTTAGAAACTGGTGAGCCGGTTGGTAGTAGAACCATCGCGAAAGATTCGGATTTGCATCTTAGCTCTGCAACCATTCGTAATGAGATGGCTGATCTTGAGGAACTGGGATATATCTTGCAGCCTCATACATCAGCAGGACGAATTCCTTCCGATTTGGGCTATCGATATTATGTAGATCGTCTGATGGAGGAAAAAGAGCTAGAGATTCGTGAGATGGAGGAAGAGATTGCAGCGGAGCGCAGCAAGATGATTCAGAAGATGGATCGCATGGAAGAAATGCTACGCAATGTGGCGGAAGCACTTGCGACCAACACAAATTATGCAACATTGGTTACCACGCCTCATATCAGAGAATCCAAATTGAAGTTTATCCAGCTTTCCATGGTGGATTCCCGCAGATTGCTGGCGGTTATCGTTGTCGGTAATGAGACGGTGAAGAACCTTCTTATGAATATTGAAGATCCACTTTCCAATGATGAGATTCTTAAGCTTAATATTTTACTCAACTCATTTTTACAGGGTCTGACTCTCAATGAGATCACATTGGAATTGGTTCACACCATGAAAGTGCAGGCAGGAATGCATGCAGGCATTTTAGAGAGTGTCTTTAACGGAATCGTGGAAGCCATCCATGAAGCCGATGACATGGAAATCTACACAAGTGGTGCAACGAACATGTTAAAATATCCGGAACTGATGAGTCCGGGACAGACCTCTGCACTTCTTGATACCCTGGTAGAAAAGAAAGCTCTTGTAAAGCTTGTGGATGATACCGTTTCTCAGGAATCGAAGCATGGAATACAGGTCTATATCGGCAATGAGACACCAATTCAGTCATTAAAAGATTGCAGTATTGTAACGGCAACCTATGAGCTGGAAGAAGGTGGTACCGGTACGGTAGGTATCATTGGTCCGAAACGTATGGACTATCGAAAAGTAGTGAACACTCTGAAGAATCTCACGGCAGATTTGGATGAGATTTTTAAGAATAAATCATAGAAAGGTGGTACTTAAGTGGAAGAGAATAAAAAAGAATTCGACGAAAGTATCGTAGAAGAAACAGCAGAAGCAGCAGAAGCAGTTTCCGAAGAAGCTGTGGAAGAGATTGCTTCCGAAGAAGTAGCTGTAGAAGAAACAGAGGAAGCTTTAGAAGCAGATGCGGAAGAAGCTGCCAAAGATAAGAAAGCAAAGAAAAAGAAAAAATCAACAAAGACTTTAGAAATTGCTCTTGAAAAAAGCGAAGCAAAGGTTGCAGAGCTTACCGATCGTTATCAGCGTCTGATGGCAGAGTTTGAAAATGCCAGAAAACGTAACGCAAAAGAGCAGAGCTTAAGATACGATATGGGTGCAAAAGATGTACTTGGAAAACTTCTTCCAGTTATTGATAACTTTGAACGAGGAATTGATACCCTCACAGAAGAAGAAAAAGAAGGTGCATTTGCTCAGGGAATCGTAAAGATTTATGAACAGTTAATGACAACTTTCACAGAACTTGGTGTGACACCAATGGATGCGAAAGGCAAGGAATTCAATCCGGATTTCCACAATGCAGTGATGCATGCGGAAGATCCTGAACAGGGTGAGAACCTTGTTTCTGATGAATTCCAAAAAGGATATATGTACAAAGACAGTGTTTTAAGACACGCAATGGTAAAAGTTGTAAATTAGTCTTAGAACCATTCCCAATAGTAATTTATAGAATGTTTAATATAGGAGGAACATATCATGGGTAAAATTATCGGTATTGATTTAGGTACAACAAACTCTTGTGTAGCAGTAATGGAAGGTGGAAAACCAGTCGTAATCACAAACGCAGAAGGTCTTAGAACTACACCATCCGTAGTAGCATTTACAAAAACAGGCGAACGTGTTATCGGTGAACCTGCAAAACGTCAGGCTGTAACAAACGCAGATAAAACAATCTCTTCCATCAAACGTCATATGGGAACAAACTATTCCGTAACAATTGATGATAAAAAATATTCTCCACAGCAGATTTCTGCTATGATCTTACAGAAATTAAAATCTGATGCAGAAAACTATCTTGGTGAAAGCGTTTCTGAAGCAGTAATCACAGTTCCTGCATACTTCAACGATGCAGAAAGACAGGCAACAAAAGATGCTGGTAAGATCGCTGGTCTTGATGTAAAACGTATCATCAACGAACCAACAGCTGCAGCTCTTTCCTATGGTCTTGACAATGAAAATGAACAAAAAATCATGGTATACGACTTAGGTGGTGGTACATTCGACGTTTCCATCATCGAAATTGGTGACGGTGTTATCGAAGTATTAGCAACTGCTGGTGACAATCGTCTCGGTGGTGATGACTTTGATGATGTTATCACAAAATATATGTTAGATGACTTCAAAGCAAAAGAAGGTGTTGATCTCTCCGGCGACAAAATGGCAATGCAGAGATTAAAAGAAGCAGCAGAAAAAGCGAAAAAAGAACTTTCTGCAGCTACAACAACTAACATCAACCTTCCTTTCATCACAGCTACAGCAGAAGGTCCAAAACATTTCGAAATGAACCTTACAAGAGCAAAATTCAATGAATTAACAGCTCACCTTGTAGAAAGAACTGTAACACCAGTACAGAAAGCTTTAGGCGATGCAGGTCTCAGCGCTTCTGAACTTAGCAAAGTATTATTAGTTGGTGGTTCCACAAGAATCCCAGCAGTACAGGATAAAGTAAAACAGTTAACAGGAAAAGAACCATTCAAAGGTATCAACCCAGACGAATGTGTAGCAATCGGTGCTTCCATCCAGGGTGGTAAATTAGCAGGCGATGCAGGTGCTGGAGACATCCTTCTTCTTGATGTAACTCCATTATCCTTATCCATCGAAACAATGGGTGGTGTTGCTACAAGATTAATCGAACGTAACACAACAATCCCTACAAAGAAGAGCCAGATCTTCTCCACAGCAGAAAACAACCAGACAGCAGTAGATATCCATGTTGTTCAGGGTGAAAGACAGTTCGCAAGAGATAACAAAACTCTTGGCCAGTTCCGTCTTGATGGTATCCCACCAGCACAGAGAGGTATCCCACAGATCGAAGTAACATTTGATATCGATGCAAACGGTATCGTTAACGTATCCGCAAAAGACCTTGGTACAGGTAAAGAACAGCACATCACAATCACAGCTGGTTCTAACATGTCTGATGAAGATATCGAAAAAGCTGTAAAAGAAGCTGCTGAATTCGAAGCACAGGATAAGAAGAGAAAAGAAGCAATCGATGCAAGAAATGATGCTGACAATATGGTATTCCAGACAGAAAAAGCAATGGAAGACGTTGGCGACAAGATTCCAGAATCCGACAAAGCAACTGTACAGGCTGATATTACAAAATTAAAAGAAATCTTAGACCGTACAACTGTTGAATCCATGACAGATGCAGACGTTGCAGAAATCAACGAAGCAAAAGAACAGCTCATGAAAGATGCACAGTCCTTATTCGCAAAAGTATATGAACAGACACAGGGACAGGCTGGTCCTCAGCCAGGTGCTGATGCAAATGCAACATACTCCGCAGATGATGTTGTTGATGCAGATTATACAGAACTTTAATTAGAATAATTTCATGAATCGAAGAGGAGACAGGATTTTTCCCCTGTCCCCTCTTTCATGGGTTATACGAATACGCTTAGTTGGAGGACAAAATGGCGGATAAAAGAGATTATTACGAGGTCCTTGGTGTCAGCAAAGGGGCATCCGAGGCCGAGATTAAAAAAGCATACCGTAAGGTTGCAAAAAAATATCATCCGGATATGAATCCTGGAGATAAAGAGGCAGAAGAAAAATTCAAAGAAGCTGCGGAAGCATACGAAGTTTTAAGCGATCCTGAAAAGAAAAGTCGTTATGATCAGTTTGGTCATGCTGCCTTTGAACAGGGCGGTGGCGGAGCAGGTGGCTTCGGTGGTTTCGATTTTGGCGGCGGAGATATGGGTGACATCTTCGGCGACTTTTTCGGTGATTTCTTCGGCGGTGGCCGCGGAGGCGGTGCCAGAAGAAATGGTCCTCGTCAGGGGGCAAACCTTCGTGCGTCAGTAAGAATTACATTTGATGATGCCATTCGTGGTGTAGATAAAGAATTAGAAATTGCATTAAAAGAAGAATGTAAAACCTGTGGCGGAAGTGGTGCAAAACCTGGTACAAGTCCAGAGACATGTAGCAAATGTAACGGTTCCGGCCAGGTAGTATATACACAGCAGTCCATGTTTGGTATGGTACGTAACGTACAGCAGTGTCCGGAATGTAATGGTTCCGGTCAGGTGATTCGCCAGAAATGTACGGATTGTACCGGCAGCGGTTTTATCAAGGTTCGCAAAAAGATCAAAGTGCCAATTCCTGCAGGTATTGACAACGGTCAGAGTGTACGTATCCGTGAAAAAGGGGAACCGGGAATCAATGGTGGAGCAAGAGGCGATCTTCTTGTAAATGTACAGGTATCCAGACATCCTAAGTTCCAGAGACAGGAATACGATATCTTCTCCACAGAGCCAATCAGCTTCACACAGGCTGCTCTTGGTGCAACCATCACCATCGATACGGTGGATGGCCCTTACGAATACACCTTAAAACCAGGCACACAGACAGATACAAGAATCCGTCTTAAAAATAAAGGGGTTCCTAGTCTTAGAAATCGTAGCTTACGCGGAAATCATTTTGTTACTTTTGTTGTTCAGGTTCCGGAAAAATTGAATGCAGCACAAAAAGAAGCGCTTCGTAAATTCCAGGAAGCCATGGGTGAGGTTTCTGCAGATGCCCCTGCTCAGCACAATGAAGAGGACAAAGGTGAGAAAAAGGGATTCTTCGGTGGCAAGAAGAAAAAATAAGCAATCGAAAGCTTTTCTTTAAAGAAATAGGCTGATTCCATGAGGAGTCAGCCTTCCTTTTTTGTCCTTTTTCACATTTTACTTTGATTTTGACAGGCTATTATGTTAAAATTACATTTCAGTATAAGGGAAAGTCTGTTTTTTAAATATAAAGGAGTTTTTTATTATGAAATGGAATAAAATCACAATTGAAACCACAACAGAAGCAGAGGATATGTTAAGCTATGAGCTTCAGGAAATGGGAATTGAAGGAGTGGAAGTAGAAGACCATGTTCCACTGACAGAAGAAGAAAGAAAGATCATGTATGTGGATCTTCTTCCAGATGAAATCGCTCCAGATGATGGTACTGCAAAGATCAGCTGTTATGTGGATGAGGCAGATGACCTTCAGGTTGTTATCTCCAAAATTCAGGCAAAAATCGTAGAACTTTCTGCCTTCCTTCCAATGGGAAGCGGAAAAATCACTCTCGGAGAAACCGAAGAGGAAGACTGGATCAACAACTGGAAAGTATTCTTCAAGCCATTCCGTTTAGATGACAATATTGTAATCAAACCAACCTGGGAAACGTTAGAAGACCGTAAAGAGGATGATATTATTATTGAGATCGACCCGGGAACAGCTTTTGGCAGTGGATCCCATGAAACAACCAAGCTTTGTATCTCTGGTCTTAAAAAATATGTAAAAGAAGATACAGAAATCCTCGATGTAGGAACAGGTAGCGGTATCCTTTCTATCATCGGATTAAAATTAGGTGCAAAAAAGGCTTTAGCAACAGATATTGATCCAAATGCCATCCGTGCAACGGAAGAAAACTTTGAAATCAATGGCGTTACGAAAGAAATGGCCAGTGTTCATCAGGTGAATATCTTAGATGAAGAGGAAGCGAAAGCGTTTTATGAAATGAATAATGGAAAACGCTATGAAGTGGTTGTTGCTAATATCTTAGCAGATGTCATCATCCCACTTTCCGGCATCGTAACTCCGTTATTAAAAGAAGATGGAATTTTCATTACTTCCGGTATCATCAACACCATGGAAGAACCTGTGAAGGAAGCGATGCTGGCAAATGGATTCGAGATTCTTGAGATTAATCATATGAAGGACTGGGTTTCCATCGTGGCAAAACCAGGCAAATAGGCAGGAGAAAATATGTTTCAGTTTTTCATTGATGCAGATGAAATTATGGAGGATGGAATTCATATCAAGAATCCTCAAAGTGTAAATCATATTAAGAATGTTCTTCGCATGAAACCAGGAGAAAAGATTCGCCTGTGTTGTGAGGCGAAGGAAAAAGAATATACCTGTTCCATCATTTCCTTAGATTCTGAGGAGATATTTGCCCAGATTGAAGATATTGATGGGGAGAGCAGAGAGCTTCCCTGTGAAATCACTCTTTATCAGGGCCTTCCAAAGGGAGATAAGATGGAGCTTATCATACAAAAGGCGGTGGAGATTGGTGCTTCCCGTATTGTGCCGGTAGCCACAAAACGTTCTGTGGTAAAGCTGGATGAAAAAAGAGCGAAAAAGAAAGTAGATCGCTGGAATCTCATTGCGGAAAGTGCAGCAAAACAATCCAAACGAAATCGAATTCCGCAGGTTACATCCATCATGACTTATGCCATGGCCATTGAAGATGCGAAGGATTGTTCTTCTGTCCTGATTCCTTATGAAGATGCCAGAGGAATGTCCCACACCAGAGAGGTGATGGAGAGCATGAAGGGACAGGCCTCCATCGGTATTTTTATTGGGCCGGAAGGTGGATTTGAAGACAAAGAAGTGGAGATGGTAAAAGAAATCGGAGGACATGTGATCACTTTAGGTCATCGAATTCTTCGAACCGAAACAGCAGGACTTACCACATTATCCATTTTGTCTTATCTTTTGGAAGAAGATTAAACAATATATTTTCCAATACAAAAGGATTGGAATCAATGGGATAAAATAGGAATTCCATTCAAAGGAATTTTGGTGAAATGGGAGAAAGGAAGGAGTCAGACAAAATGGCAGGTTCAACAATGGGAACGATTTTCCGCATTACCACCTGGGGGGAAACCCACGGGAAAGGAGTGGGAGTCGTTGTGGACGGCTGTCCGGCAGGTCTTGCACTTTGTGAGGAGGATATTCAGAAATATTTAAATCGCAGAAAACCAGGACAGTCCAAATTTACAACAAAACGTAATGAAGGAGATGAAGTGGAGATACTTTCTGGTGTTTTCGAAGGAAAAACAACAGGAACTCCGATCTCCATGGTTGTTTTTAATAAAGATCAAAAATCCAGAGATTATTCGGCAATCAAAGATATTTATCGCCCAGGTCACGCGGATTTTACCTTTGATAGCAAATACGGTTTTCGTGACTATCGAGGAGGTGGAAGATCTTCTGGTCGTGAAACCATTGCCCGTGTAGCGGCAGGTGCCATTGCAGCCAAGATTTTGGAGGAGATGGGCATTTCTGTTTATGCTTACGCCAAATCCATCGGACCGGTTTCTGTGGCAGAAGAACGTTTTTCAAAAGAAGAAAGAGATAATAATAAATTATATATGCCAGATGTTGTTGCTGCCAAAGAAGCAGAACGTTTTCTGGAGGAATGTATGGAAAAACAGGATTCTGCCGGTGGTGTGGTAGAATGTGTGATTTCTGGTATGCCAGCCGGCATTGGTGAGCCGGTTTTTGATAAGCTGAGTGCTTTGTTGGGACAGGGAATCCTTTCCATTGGAGCAGTAAAAGGTTTTGAGATTGGGGATGGATTCGGCGTGGCTAACTCTTTAGGATCCAGCAACAATGATGCCTTCTGCAATAAGGATGGAAAAACTGCCAAAAAAACGAATCATTCCGGTGGAATTTTAGGTGGAATGAGCGATGGCTCTGATATCGTATTCCGTGCAGCTTTCAAACCAACTCCATCCATCGCCAGCCCACAAAATACAGTGGATCGTGATGGCAATGAGACAGAGATCGCAATTCATGGCCGACATGATCCGATTATTGTGCCACGTGCTGTTGTAGTTGTAGAAACGATGGCAAGCTGTATTCTCCTTGACCGACTTCTTGTCAATATGACCAGTCGCTTAGACCGAATCAAGGAATTTTATAAAGAAAAATAAGTTGTACATTCCTTTTCTTTATGCTATGATAGAATACGTATGTGAAAAGTAAGGAGTTTGTATGTATACATTAATTACAAAGGATGGAAAAGCAAAAAGAGGACGTTTTGAGACGGTACATGGAACCATTGAGACTCCGGTATTTATGAATGTAGGTACGGTTGGAGCCATCAAGGGCGCAGTCAGTACAGACGATCTGAAAGGGATTGATACTCAGGTGGAGTTATCTAACACTTATCATCTTCACGTTCGTACCGGGGATAAACTGATCAAGGAATATGGCGGACTTCACAAGTTTATGAATTGGGATCGACCAATTCTTACAGATTCCGGCGGGTTTCAGGTCTTCTCTCTTGCAGGACTTCGCAAGATTAAGGAAGAGGGTGTTTATTTCCAATCTCACATTGATGGACATCATATTTTTATGGGACCGGAAGAGAGTATGGAGATACAGTCTAACCTTGGATCAACCATCGCCATGGCTTTTGATGAATGTCCATCCAGTAAGCTGGATAAACAATATATTCAGAATTCAGTGGATCGTACAACACGCTGGTTAGAACGTTGTAAGGTGAAGATGGCAGAGCTTAATGCAAAACCAGATACGGTAAACCCACATCAGATGCTTTTTGGTATCAATCAGGGTGGTATTTTTGAGGATATTCGTATTGAGCATGCGAAGAGAATTCGTGAGATGGACTTAGATGGTTATGCCATTGGAGGTCTTGCTGTAGGTGAATCCCACGAGGAAATGTATCGTATCTTGGATGCTACCGTTCCTTATCTTCCAGAGGATAAGCCAACCTATCTGATGGGAGTAGGCACACCAGCTAACATTCTTGAGGCGGTAGATCGTGGAGTTGATTTCTTTGACTGTGTTTATCCAACCCGCAACGGAAGACATGGACACGTTTATACTCATCATGGAAAGATTAATTTATTCAATAAAAAGCATGAGTTAGACCATCGTCCAATCGAGGAAGGATGTCAGTGTCCGGCATGTCGTTCTTACAGCAGAGCATACATCAGACACCTTTTGAAGGCAAAAGAGATGCTCGGCATGCGTTTATGTGTTCTTCATAATCTGTATTTCTATAATCATTTGATGACAGATATCCGATTAGCCATTGAAGAACATCGTTTTAAAGAGTTTAAAAAATCCACGTTAGAAGGATTTTTAACACCGGAAGAGTAATCTGACGGCAGATAATATTTGAAATTAATGGAGGTTATATTATGAATATGTTATTAGCAGCTGCAGGTTCAGGGATTGCAATGATCGCAATGTATGTTGTTGTATTTGGTGCATTGATTTATTTCATGTCCATCCGCCCAAGCAGAAAACAGGAAAAAGCACAGGCAGAATTACGTGCATCCATGAAACCAGGTGACAGTGTACTTACAACAAGTGGTTTCTATGGTGTGATCATCGACATCATGGACAACACTGTAATCGTAGAATTTGGTAACAACCGTAACTGTCGTATCCCAATGCAGAGAGAAGCAATTGCGGCAGTAGAAAGTCCAAATTACGTAAAGACAGAAGAGGAAGAGTAAGAAAAGACTGCGATGAGCAGCTTCCAAGATTGCAGGTTCAGACAGAGGTCTGGGCCTGTTTTTTCTTGCACAAAGAAATGAAAAAAGTTCTTTTATTCTATATTTGTTTATGTTATACTATCAGATGAAGTGTCGGCTTTTGGCACTTGTCGAGTATATTGATTATAAGGAGGCGTTATTATGAAACGTGTTAAAACACTTACTGGTAACAAAACATATGCAGTAAGCATGTGCAAAGGCGGCTGTGGCGAATGCCAGACATCTTGTCAGTCTGCTTGTAAGACATCCTGTACCGTTGGCAATCAGACTTGTGAAAATAATAAATAATAAGTCGCAAGATGCTACGCTGAAAGGAGTATTTGCGATCCTTTCTTAAAAGATATGCTTGCAATAAGGTGAACAGAATTCTGTTCACCTTACTTCTTGCCTGTCTTATTGGTCTTGCCTGTAATATTTATGATAATTATCATAAATATTTTTATAAAAATGAAAATTTAATAGAATAAAACCTAGAAAGGAGAATCATTTATGGTTCATCAATACAAAAACAATGGTTATAATATCGTTATGGATGTCTGTAGCGGTGCGATCCATGTCGTTGATGACGTTACCTATGATGTGATTGCTCTGTTCGAAAACCATGATTTAGAATCCATGAAGACACAGCTTTCCTATGCTGCGGATGAGATTGCCGAAGCTTATGAGGAAGTTTGTGAGCTGAAGAAGGAAGGTCTTTTATTTACTGAGGATATCTATGAAGATTATATTGCGGAAGTAAAAGCAAGAAAGACCGTTGTAAAAGCTCTTTGTCTTCATATTGCTCATGACTGCAACCTGGCATGTCGTTATTGCTTTGCAGAAGAAGGAGAGTACAAGGGAGATCGTTCATTAATGAGCGAAGAGGTAGGAAAAGCTGCGCTTGATTTCCTTGTTGCTAACTCTGGCAACCGTCATAATCTTGAGGTTGACTTCTTCGGTGGCGAACCAACCATGAATTTTGATGTTGTAAAAAAAGTGGTTGAGTACGGTAGAGAACTTGAGAAGATTCATGATAAACATTTCCGTTTCACATTTACTACCAATGGCGTTCTTGTCAATGATGAGATCATGGAGTTTGCAAACCGTGAGATGGATAATGTGGTAATGAGTATTGACGGTCGTAAAGAAGTCCATGATTATATGCGTCCAGCAAGAAATGGAAAACCAAGCTATGATATCATCATGCCGAAGTTCGTTCGCTTTGCGGAATCCAGAAATCAGCAGAGATATTATGTGAGGGGTACTTTCACAAGACGTAACCTTGATTTTTCCAACGACGTAATCCACCTCGCTGACCTTGGATTCGAACAGATTTCCATGGAACCGGTTGTAGGTCTTCCAGAAGAACCATATGCAATCCAGGAAGAAGATCTTCCACAGATTTTTGAGGAATACGATAAGCTTGCCCGTGAAATGATCCGCAGAGAAAAAGAAGGAAAACCATTTAATTTCTTCCATTTTATGATTGATCTGACTGGCGGTCCATGTGTGGCGAAACGTCTTTCCGGATGTGGAAGCGGTACAGAATATCTTGCAGTTACTCCATGGGGTGATCTCTATCCATGCCATCAGTTTGTTGGGGAGGAAGAATTCATCGTAGGAAATGTTTTTGACGGTGTAAAGCGTCAGGATATCTGTTCAAAATTCCGTGCATGTAACGTATATACAAAAGAAAAATGTAAAGAATGCTTTGCTAGATTCTATTGCAGCGGTGGTTGTGCTGCAAATGCATGGAAGTTCCATGGAGATATTAATGAAGCATACGATCTGAGCTGTGAAATGGAACGTAAACGTGTGGAATGCGCGATTATGATCAAAGCAGCTCTTGCTGAGGAAAGGGAGAATTAAAAAATGGCGAAGAAACGTAACAGTAAGGCCAATCCAAGACAGAGAGCGGTCCTTACAATTCTTGCAGTAATTCTTGTTGCTGTTGTTTGTCTTTACACTGTAATCAACGGTCTTGGCGCACAGCATAAAGGATCTGCCAAGAATATCGAACTTGGTCTTGACCTTGCCGGTGGTGTAAGTATCACATACGAAATCAATGATAAGAATCCATCCGACACAGATATTCAGGACACAATCTACAAATTACAAAAACGTGTGGAAGGTTACTCCACAGAGGCAGAAGTTTACAAAGAAGGTTCCAAACGTATCACTGTTGAGATTCCTGGTGTAACCGATGCCAACACAATCCTTGAAGAACTCGGTAAACCGGGTGACTTGGAATTCCAGACAGAAGACGGTACAGTTGTTCTTACTGGTGCAAACATTAAAAAAGCAGAAGCTGGTACCACAGAAGAAAATGGTATGAAAAACTATGTGGTTCAGTTATCTATGGATAAAGAAGGTGCAAAAGCATTTGCAACTGCAACTGCTGCCAACATCGGAAAACGTATTTTAATCGTTTACGATGGGGAAACAGTAAGTGCTCCAGTTGTTAACTCTGCCATCACCAACGGTTCTTGTGTTGTTGAGAATATGGAAAGCTACGATACAGCAGCTGAGCTTGCTTCCACAATTCGTATCGGTGCCCTTCCACTTACTCTTACTGAAATGAGATCCAATGTAGTAGGTGCAAAACTTGGTCAGGATGCCATTGCTACATCTTTAAGAGCTGGTGCCATTGGTCTTGCTCTCGTATTTATCTTTATGACCATCATTTACTTATTCCCAGGTTTTGTTGCTGGTATTGCCCTCATCGTTTACGTAATCCTTGATCTTTTAGCAATCAATGGATTCGATGCAACATTAACACTTCCTGGTATTGCCGGTATCCTTCTTGCCATCGGTATGGCAGTAGATGCCAACGTTATCATCTTCACACGTATCCGTGAAGAAATTGCCACAGGCAAATCCGTGCTTAATTCCATCAAAGGTGGTTATGATAAAGCGCTTTCTGCGATCCTTGATGGCAACATTACAACATTGATCGCTGCTGCAGTATTGTGGATGAAAGGTTCTGGTTCTGTTCGAGGTTTCGCTCAGACACTTGCAATTGGTATCCTCTTATCCATGTTTACAGCATTATTTGTAACAAAACATCTTTTATTAAGCTTCTATGAGCTTGGTGTAAAAGACCAGAAGTTCTATGGATGTGCAAAGGCTCCAAAGATCAGAGATTATGTAAAACTTAGCAAGATCTGCATGATCATCTCTCTTGTTGTTATCATCCTTGGTTTCGTATTCATGCCAATCAACAAGAAAAACATTGGCAATATCTTAAACTATGACTTAGAGTTCTCCGGTGGTACTTCTGTAACTATGACAGTAGACGATGGTGTGACAGATGAAATTGATAAAGCAATCTGTGATACGGTAAAAGCTACTGTAGATGTTAAGACTGTACAGAGCCAGAAAGTTCTTGGTTCCAACCAGCTTGTTGTAAAGACAAACGAGCTTAGTGTTGCAGATCGTCAGAAATTAGAGACAGCGTTAAAAGACAGCTTCAAAGTATCCGATTATCGTACGGAAGAAATCGCTGCTTCTGTATCCAACGAGATGAAGAGTGATGCGATTACAGCCGTTATCATCGCTGCAATCTGTATGTTGATCTACATCGCATTCCGATTCAAAGATGTCAAGTTCGCTGGTAGTGCGGTTATCGCATTGTTACATGACGTATTTGTTGTATTAACGGTTTACTCTGTATGCAGACTTTCCGTAGGTAATACATTTATTGCTTGTATGCTTACAATCCTTGGTTATTCCATCAATGCTACGATCATCATCTTCGACCGTATCCGTGAAAATATGAAGAATAACCAACTTATGAAACAAGGATTGGATGTTGTTGTAAATGAAAGTATCAGCCAGACATTTACACGTACCATCAATACATCCATCACATCCTTTATCACAATCTTTGTTCTTTACATCTTAGGTGTTCCTTCCATCAAAGAGTTCACATTAACTCTGATGTGTGGTATTGTATGCGGTGCTTATTCTTCCGTATGTATCACAGGACCAATCTGGTTCTTCATGAAGAATGCTGCTAAGAAAAAAGAAAGCGCAAAGGTTGCTTCTAAAAAGAAGAAATAATTTGATGAATCAATAACAAATCAGGTGGGATTGAACCCACCTGATTTTTTCTCATTGTTTTATGAAAATGTTTAGAATATAAAGTTAGAGGTGTGAATACTATGACAGAACAGTGGTTACTCACTTCAAAAAGAGCGGATTTTAATGCCATTGCATCAAGATTTCAGATTAGTCCGGTTCTTGCAAGACTGATGAGGAATCGTGATTTGATCACAGATGATGAAATGAGAAGCTATCTTTATGGCACGATGAAGGATCTTCCTTCTTCTCATTTGCTAAAAGATGTGGATCTGGCGGCAGAAATCATGTTACAAAAGATTCAGCAAAAGAGAAAAATACGTATTATTTCTGATTATGATGTGGATGGAGTTTCCTCCAATTATATTTTATGGAATGGCTTACGACGCTGTGGTGCTGATGTCGATTATCGAATTCCAGATCGTATTGAGGACGGATATGGAATTAATATTCATCTGATTGATCAGGCAAAAACAGACAGTGTTGACACAATCATTACCTGTGATAATGGAATTGCGGCCATAGATCAGATTGCTTATGCAAATTCTTTGGGAATGACTGTGATTGTTACAGATCACCATGATATTCCTTATGAGGAAATAGAAGGGAATATGATATATCATGTGCCGGATGCTGCAGCTGTGGTGAATCCAAAACAAAAAGATTGCAATTATCCATTTAAAAGCATCTGTGGTGCGGTAGTCAGCATGAAATTCATAGAGGTGCTCTATGAAAAATGTGGAATTGCCAGGAAGGAAATCGAAGCATTTTACACCATGGCTACCCTGGCAACGGTATGTGATGTCATGCCACTCCGTGGAGAAAATCGTATTTTAGTAAAAGCAGGGCTTGCGCAGATTCAGGATACAGACATTATTGGGCTTCGCGCTTTATTACAGGCCAATGAACTGAGAAATCATAGAATTACAGCCTATCATTTGGGTTTTATTATAGGACCTTGTATCAATGCATCCGGACGATTAGCTACGGCGAGACAGGCTATGGAGCTACTGATCTGTCAGGATGAAGAGAAAGCTCTTGCCATGGCCATTGAATTAACCAAACTGAATGAAGAACGTAAGGAAATGACAAAAAAAGGTGTGGAGCAGGCCATTGACTATTTGGAAAGCACAGGTCATTGCAAGGACAAAGTGCTTATTGTCCTCCTGGAGGATTGTCATGAGAGTATTGCCGGAATTATTGCAGGGCGTGTGAGAGAGTATTATAATAAACCGTCCTTTGTTCTTACCAAAACAAAAAATGGGGTGAAAGGTTCCGGACGATCCATCGAGGCTTACCAGATGTTTGAGGAAATGACCAAAGTGAAAGATTGCTTTACCAAGTATGGTGGTCACCCTATGGCAGCGGGTTTGTCCATGGAAGAAGAAAAAGTGGAAGAGCTCAGACAACGTCTCAACGCCAATACAAGTCTGGAAGAAAAAGACTTTATCTCCACGGTCCGTATTGATATTGCCGTTCCACTTTACTATATTTCAGAACATTTTATAGAGGAACTTTCCATGATGGAACCCTTTGGCATGGAAAATGAAAAACCTCTTTTTGCACAAAAAGATCTTCAAATCTGTAGTTTAAAAGTTCTTGGAAACAGCGGACGTTGTGTGAAAATGTATGTGAAGGATGCCGCGGGAAATGGGATGGATGCACTCTATTTTGGAGAAGCTGATCATTTTGTAAAAGAGATGGAAGAGCATTTTGGAAAAGATGCGATCAATCGGATAAAGCGTGGGCTTTATACCAATGTGAAGATGCATGTTACCTACTACCCTCAGATGAATGAGTGGAGAGGAGAACGCACATTACAGATTGTAATTCAAAATTATCGTTTTGCTTAAAAAGAATATACATTTATAGAAACAGAAAGTATGAGGGATAAGATGACAGAAAAGGAGATTCGTCTGATCGGGCTTGACCTGGATGGGACTACATTGACAACTGATAAAAAACTGACCCCTAGAACCAAAGCGGTATTAGAAGAATGTATCCGTCAGGGGATCACTGTTTTAGCAGCAACCGGTCGCGTAAAGACCGGTATTCCGGATTATCTGAAAAATATCGATGGAATGCGATACGTTATCACCTCCAACGGAGCATCCATTGTGGATTTGGAAAAAGACGAGGTAATCTATCAGAATGGAATTCCATGGGAAAGAGCCCTGGAGCTTTTTGATATACTGGAAGGATATGATACTTATTATGATGCATATCTGATTGGAGATGGCTGGTGTGAAGGCAGATTTTATGATCATCTTGAGGACTATAATATAAAGTCACACATTAAGGATCTGGTACTGACTACCAGACAGAGAATTGATGATCTGCCTGCCTTTGTTCGTGAACACAAGCAGCCGGTAGAAAAAATCAGCATGTTCTTTGCATCACAGGAAAAAAGACAGCAGGTTTATGAAGAACTTTCTAAAATTGAAGATATTGCAGCAACCTATTCTTTATCCAACAATATTGAGATTAATTACCATACCTGTGATAAAGGAGAGGCGCTGTTGAGCCTTGCCAGAATTCTTGGAATTGATGAGGAAGGAACTATGGGCTGTGGAGATGGAATCAACGATCTTGCCATGATCGAGAAGGCCGGTATTGGTGTTGCCATGGCAAATGGAGAGGAGATTCTGAAAGAAAGAGCAGATTTTATCACGAAAACCAATGATGAGGAAGGCGTTGCATGGGCTATTGAGAAATTCTGCAAAATTATCGTATAAAGTAATAAAAGAGTGTGAATTCTTATGGTTTTTTTTATGAAATAGTGCTATAATATAAAAATCGATATGAAATAATATGTTTATAATTATGCGATTTTGTGAAAACAAAAATCAGGAGGAGAGAATATAATGAAAAGACTTGAAGATTATGTTATCAGCATCCCTAACTTTCCTAAGGAAGGAATTGTATTTAGAGATGTTACATCCATTTTAGAAGATCCAGATGGATTAAAACTTAGTATTCATGAACTTATGAAATTACTTTCCGATACAGAATACGATGTGATTGCAGGTCTTGAGGCAAGAGGATTCATTTTTGGTATGCCAATTGCTTATAACAAGAGTAAACCATTTATTCCTGTACGTAAAAAAGGAAAACTTCCAAGAGAGACCGTAAGTAAAGAATACGCTTTAGAGTACGGCACTGCTGAAATCGAAATCCACAAAGATTCCATCTTCCCAGGACAGAGAGTTGTTATCGTAGATGATCTTCTTGCAACAGGTGGAACAGCAAAAGCAGCAGCAGAGCTGATCGAGTCCCTTGGTGGCGTTGTTGTAAAGATGGTCTTTGTTATGGAACTTGCAGGTCTTAAAGGCAGAGAAGTTTTAGAAGGCTATGATGTAGAAAGCTGCATCACATACGAAGGTAAATAATACATTTGTATAAAAAACGTAAATTATAGAATAGGTAGATATTTATTATGGAACATTTGAACTTATTGCAGAGGATGGATGCGAAGGCATCATCCTTTAGCAAAGGTCAGAGAAGACTGGCTGAATATATTACACAAAACTATGATATTGCGGCTTATTTGACTGCATCGAAACTTGGAAAGGAAGCTGGAGTTAGTGAATCCACTGTTGTTCGTTTCGCTTATCAGTTAGATTACGATGGATATCCAGAATTACAGAAAGCAATTCAGGTAATCGTAAAGACCAATTCCAATTCCATGCAGAGAATGTCTCTTTCCTCTAAACGTTATCAGGAAAAAGGCGTTTTGAAGAGCATTCTGATCACAGATATTGAGCGTCTGAAAGATACCGTACATAGTGGAATCGATGAAGAAGAGTTTAACAAAGCAGTAAAACTGATCAATGAAAGCCATCGTGTCTACATTTTAGGTGCTCGTAGTGCGGCTTATCTTGCAGGCCTTCTTGGCTACTATTTTAAAATGCTTTTTGATAAAGTTATTGTAGTAGAGACGAGCAGTACTTCAGAAACTCTGGAACAGATTTGTAATATTGGCAAGAATGATGTACTGATTGGTGTGACATTCCCAAGATATTCCAAACGTACCATTCGCGCTTTACAGTATGCAAGAAATCATGGCGCGGATACCATTGCACTTACCGACAATATTCATTCCCCAGTGGCAGAATTTGCAGATTGCATTCTTATAGCAAAAACCGATGTAATGACCATCGTAGATTCTATGGTTGGTCCATTAAGCATCGTTAATGCTCTGGTTACTGCACTTGCTCTTCTTCGTAAGGAAGAGGTGGAACAGCATCTCATGGCTTTGGAAGAATTGTGGAATGAATACGACGATGTATATAACAGGAGTAGTCAGTAATTGAGAAAAGTGATTATAATTGGTGGAGGGGCAGCCGGTCTTATGGCTGCCATTTCTGCGTCTAAAGAAAATAAAAAAGTGGTTCTTCTTGAAAAGAACGACAAGCTTGGAAAAAAGATTTTTATCACCGGAAAAGGCCGATGTAATATCACAAGTGCCTGTGAGCCTGGTGAGTTCCTTGATAATGTGGTGACCAATCCTCGATTTATGTATAGTTCTTTTGAACGTTTCAACAATCAGGCCATGATGAACTTCATGACAGATCATGGGCTGAAAATTAAAGTAGAACGTGGTCAGAGAGTCTTTCCGGAGAGTGATCGTTCTTCCGATGTGATTCGTGTTTTGAAAAAAGAATGTGAAAAAAATGGAGTAAATATTCGATTAAATGCCCATGTAACTAAAATTTTATTTGATGAGCAAAAAGGTTTTGAAGCCGTTGTTTTAGAAAATGGACAGAAGATCGAAGGAGATTCTCTGATTCTTGCCTGTGGCGGCAATTCTTACACTTCTACCGGATCCAATGGGGAAGGGTACAATCTGGCAAAAATGTTAGGGCATTCCATTAAAGATGTGGAACCATCTCTTGTACCATTTGTTATGAAAGAACCATGGTGTAAAGATTTGATGGGCCTTACTTTAAAAAATGTATCAATTCGCGTAAAAGATGGCAAAAAAATGGTTTATGAAGGTTTTGGCGAGTTTTTATTTACCCATTTTGGCGTGAGTGGTCCGCTTGTTTTAACGGCCAGTACCAGACTTGGCAAACATAAAAAGTCCTTGCAGGAAGGAAAACTGAAGCTCTTCCTTGATCTGAAACCATCTCTGACAGAAGAACAGCTTGAAAAACGATTCTTAAGAGAGTTTGATACATACCGTAATAAAAATATTTCCAATGTTATGGAAAGCATGTTGCCAAAGAAAATGGTGAATATTTTCCTTGCGATCGCATCTATGGAACCGGATACAAAGGTTAGGGACATCACCAAAAAAGATCGTCATCGTATGATTGAGTTTATGAAAAATCTCCCAATGAATATAAAAGGGGTTCGAGGTTTTGAGGAAGCCATTGTTACAAGAGGCGGTGTCAATACCAAGGAAGTGGATCCAAAAACCATGGAATCAAAAAAGGTTCCAGGTGTCTATTTTGCCGGGGAGATGCTTGATGTGGATGGGGTGACGGGAGGCTTTAACCTGCAGATTGCCTGGTCCACCGGATATACCGCAGGGTATTTTTCTTAAAGAAAAACAAAGAAATGCTTTGATTTTCCTTTCAAGGTATGATATTATGGATAAGAATAGGTTCCTATAGGTTGCTATAATGGAATGTAAAATTATCCCTATTTTTAGGAGGACGCGTTAATGTACAGTATTGCTATTGATGGACCTGCAGGTGCAGGAAAAAGTACAATTGCAAAACAGATTGCAAGCCAGATTGGCTTTGTGTATGTGGATACCGGAGCGATGTATCGTGCCATCGCATTATATCTTTTAAGAAAAGGTGTGGATGGAAGAGACCGTGAAACAATCGCAGCGCTTTGCCCAGAAATCAAAGTATCTCTTGCTTATGATGAAGAAGGAAAACAGCAGGTGATTTTAAATGGTGAAAATGTAACTCCATATATCCGCGAAGAGGAAGTTGGTAAGATGGCTTCCGTGACATCCGCGATTCCTGAAGTCCGTGCAGCGCTTCTTGATCTTCAGCGCAACATGGCACTTACTACAGACATCCTTATGGATGGAAGGGATATTGGAACCCACGTACTTCCTAACGCTTCTTTAAAGATTTACCTTACCGCATCTTCAGCAATTCGTGCAAAGAGACGATTTGATGAATTATGTGCAAAAGGAATGGAATGTGATTTCAATCAGATTGAGCAGGACATTATCTTAAGAGATAAGCAGGATATGGAGAGAGAGATTGCACCACTTCGCCAGGCAGAGGATGCAGTGCTTGTGGACTCCTCCGATATGACCATCGAGGAAGTTGTGTCCGCAGTAATAGCGGAATTCAATAAGATCAAATAAATTGCCGGAGTAACATTTTTTATGGAAATTAATATAGCAAAGTCTGCTGGCTTTTGTTTTGGGGTTCGAAGAGCGGTGGAACGCGTCTATGAAGAAGCGGTTCACAAGGATGTTTATACATATGGCCCTATCATTCACAATGAAGAAGTCGTTGCTGATTTGGAAAGACAAGGTGTTCATGTAATCGATGATTCTTCCGAGTTTTCTAAGCTTGAGAAGGGAACCATCATTATCCGATCCCATGGCGTTCCAAGGAAGATATATCAGGAGATAGAACAAGCAGGTCTCGGTTTGGTAGATGCAACCTGTCCTTTTGTCCGTAAGATTCACAAGATTGTGGACAAGGAAAGTAAGGAAGGCAGAGTAGTTGTTATTATAGGCAATAACCATCATCCTGAAGTAGAAGGGATTATGGGATGGTGTAATACACCACCGATTGTCGTGGAGAATCGGGAACAGGCGGAATTTATGAATTTAGCGGAGGGGACAGCGGTTTCTATCGTTTCCCAAACCACATTTAATTACAATAAATTCCATTATTTAGTTGAAATTATCTCCAAAAAGGGTTATGATATAAATGTTTTTAACACGATTTGTAATGCCACGGAGGAGAGACAAACAGAGGCGAGAACCCTTGCACAGGAATCGGACGCCATGATTGTCATAGGTGGCAAACACAGTTCGAATACTCAAAAACTTTTTGAGATAAGTAAAAAAGAATGTAGTAATACTTTTTATATACAAACAGTTCATGATTTGAATATGGAGAATTTTCGTAATACCCGAAAAGTCGGTATTACTGCAGGGGCTTCAACCCCAAACAATATAATCAAGGAGGTTCATGAAAGCATGGCAGAAATGAGTTTTGACCAGATGCTGGAAGAAAGTTTTAAGACAATCAGAAATGGAGAGGTTGTTACAGGTACTATTATCGACGTAAAAGAGGATGAAATCATCCTTAATATTGGATATAAAGCAGATGGTATCATCTCCAGACAGGAGTATTCCAACGATCAGAATCTTGACCTTACAACAGTTGCTAATGTTGGTGACGAAATGGAAGCAAAAGTTCTGAAAGTTAACGATGGAGAAGGACAGGTACTCTTAACATATAAGAGACTTAAAGCAGAAAAAGGCAACAAGAGATTAGAAGAAGCATTCAACAATAAAGAAGTTTTAACAGCTACAGTAGCTAAAGTATTAGACGGTGGTTTAAGCGTTGTTGTTGAAGAAACAAGAGTATTCATCCCTGCAAGCCTTGTATCTGATACATATGAAAAGAACTTAAAGAAATACGATGGCCAGGAAATCGAATTCGTTATCACAGAATTCAACCCTCGTAAGAGAAGAATCATTGGTGATCGTAAACAGTTATTAATCGCTGATAAGAAAGCAAAACAGGAAGCTTTATTCGCAAAAATCGAAGCTGGCATGACAGTAGAAGGTACTGTAAAGAACGTAACAGATTTCGGTGCATTCATCGATCTTGGTGGTGCAGATGGTCTTCTTCACATCTCCGAAATGAGCTGGGGACGTGTTGAAAATCCTAAGAAAGTTTTCACAGTTGGCGAAACAATGAACGTTTTAATCAAAGATATCCAGGGCGAAAAGATTGCATTATCTTTAAAATTCCCAGAATCCAATCCATGGTTAAACGCTGAAGAAAAATATGCAGTAGGCAACGTTGTTGAAGGTAAAGTTGCTCGTATGACAGACTTTGGTGCTTTCGTTGAGTTAGAACCAGGCGTTGACGCATTACTTCATGTTTCTCAGATCGCTAAAGAACACATTGAAAAACCAGCTGACGTATTAAAAGTTGGTCAGGAAATCACAGCTAAAGTTGTTGACTTCAAGAAAGAAGATCGTAAGATCAGCCTTTCCGTTAAAGCTTTAGATGCAGCTCCACAGGAAGACTAATTTCCAGAATTTGATGTGAAATAATGAATAATACAAAGAGCTATGAAAATGATTCATTTTTATAGCTCTTTTTTCTTTCTCCTCTCTTATCGAGTACAGATGTTAGATGGCTGCTATAAGAGAGACGGCGGTTCTGTAACTTTAAGTAATGCCGGTACTTTGAATGCCAGAGATTCAAAGAAATTTTCTGGAAATTGTATCTCTACACAGGTGACTGGTGGAGTTTCTCCGGAATATTCTTTATTGGGATGATACGAATGTATTTTAGAACTGGTAAACCTATTTCCTGAACCACGAAGCGGTCCTAGGCGTCACGCGGAAATAGAAGAGAAATCTGCAGATTTTGATCAGAATGATGCCAGGGTTGCTTCACACCATATTAATATTAATGAAAAGTTCCGTGATGCAGTAAAAAATGCCGAGAATCAAATGGCAAAATTCGCTTTGAATAGCGATGGTAAATCGCATTACTATGATTCGGAATCATCGGAATGGAACACTTTTATTTCTCTTTATAACGGTGCACAGAAAATGTTAACTGCCGTTGATTTCTTACCTTCTGTTTCCGTAGGAAATCAGACTTATACGAGCTGTAACCATATCCATAAAGATGAACTGACAAAGGTGGAAGAAAAGGCTCCAACCTGTACGGAAGATGGAAGAAAAGAATATTACGAATGTACGGAATGTGGAATGTGGTTTGCCGATGAAACAGCTGAGACTGAGTGTATAGACCATAATCCAGTGATTCCAGCCTTAGGACATGAGAGTATCATTGATGAAGCAAAAGCTCCAAGATGCACCAAAAAAGGCTTGACAGAGGGAAGTCACTGCGGAAGATGTGGCAAAGTCTTAGTGAAACAGAAAAAAATCCCTGCAAAAGGGCATGTTGACGAAGATGGTAACAAGTACTGTGATGAGTGTAATACCTATCTTGGAAAGAAGAAGAAACATTAATGATTCGACACCAATGATAACGGTGGCAGGGAGTGAATGAAGGAGCTGTCACAATAAAGCGGCTTTCGTATGTCCCTGAAAATTGATGAAAACTGACTGAAAGGGGTAAAGGATTTTTCGTTGCAAAGATCCTTTACCCCTTTTTTAGTATCATTCCCAGCTAACCTAAGTTATATCTATGAAATTATCCATGGAAGAATACCACAGACGAAACCAATCACCGCACCGCAGAAGACATCCATTGGAAAGTGAACCCCACCAATCACCCGGATGCAGGCAAGTAAAAAGGCAATTACCAATAGGACGAAGCCTACATATGGACAGATGCCAAGCCAGCAGGTTGCGATAAGAAAGATGGAGAAAGTGTGCCTGCTTGGGAAAGAATGCCCCAAGGTATCCTTTTTAATCAGTGGATTAATAGCAAGAATTTCGTAAGGTCTTGGTTTATTTACCCGATCTCGGAATAAGGATAGAAGTACAAAGGAGATACCCGGAATCAGGACATATGGAATCCCTCTATGATCTCCTCTATATAAAAGGATTACAATGAGAAGAGGATAGGAGATATATCCTGCCAAGGTGCATAATTTATTCAATAATAATAAAATCCTGAATAAGGTAGGATGCTTGCGAAAGGGTCTGCTAAGCATCGCATAGCGCTGTTCATTCATAATTACGAATCCTTTCTGTCAGATAAGACTACTATAAACGATATGAGAATACACTGCAAGCATAAGAAAAAAGCAAAAATATTTAAAAAAATTTACACTTTACTCCATAACACTTTAATCTGTTAAAAGAATTGGTTTACTATTTTTAGAATAAATGTTAAAATAATCTCATATTGTGTAAAGGACGGTGTATAAATGCCAAGAAAGAATGTGAAAGAACGTCGTTTGGACATGTATAAAGCGATTCTCGAGTTAGAAACATTGGAAGAATGTTGTGATTTTTTTGAAGATGTTTGCGCAATGACGGAATTACGATCCATGGAACAACGATTTGAAGTCGCTTCCATGTTAAAAAAGGATAAAGTTTACACGGAAATTATGGAGAAAACCAATGCCAGCTCCGCAACAATCAGTCGTGTGAATCGTATGCTGAATTACGGTACCGGATGCCTTGGCAAGATTCTTGATCGCATGGATGAGAAGGAAGAGGAAATTTCCGAATAATATTAGATAATACCATAAGATTATTGAATGAATCTTATGAAGAGTTTTATAAACTATCAATGATAGAAAAACAGAAAGGGATATTAACATGAAACAGTTAATGTTAGGTAACAAAGCATTTGCAAGGGGTTTATATGAAGCTGGATGTAGTGTCGTATCTAGCTACCCTGGTACTCCTAGTACAGAAGTTACAGAAGAAGCAGCAAAATATGATGAGATTTATTGTGAATGGGCACCTAATGAAAAAGTAGCCATGGAAGTTGCTTTTGGTGCATCCTTAGCAGGAAAAAGAAGTTTCTGTGGTATGAAACATGTAGGTCTCAATGTAGCAGCTGACCCATTATACACAGCAGCTTACACAGGTGTAAACGGCGGCCTTGTAATCTGTGTAGCAGATGATGCAGGAATGCATTCTTCTCAGAATGAACAGGATTCCCGCCATCATGCCATCGCTGCAAAAGTTCCTATGTTAGAGCCATCTGACTCCGCAGAAGCATTGGAATTTGCGAAAAAAGCATTCGAATTATCCGAAGAATTCGATACTCCAGTTATCATGAAAATGTGTACACGTGTTGCACATTCTCAGAGTGTTGTTGAAACATCCGAACGTGTTGTTCCAGAAACCATTCCATACGAGAAGAATATTGCAAAATACGTTATGATGCCTGGTAACGCGATTCGTCGTCACCCAATTGTAGAAGAACGTACAAAGAAATTAGCAGAATATGCCAATGACTGCGTATTCAACCGTGTAGAAATGGGCGATACAAAGATTGGTATCATCACTCATTCCACATCTTATCAGTATGCAAAAGAAGTATTTGGCGATAATGCATCCATCTTAAAGATTGGTATGACAAATCCACTTCCAGTAGATCTGATCAAAGATTTCGCAGCAAAAGTTGAAAAAGTATATGTAATTGAAGAGTTAGATCCAATCATCGAAAATCACTGCAAACAGCTTGGAATCGATGTAGTTGGTAAAGAACTTCTTCCTATTCTCGGAGAATTCTCCCAGAATCTTATCGCTGAAAAACTCGGTGTAAAAACACCAGAATACAAGAAGTTAGATGAAACCATGCCTATGAGACCTCCTGTAATGTGTGCAGGCTGTCCTCACCGTGGATTATTCTATACTTTATCCAAAAACAAATGTACAGTTCTTGGCGATATCGGATGTTATACATTAGGAGCTGTAGCTCCATTAAATGCCATTGAAATGACATTATGTATGGGCGCTTCCATTGGTGCTACACACGGATTTAATAAAGCACTCGGTGATGAAAATGATTACAAAGTAGTTTCCGTAATTGGTGATTCCACATTCATGCATTCCGGTATGACAGGTCTTGCAAACGTTGCTTACAACCAGAGTAATTCCACAATCATCATCGTAGATAACTCCATCACAGGTATGACAGGTCATCAGCAGAACCCTACAACAGGTTACAATATCAAAGGCGACCCAGCTGGTAAGATTGACTTAGAAGCACTTTGCCGTGCTATGGGCTTCAATCGTGTTGCAATCGTAGATCCATATAACCTTGCAGAATGTGACCGCGTTGTAAAAGAAGAATTAGCAGCGGATGAACCATCTGTTATCATCAGCCGTCGTCCATGTGCTCTTCTTAAATACGTAAAACATAATGGACCAATCCATGTTGAAGAAGACAAATGTATCGGATGTAAATCTTGTATGCGTATTGGTTGTCCTGCAATCAGCGTGAAAAACAAAAAAGCAGTCATCGATAACACACTTTGCGTAGGTTGTGGCGTCTGTCAGCAGATGTGCAAATTTGATGCATTACAGGCATAGGAGGTAGCCAAAATGACAAAAAATATTATGATTGTTGGTGTTGGTGGACAGGGATCCCTTCTTGCCAGCAAATTATTAGGACATTTATTATTACAGGAAGGTTATGATGTAAAAGTATCCGAAGTACATGGTATGAGCCAGCGTGGTGGTAGTGTTGTAACTTATGTACGTTTTGGTGAAAAAGTTTATTCTCCAATCATTGATAAAGGGGAAGCAGATGTCATCGTTTCCTTCGAAAAATTAGAAGCAGCCCGTTACGTAGAATACTTAAAACCAGAAGGCCGTATCGTAGTAAATACACAGGAAATTGATCCTATGCCAGTAATCATCGGTGCAGCGGAATATCCAGAAAATCTCGTAGAGAAAATGGAAGCCCTTGGTCTTAATGTAGATGCAATGGATTGTGTAACATTAGCAAATGAAGCTGGTTCCTCCAAAGCAGTTAATATCGTTCTTATGGGACGCTTATCCAAATACTTTGATATCCCAGAAGAAAAATGGATTCAGGCAATCAAAGATTGTATTCCAGCAAAATTCCAGGAATTAAACATGAAAGCTTTCGCTCTTGGAAGAGGCGAGAAATAATTTTATAATCTAAAAAATGACCGAATAATGGCAATTATTGATATTATTAATTATATTAATAATTGCCATTAAAAGTTTTGATATTCATAGACTTTTATTATAAAAAAGTTTATAATGTAAAAGCAGTGTTTATTTTAGCATTGACATAAGATTATTAGGAGAAGAAATATAATGGGAAATTATTATCAGGAAGCCATTGAAACAATGCCATTAGAAGAGCTTCAGAAATTACAGAGCGAAAGAATCGTTGAACAGGTTAAACATGTTTATGAAAACGTTGAATTTTACCGCAATAAAATGGACGAAAAAGGTATCAAACCAGAAGATATTAAAGGAATCGAAGATATCAAAAACCTTCCTTTCATTGAAAAAGATGATTTAAGAGATCAGTATCCATATGGTTTAGTTGGTGTACCTCTGTCTGATTGTGTACGTATCCAGTCCACATCCGGTACTACAGGACGTCGTGTTGTTGCTTTCTATACACAGGAAGACATCAATGTATGGGATGAATGTTGTGCACGTGCAATCATGGCAGTTGGCGGAACAAAAGAAGACGTTGTTCATGTATGTTATGGCTACGGCTTATTCACTGGTGGTCCTGGATTAAATGGTGGTTCCCATTTAGTAGGTTCCCTTACACTTCCTATGTCTTCTGGTAATACAGAAAGACAGCTTCAGTTCATGACTGACCTTGGATCCACAATTCTTTGCTGTACACCATCTTATGCTTCTTATCTTGGTGAAGCAATCGCAGAAGCAGGTATCAAAGATCAGATCAAATTAAAAGCTGGTATCTTCGGTGCAGAACCTTGGACAGAAGAAATGCGTCACAATATCGAAGAATCCCTTGGAATCAAAGCTTACGATATCTATGGTTTAACAGAAATCTCCGGTCCTGGTGTATCCTTCGAATGTGAAGAACAGGCTGGTATGCATATTCAGGAAGACCATTTCTACGCAGAAATCATCAACCCTGAAACAGGCGAAGTACTTCCAGAAGGTGAAGTTGGTGAATTAGTATTCACATGTCTTACAAAGAAAGCATTCCCACTTCTTCGTTACCGTACTCGTGACCTTTGCCGTCTTACAAGAAAGAAATGTTCCTGTGGACGTACACACGTACGTATGACAAAACCTATGGGACGTTCCGATGATATGATGGTAGTTAAAGGTGTTAACGTATGGCCATCCCAGATCGAAGCTGTATTATTAAAACAGGGTTACAAAGAAAACTACCAGATTGTAGTTGACCGTGTTGGTTCCAACGATACTATCGAAGTACAGGTTGAGCTCACACCAGAAATGGTAGAAGCAAACGATGTACCAGTTGCAAAACGTGAAGCAGCAGTAGTAGCAGGTCTTAAATCCATGCTTGGTATCAAAGTTGATGTTAAGGTTGTAGAACCAAAGACAATCACAAGATCTGAAGGTAAAGCTAAACGTGTTATCGACAAACGTGACCTTTACAAATAAATAGATTTTTACTTAAAGAATATATACATAAAAAAGCTATCACATTTTATAACGTGGTAGCTTTTTTTATGGGATTTATATTTTTAATATTTTTCTCGCATTGCCACTGAAGATCATCTCTTTTTCTTCATCTGAAAATGGCAGTGCTTTGATCTGTTCCACCTCAACTGGAGCATCTCCCCAAGGAGAATCGGTTCCAAAAAGAATCTTATCCGTTCCATGTTTTTTGCAAATACGTACAAATTCTTCTTCGGTCAGTTTTTGATCCATGTAAGGAGGCTCTGTGGAGAGTGGATTTGGTGTGGTTTTGCCAAGGGAGAAAGCAGTGTCGAATAAGACTGGGGCACCGCAGAGGTATTTTTCTACTTCATCCCAGCAACCCCAGTTACCCATGTGGGCAAGAATGAAAGTTTCCGGATGTACCTGTTCGATGACATTTAAAACATGTTTTACGGAACAGTAGTTACGGTCGTAGATACCAATATCAATACCGGCATGAGTGATGATAGCAAGGCCTGCCTCGGAAGCCGCATCTAAGATGCGAAGAAAACGGATATCATCGATGTCGATTCCCATATAGGAAGGATGTACTTTGATGCCCTGAATTCCGTTGGCAGCCAGATCTTTTATGATGGTTTTATAGTCCTCATAATCCGGATGCATGCCCCCGAAATTAATGATTCCCTTTGCAAAATGTTCTTCTTTTGTTTCGATCGCGAGGCGATTTAACTTAATCACCTGTTTCATGGAGGTCGGAACGGGGAGATTTACGGAATAGTTGATTCCGCAAGGCTCCATAGATTTTATAATACCGTCCATAGTACCGTCAGAAAAAGGAAGGATTCTTGCTTTTTCCACCCCTAATTTATAGAGAACATTTGGGGCGATTTCCGGTGGAAAACTATGAACATGAAAATCAATGATCATTCATCAAACTCCTTTGTTAACGTGCTATATGTAAAAAATTATTTGTTTTTGTAGTAATCAGCAAGTTTCTTGAATGCTTCAAGGGATCTTTCAGCTACTTCTGTAGGTACACAGTAGGAAATACGTGTGTGTCCAGGACATCCAAAACCAGTTCCAGGAACGATGAGAAGATTGAAGTCTTTTGCTTTTTCACAGAATGCGATATCATCTTCGATTAATGTTCTTGGGAACATGTAGAAAGTTCCGCCTGGTTCTACCACGTGATAACCCATTTCACGAAGTCCATTTACTAAGAGATTACGGTTTGTTTCGTAAATGGAGATGTCGGAAGTAAGGTCACAACATTCTGCACAAACTCTCTGGAAAAGAGAAGGGGCACTTACGTATCCAAGGGAACGGCCTGCACCGGCACATGCTGCGTATACAAGATTCTGATTTTCTACCTGATCTGGAACAACGATGTAACCCATACGTTCTCCAGGAAGGGAGAGGGATTTGGACCAGGAATAGCATACTAATGTGTTGTTGTAGTATTTTGGAAGATATGGAACGAATGTGCCATCAAATGCGATCTCTCTGTAAGGTTCATCAGCGATAACATAGATTGGCTGTCCATATTCTGCAGCTTTTTTATTAAGAACTTCAGCAAGCTTCTGAATGGTTTCTTCAGAGTAAACACATCCACTTGGGTTGTTAGGAGAGTTTACGATAACAGCTTTTGTTTTTTCATTGATGGCTGCTTCAAAGGCATCAAAATCAATCTGGAAAGCTTCGATATCTGCAGGGATTAATTTCATTACAGCGCCGGCACCTTCGATGAATACTTTATATTCTGGGAAATAAGGTGCAAAAACAATAACTTCATCCCCAGGATTGCAAAGACCGTTTAAGCAGCAGCAAAGACCAGCAGCAGCACCAACTGTCATGTAAAGATTGTCTGGGCCAACCTTAAAATCAAAACGTTTTGTGATGGAGTCAGCGATCATCTGACGAACACCTGCATCACCCTGAGCACTTGTGTAAGCGTGGAGGACAACAGGATCCATTTCTTTAATCAGGCGTTCTGCAGTTTCATTTACTTCTGCTGGGGATGGAACACTTGGGTTTCCAATGGAGAAGTCAAATACATTTTCTGCGCCAACTTCTGCGGCACGCTGTTTCCCGAATTCAAAAAGCTCACGGATAACGGAACGCTGTGTTCCAAGGCCAACCATTCTTTCGTTTAACATATTCATTCCTCTTTTCTTATAATATTATTCTTTAAATAGTATCGCCTTAAAAGTTATTTTATTTCAAGACAGAATCAATAATGATTATATCACAATTTAAAGGAAAAAAGTGTAGATTTGAGAAAAATCTATGATTTCAAATAATTAAGTATTTAAGGGATTTTTATGAAAAGAGGTAGAATTGTTGACATTTGAACTTAATTATGTTATGGTTACTAATGTGCTTTAAAAGGTAAAAGTAGAAAAGTTATAAATTATATTCTATAGGAAAGAAGGAAAAAGTAATGCCAGTTACAGATTTATTAGAGCGTAATCATAAATTATATGGTGATGAAGTTGCATTGGTTGAATTGAATCCAACCATCGCAGAAAACCGCAAAATGACATGGAAAGAGTTTGATCTTGTTCAGAACGTATCAAAACAGCCATATCGTCGTGAGATTACATGGAGTATCTTTGATGAAAAGGCAAACCGTGTTGCAAATATGTTGATCAGCCGTGGAGTTAAAAAAGGTGATCGCGTTGCGATTCTTATGTTCAACTGCTTAGAGTGGCTTCCAATCTATTTTGGTATCTTAAAAACTGGTGCCATTGCTGTTCCTTTTAACTTCCGTTTTGCATCCGATGAGATTAAATACTGTCTTGATCTTGCAGAAGTTCAGGTTCTTTTCTTCGGAAATCAGTTCATTGGCCGTTTAGAAGCCATCGAAGAAGAGATTGAAAAAGGACGTCTTCTTATTTATGTAGGCGATGGATGCCCTACTTTTGCAGAAAGCTACCATGAATTAGTGGCAGATGCTTCTTCACAGCCACCACTCGTTCGTTTGGAAGAAGAAGATGACGCAGCCATCTATTTCTCTTCAGGTACTACAGGATTCCCTAAAGCAATCCTTCATAACCATGAGAGTTTAACGCAGGCAGCGCAGATGGAACAGAGACATCATAATACTGGCAGAGATGATACTTTCTTATGTATCCCACCTCTTTACCATACCGGAGCAAAATTCCATTGGATGGGAAGTCTTGTTGCTGGTTCTAAAGCTGTCATCTTAATTGGTACCAGTCCTGAGATTATTCTGGATGCTGTTTCTAAAGAAAAATGTACACTTGTATGGCTTCTTGTACCATGGGCACAGGAGATCCTTGAAAAATTCGACAGTGGTGAACTGAAGCCGGAAGATTACGAATTAGATCAGTGGAGACTGATGCATATCGGTGCTCAGCCAGTACCACCATCATTGATTCGTCACTGGAAAGAATACTTCCCACACCACGATTATGACACAAACTATGGTTTATCCGAATCTACAGGTCCTGGATGTGTACATCTTGGTATCGAAAATACACATAAAGTAGGTGCCATTGGTGTTCCTGGCTACCGTTGGAAATGTAAGATTGTAGATGAAGAAGGAAATGAAGTAGAGCAGGGTGAAGTAGGAGAACTTTGCGTAAAAGGCCCTGGTGTTATGACATGCTACTACAATGATCCTAAGGCAACCGAAGAAACTCTTAAGGATGGCTGGCTCTTTACAGGTGATATGGCGATGCAGGATGAAGATGGATTCTACTTCCTTGTAGACCGTAAGAAAGACGTTATCATCTCCGGTGGTGAAAACATTTACCCTGTACAGATTGAGAACTTCTTAAGTGCTTATCCAAAGGTATCTGACGTAGCGGTCATTGGTCTTCCTGACAAGCGTCTTGGTGAGATTACTGGTGCAATCATCTCCATCATCGATGGAATGGAATGTACAGAAGAAGAAATTAACGAATACTGTAAGAAACTTCCAAAATATAAACGTCCAAAGAAAGTTATCTTTGCAGAAGTTCCAAGAAATGCAACTGGTAAGATTGAAAAACCTGCTCTTCGTAAGAAATACGGTGCAGATCAGTTAGTTGCACAGCAGAATAGAGGATAAAAAGTATATGATTTTTAAAACAGGAATGAGTCTAAATGCTGGACGTTTAGGCCCTTTTCCTGTTTTTTTATCTTTACGGAGTTTTGTAATTTGGATATTATAAAAAAGATTGAAAAGAATTTAAGGAAGTAGAAGAAAATGAATCAAAAAAAGAATGATAAGCTTCATCCCATGTCAATGGATCAGCTGATGCGCTGGATTTTTATGGAATTTAAAGAACATGCTTCTGTTTTTGGTATCCATAAAATATTTCGATATCATACTATTTCCGAAGAGGGTATGGAAGCTCCATTTGGTCCTGCAGCGGGGCCTCACACTCAATTGGCACAAAATATTGTGTCTGCCTATCTTGCAGGCGCACGATTCTTTGAATTGAAAACAGTACAAACCTTGGATGGTGCAGATCTTGCTGCTTGTTTAGAAAAGCCATGCATTGCCGGAAATGATGAGATTTATAATTGTGAATGGTCCACGGAGCTAACTGTCTCACAAGCATATGAAGAATATGTGAAAGCCTGGGTGATATGCAAATTACTTGCCAGAGAATGGGAGCTGGGCAATCCCGATGGTTTTGTTTTCAATATGTCCGTGGGATATGATTTAGCAGGAATTCAATCGGAGAAAATTGATACCTTCCTTGAGCATATGAAAGATGCAAAAAATACAGATATTTTTCAGGATTGCATTGCATGGGCTCTGGCACATTCAGACTTCTTTAAAAATGTAGATGAGGATTATATACGTCATATTCCATCCCAGATTTCCACATCGGTAACCGAGTCAACACTACACGGCTGTCCGGCAGATGAAATCGAAAAAATTGCTACTTATCTGATGAGGGAGAAAGGACTAAATACTTATGTCAAATGTAATCCAACGCTTTTAGGATATGAAACAGTGAGGAATATCTTGGATAGCCATGGCTTCCAATCGATTTCCTTTTTGAAGCATCATTTTTTGGAAGACTTATCATGGGAAGATGCTCTTCCTATGGTTAGACGTTTACAAAAGGTAGCAGAAGAAAACAACTTAGAATTCGGAGTAAAATTAACGAATACTTTACCGGTACGTGTTTTAAATGATGAATTGCAGGCAGAAGAAATGTATTTATCTGGACGTGCCCTTTATCCTATTACGCTGCATTTAAGCAGACGATTCGCAGAGGCCTTTGGTGGAAAGATTCGCATATCATTTTCTGGAGGTGCTGATTTTCATAATATAAGGAAATTGTATGAGGCGGGGATATGGCCAATTACCATGGCAAGTAATCTTCTAAAGCCAGGTGGTTACGAGAGGCTTTATGAGATTACAAAGCAGATCTTCCCCAGTGATTCTGTTATTATAGAGAATGGTAGAAATGGAGAAATTCGTGTCGATTTAATGAAAGATTTAGAAACTTCTCTGGAAAATGATTCGTCTTATCATAAAAGAATGATGAAAAGACAAGACCATTTTATGGATCAAAAGCTTCCCCTGTGGGAATGCTTTACTTCTCCATGTTCTAATGGTTGTCCGATGCATCAAGACATTCCGGCTTATATGGAGGCCATGGAAGTTGGGAAAGTGGAGGATGCTCTTAAGATTATCATAGAGAAAAATCCCATGCCATTTACAACAGGGACCATCTGTCCTCATCATTGCGAAATGAAATGTATACGTAATTATTATGATGGGCCAGTGAAAATTCAAGAGACAAAATTAGATGCTGCGACGAAAGCATATGGTCATATTTTACAGGAGATGATGTCTGACAGAGAGAGTTTTTCTTGCAAAGATCGATTAAAGAAAAAAGTTGCCATCATTGGAGGTGGACCTGCGGGTCTTTCTGCTGCATTTTTTCTATCGAGAGCAAGGATCCCAGTCACTGTTTTTGAAAAAAGAAAAGAACTTGGGGGAATGGTTCGCTATGTGATTCCTGAATTTCGTATGCGAAAAGACCTTCTTGAAAAAGACATTGCTTTATGCAAGGCTTATGGCGCAGAATTTGTGACTGCTACAGAGATAAAGTCAATCCAATCCCTAAAAGAGCAAGGTTTCACGGATATTATCATTGCCACTGGAGCATGGAAGGCAGTGAAAAGCCCTCTATCATCGAATAAAATACTAAATGGTATTGACTTTTTGCAGCAAGAACATAAAGATCTTTGTGGAAGTATCATTGTAATTGGCGGTGGAAATACTGCGATTGATGTGGCACGGACTGCCAAACGTCTGCCGAAAGTAGATCAGGTCACAATCGTATATCGAAAAGACAGAGAACAAATGCCGGCCAGTGAGGAGGAATTCCTTCTGGCTATGGATGAAGGAATCGGATGGAGGGAGTATCTTTCTCCGATAAAATATGAAGAGAAAATATTAACTTGTGTAAGTTTAAAATCAACCGAGGAGATTATTGAGTTTCCTGCAGATTATGTAATTTCGGCCATTGGACAAGGGAGAGGAGATGATTTCTATAATCAAGCTACTTTGGAAAATACTTTCATAATTGGAGATGCGAAAAAGGGACCAGCCACAGTGGTAGAAGCGATTGCAGATGCAAAAGAGGCAGTTGATCTTATCTTAAAAAAATACAAGATTTTTGAAGATGAACAGACGAAAAGAGAGGGCAGTCTAAGAATTTCTCAGGGAATAGATTCTGTAAAAAAATATAGAAAACGCAAAGGAGAGATGTCTAGAAATTGCCTTGGTTGTGATAAAATCTGTCAGATTTGTGTGGATGTATGTCCGAACCGGGCAAATGTTCCAATCGATCTTTCAGAATCTTGTCAGCCACAGATTCTTCATATCGATGGCATGTGTAATGAATGTGGCAATTGTGCAATCTATTGTCCGTATGTTGGGAAACCTTATAAAGATAAATTTACTCTTTTTTGGGAACGAGAAGAATTCGAGAAGAGTAGTAATGATGGAGTTCTTATTTTAAAGAATCCAATGGAGCGGAATTCAATTTATGATCTGGTGATTCGTTGTGATTGTGGTATTTATGGTGGTACAAGTCAGGACTATTTCGAGAATCCTAGCCTGACAACGGAAACAAAGCATATGATTTCTGCTATTTTAAATCAATATGATTATCTTTTGTGATTGATCTGCTTTTCTTAAATCCGCTTTCTTTAGCGATTCGGTGATCGATTTGCCTTAAATGTCGAAAAGGGGTTGTCGCAATAAAGCGGCTTTCGAATGTCCCTGAAAATCGCTAAAAC
>JAUNNI010000011.1 GCA_030531555.1 Eubacteriales bacterium | reverse complement strand
GTCAGTTTTAGCGATTTTCAGGGACATTCGAAAGCCGCTTTATTGCGACAACCCCCTATTCATTTATATTTTATTTAAATGTTACGATGGTTACCCCCGCATCCCCTTCGCCAAATTCAGCCAATTTGTAGGATTTTACAAACTTCTGGCGACGGAGATATTCATGGATTCCTTTTCGCAGAGCACCAGTACCTTTTCCGTGGACGACACGAACGGAGGTAAGACCTGCAATCATGGCGTCATCCAGATATTTTTCTAACTGGTTAATGGCCTCATCGACTGTGTTGCCGAGAAGGTTAATCTCGGTTTTAATGCTGGCAGATTTGTTGATGGAATACTTATCTTTGGCAGAAGCAGGGGTTTTTGCTTCTTTTGGCTTCTCTCGAAGCTCCAAATTTTTATAGTTTACGGTAGAACTTAAGAATCCCATCTGAATGATGAGGTCTCCGTTTTTATTCGCGGCTTCTTTTACGGTTCCTTCTAAGGAGAGGGAAGTTACGAATACGGCATCTCCAACCTTGAAATCCTGTGGGGAAAGGATGGTGGATGCTTTTTTCGTTTTGTAAGCCATCTGTTTTTCTAATTTATTCATTTTGCCACGAAGATTGCTTCTCTGCGCTTCCATTTTCTTGGTGTTGTTCTGACCAGGATGCTGACCCCAGGCGTTAAATTTACGGATGGATTCGTCGGCCATTTCTTTGGCATCGGAGACAATTTTAAGGGCTTCTTCTCTGGCTTCTCGCAGCATATTTGCTCGTTTTTCTTTGATGTCATCCTGACGTTCCTTAAGCTGAAGCTTGAGAACATCGATTTCCTGACGGGTTTTGATCAATTCTGCCTGCTCTCGTTCAATTTCAGCTTTATTTTTCTCTAATTCAGAGAGCATTACTTCAAAGTCAATGGCGTTGGCGTCAATCTGGGAAACTGCCTGGTCGATAATGTAATCTGGCAGACCTAATCGCTTGGAGATGGCAAATGCGTTTGATTTACCAGGAATTCCAATGAGAAGACGATAAGTTGGAGAGAGGGTTTCCAGGTCGAATTCACAACATCCATTTTCTACACCAGGAGTGTTCATGGCGTACATTTTAAGCTCAGCATAATGGGTGGTTGCGATGGTGCGGATTTTTGCAGAATGCAGATCATCTAAGATTGCGATGGCCAAAGCAGCACCTTCTGTTGGATCTGTTCCTCCACAGAGCTCATCGAAAAGAATAAGAGAATCTGGCTGGGCCTCTTTTACGATGTTGATAATGTTGGTCATGTGAGAGGAGAAAGTACTGAGGTTCATTTCGATACTTTGCTCATCTCCGATATCTGCGAAAATGTCAGAAAAGATTGCCAGTCTGGAACCTTGGAAGGCAGGAATGTGTAATCCGGCCTGCCCCATCAACTGGAATAAACCAACGGTTTTCAAAGATACCGTTTTACCACCGGTGTTTGGACCGGTCAGAAGAAGCATGTTGAAGTCTTCGCCAATATAAATGTGGATAGGAACCACTTTTTTAGGATCTAAGAGTGGATGACGGGCCTGTTTGATATCAACGATTCCATCAGTGTTAAAGATCGGCTCGGTTCCCATATATTCTTTGGCGTATTTGGCTTTGGCAAAAACAAAGTCAAGGTTCGTAAGAATTTTTAAGTTTTCTTCAATATCACGGATGTTGGCAGCCACCTGAACACTCAGATTCTTGAGTATTTTTTCAATTTCTGCCTGCTCTTCAATATCCAGTTCTTTTAATCGGTTGTTCAGATTGACAACAACCATTGGCTCAATGAATAAAGTGGAGCCGGAGGAAGACTGGTCATGGATCATACCCTGAAAAGTGCTTTTGTATTCTGATTTTACCGGCACACAGTAGCGGCCATTTCTCATAGTGATCAGTGCGTCCTGTAAGATGGTTTTGTTACTCTGGGCATTGATGATGGATGCTAATTTGTTATGGATGGAGATATTGGTTTGTTTAATCTCCTTGCGAATTTCTCTTAAGTTAGCAGAAGCATCGTCACTGATTTCATCTGCAGATAAGATGCATCTGGTTATGCTGAGATAAAGAAATTCCAATGGCTCCAAAAGATTAAACTGTGGAGCCAGACAATCATAGGCCAATGTCTCATCTTCTGTATCGCCGTACTCTTTGACATGGGCAGTGAGGGAAAGGATTCGTGCGATATCCAGAAGTTCTTTCGCTGTCAAAGTGGATTCAATCTCTAAAAGGCGAAGATGAGGATGGATGTCCATCAGACCCTGAAAGGATAAAAATCCATTTTTGTAAAGACGGGTCAGGGCATCTCTTGTTTCTTCCTGCCAGTTTTGCACCTCCTCAAAATCGGAAGAAGGCAGAAGCTCTCGGCACATTTTCTTGCCCATGGTGGAAGAGGCATACTCTTCTAATTTATCAATGATTTTATCATATTCTAATGTTTTTAATACTTTTTCGTTCATAGTTACTCCCTGCTAATAGCGAACGCGGAAGCCACGTTCGTCGATGGCATTGACGGATGGAATGTCGTGGATGGCAAGGGAATCCACACGGACAAAACGATTTCCTTTTTTAACTTCTTCGATAAAGAGGTCCACGCGATGTTCAAGACCCTGTACCTCCATCTCTACGGATCCGTCAAATTTATTTTCTATCCAACCGGTTACATTGTATTTTGAAGCAATGGATTGACATATATATCGAAATCCTACACCTTGCACTCTGCCTCGGGCTACAATATGTTTTCTAGTCATGTTAGAACCTCCTTTCCTCACATTTGCATGCGAATCCTTCGATTTCTTATGCATGCATATCATTAAAGATTATCAGCCTATTTCACTATTTTGTCAAGATTGGGGGAGGAATATCAAGCTTATCCTTGTAATAAAAGATAGAAAATAGTATAATAACTCTGAATATGCTCCAAAAGAGGAGCAATCCATTTAGAAAGGAATCAATATGCGTTATATTGGTGATTTAAGAGAAGGGGATAATGTTGCTGAAATTTATCTTTGCAAGGTGAAAAATATTGCAAAGACAAAGGCAGGAAAGACATATTATTCCATGATACTTCAGGATAAAACAGGAGTGATCGACACAAAGATTTGGGAACTGAACAATGGTATTGAGAATTTCGAACAGATGGATTATGTTCGAATCGATGGAAATGTTACCAGTTTTCAGGGAAGCCTTCAGCTTAATGTACGTCGTCTGCGTCGTGCCAAAGAAGGAGAGTATGCTCCTGAAAATTACATTCCTTGCAGTAGCAAGAATATCGATGAAATGTACCGTGAATTGAGTAATTATGTGAATAAAACTCAAAATATTTACTTAAGACAGCTTTTAATCGCTTTCTTTGGCGATAAGGATATTGCGGCAAGATTTAAGGCACATTCAGCGGCAAAACGTGTTCACCATGGATTCATGGGTGGCCTTTTAGAGCATACTTTAAGTGTGACAAAGCTCTGCGAATTCTACTGTACACTCTATCCGGCTTTGAATAAGGATCTGTTAATTACAGCAGCTTTGCTCCATGATATTGGAAAGTTAGACGAATTATCTAATTTCCCGGAAAATGATTACACAGATCAAGGACAGTTGCTTGGACATATCGTTATGGGCACCATGATGATTCATGAAAAAATACAGAAGATTAATGGTTTCCCACAAAAACTGGCCCATGAGCTGGAGCATTGTATCCTGGCCCATCATGGTGAATTGGAATTTGGTTCTCCAAAGAAACCGGCACTCATTGAGGCAATGGCCTTGAACTTTGCGGATAATACCGATGCTAAGATTGAGACATTTATGGAAGCTTTGGCAGAAGAAAACCATCAGTCTGGTGAGTGGAGAGGATATAACAAACTTTTTGACAGCAATATTCGTGAGACCAGCAAGCTGGGCATGAAGAAATAACATAGGAATTGATATGGATATTAAGAAAAATCAGGAAATACTGCTGACAATTGAAGATATCACAAAAGATGGGGAAGGCATTGGGAAATATCAGGGCTTTCCTTTCTTTGTGAAAGATACGGTGATTGGTGATGAGATCATAGCGGCCATTACCAAGCTGAAAAAAAACTATGGTTATGCCAGATTGATTTCGGTAGAGAATCCATCTGCAGATCGAATTAGCCCACCATGCCCGGTAGCAAGGCAGTGTGGTGGCTGTAAGATTCAGCAGCTTTCCTATGAGAAACAAAAAGAATTTAAATGGAATCAGGTTGCGGGCTGTCTCAAGCGAATCGGAGGCTTTTCCGGAATTGAGGAGAAGATGGAGCCGATTCTTGCCATGGAAGATCCATGGCATTATCGCAATAAGGCACAGTTCCCTATTGGTTATGATAAAAATGGAAATCTTGTGGCAGGTTTTTATGCTGGAAGAACTCATTCTATTGTTCCAAATACGAATTGCTTGATTCAGGCAAAGGTCAACGAAGAGATTCTTGAGCATATTCTTTCTTATATGAAGGAATATAAAATTTCTGCATATGATGAAAAGACACAGAAAGGTCTTGTGCGTCATGTCCTTACCCGCGTTGGTTTTGTTACCGGTGAAATTATGGTTTGTCTTGTGGTAAATGGCAAGGCAAAACAATTGAGAAATTTATCCAGTTTGGTGGAAAGACTACAGACCATCGAGGGTATTACCAGCATTATTGTTAACACTAACAAAGAGAATACCAATCGTATTTTAGGAACAGACTGTGAGACTGTCTGGGGAAAAGATTACATTGAAGATTATATTGGTGAAATTCGATATCAAATTGGCCCAATGTCTTTCTATCAGGTAAATCCACAACAGACAAAAGTATTGTATTCCAAAGCATTGGAATATGCACAACTTGATGGTAGTGAGACTGTCTGGGATATGTATTGTGGAATAGGAACGATTTCCCTTTTCCTGGCACAGAAAGCAAAGCAGGTTTATGGTGTTGAAATCATTAAGGAAGCCATTGATGATGCCAGAGTGAATGCGAAGATTAATGGCTTTGACAATGTGGAATTCTTTGTTGGTAAAGCGGAAGAGGTTGTTCCGGAACATTATAAAGAAACGGGAATTGATCCAGATGTGGTAGTGGTGGATCCACCTAGAAAAGGATGCGATTCTGCCCTTTTAGAAACCATTTTAAAGATGGAACCAAAAAGAATCGTTTATGTCAGCTGTGATCCGGCAACTTTAGCCAGAGACTGCAAACTGCTTTGTGAAGAGAAGTACCAGATTGTAAAAGCAGCGGTCGTAGATCAATTTGCCCACAGCACCCACGTAGAGTGCGTGACATTGCTCCAAAAGAAAAATGGCTAGAATTGCTTGATTTTACGTACTTTTCGAGGAAAATCATTTTCTCCCAAAGTGAGCGAAAAGAGAAGAAAAAAGCTATTTTGAGTGGAATTTCCGTTTCGGTGGTTTTAGACCTAGAGTGCGCAGCACCAAAAAATGACGCATCAAAAATCTATTAATTTTATATCTGATAAATAAGTGAAAGACCTTGTATTTCCTACATTTTTGGAAGGGAGTACAAGGTTTTATTTTTGTCCTTTCGCGGAAAGGATTTATCAGATGAAAGAAAAAGAGAAGATTGGTTACATTTCCACAACACGACTTATTGACTTCGCAAATCATCCCTTCAAGGTGGAGGAAAACAGTGCGTTTTATGAGCTAATGGACAGTATTCAGAGGGATGGTGTACTGGTGCCACTGATTGTGCGCGAGAGTAAAGCGAGTGCTGGGAATTATGAAATTATCTCTGGACATAGAAGAAAAACAGCTTGCGTTGTTCTTGGAATAAATGAGGTGCCGGCCATTATTCGAGAACTGGATGATGATCAGGCGGTGCTTGAGATGGTAGATAGCAATTTGCAACGTGAGCATATTAAGCCAAGTGAAAAAGCATTTGCCTATAAGATGAAACTTGAGGCACTTCAGAATCAGGGCAGAAGCTTTGGCCAACTTGACCAAAAGAGTGGCGGCTATGATGCGAGGAAGGAATTGTCAAAGCAGATAGGAGAGAGCGAGCGCCAGATTCAAAGATATATCAGGCTTACTAATTTGATTCCAAAGATATTACAGATGGTTGATGATGGTGTGATTGCATTTACAGTTGCAGTAGAACTGTCATACTTGACAGAGGATGAGCAGTATGAGCTTCATGCAGTGATGGATATAGAGCAATGCACGCCATCACTTTCGCAGGCAAATCGGATGAAAAGAATGAGCCAGGGCGAAGTGCTTGATATGGATATGATTTACCAAGTGCTTGAGGAGATTAAGCCTAATCAGAGGGAGGTGATAAAGCTGGACTTAAGCAAAGTGGCGAAATATATGCCAAGGAACTATACACCGAAGCAAATTGAAGATTTAATAGAAAAGTTGCTTATGGATTGGAGTGTGTCGAATCGCACTTATTCATAAGTGCTTGATTACAAAACAACACCCTAGCAATCGTGTGTCAAGGTGGAATACCTTTACGCGCGGTTGCTAGGGTGTTAATTATGCAAGCGGGTGTGGTAAAATGATGAGAAATATAACAAATTACAAAAATGAAAAAGAATAATTTTTTTGTAACGTTTTCTCTTATAGAACGTCATATAAGCAAAGGAGGTGACAAGATGGACTTAGAAAAATTATATAAAGATTATTTTATTGTTGTGTATAAGTACATTTTGTCCATTTCCAGAGATCAGAATATGGCTGAAGAGATAACTCAGGAAACGTTTTTTAAAGCAATGAAAGCTATAGATGATTTTCGAGGTGATTGTAGTGTGAAATCCTGGCTTTGCCAAATTGCGAAGAATACATATTACGATTATTTGAAAAAGCAAACTAGACTTACTTCATTAAATGATGTCGCAGAAGATAAACTTTGTGTGGAACAAGACTATTCATTAAACGTTGACTCAATGATTGCACACAAAATTTTGCATAACATGAAGGAACCATACAAAGAGGTGTTTTCACTTAGAGTGTTTGGGGAATTGTCTTTTTCAGATATAGGAGAACTGTTTGGAAAGACAGATAGCTGGGCGAGAGTAACGTTTCATAGGGCTAGAATTATGATGAAGGAGGAAATGGAAGATGGATAAAATTAGTTGTTCAGTAATACAGGATTTGATGCCTTTATATGTAGATGATGTTTTATCAGAGGATAGCAAGCTGCTTGTTTCAAATCATATGAAGGAATGTTTAGAATGTAAACAATTATATGAGATGTTGAAGGAACCTGATGTTTATGTGGCTAAGGAAAACGATGAAGCTACAAAAGCGATTAAGTCTATTCAAAAGAAGATAAATCATAGCAAAGTAACTTCAATAGGAATAACAGCAGCTATAGTTTTGGTCGTGGTGGCTGTTGCTTTCTATTTTGTTGTATTTAAACAGAGTTATGTTCCATATGAAAAATCAGGTATTGTATTTGAAAATGATGACGCGTTTACACAGAAGCCATATTATTGCTTTTATGGTTATGACTGTGAAGACCAAAATGTTGAATTTGTCTATTTAAGTACGACCATATATGAGAATTTCAAAAGCGAAAGCGATAGTCCTAAATTGCTTTTACATTCATTAAATGATAGTACAAAGCAAGTCTATTATATTTCAGAAGATTATTCAAAGCATATGGATGAGATATTGCTTCGCACAGACGATGATGAGTATATGGAAAAAATCAAAGAAGATTCCACATTGATATGGGAGAGTAGCGATGAAGCACGTTAGAAACATATTACTTCTTATTATTCTGATGTTTGGTTTTATCCTTCAGGCAGAAATTTATCAGAACGAATTGTGGACATATAATGGAGCTTATTATCTTTGCTCCGAATTTAATGTCAGTGAATCAGAAGAACTCAATTTTCTAAAGGATTTAAAGCAGGCAGCTAATCGTAACAATGTTCACTTGTTTTCCAGCAATATGGAAGTTAGAAGCAATTATACATATGTAATGGATATATATGGAGATGATGCAGAGACGCGGGCAAGCTTATATGACACAATGAGACTTGAAGAAGGTACATATAACTCTCTCTTAGGTGGGATTACAGATGTATGTTTTCATGATTTTGATGAAATGCTTGATTATAAGAATATAGATTTAAAACTTGTAAGTTATGTGGGCGATAAATCAGATGTTATGAATGTATATCATGAGGTTTCATCAAAATATGATATTTCAATGCCGGCATACTGGCAAACAACAGAGCATGACATGATTATTGTTGTCTGGGGAATGATTGCCATACTAATGGTGATAATGAATGGAGTGGATGCATTAAGACGACAAAAAGAGATAGTCGTGCGTAGATCCTTTGGTGAAAGCGAAATACTAATGATTGCAAAATCAGCATTATTTGATATAGTATCCTATATTTTATTGTTTGTTCTTGCGAAAATTCTAACCATGCAGTTTACACGAGGTGAATATGCTTGGAAGCTAATTATCATTGTATATTTGATAGGGGGAATTGTTTCTCTACTTCCATACCTGATGTTTCTTAAATTTGATGTTAGAAAAGCATTTGCTAATACCCAGGAAAATGGAATAATACTCAAATTTATGTACGTGATGAAGTTTGTTGCATTTATGGCCTGCGTATTTACACTTGCAACAAACTTAAACACGATTCACGGGGATTTGGTTAGTAGTGGAGATTTTTTAGAACCATATTTCGACAGTTATTATTACAATGTTATGAGCGCTGAAATGAATCCAGACATTGAAGATGATTTTTGGAAGCTTGTATATGAAAAGGAATATGAAATTTTAAAGCCTACGATTTGTACCTGTGTATTTAAGGACAGACATGATGTGATTCTTGTAAACGAAAATGCTAGAGGTATGCTACAGGGATTTAGTTCTATTATAGATGAGAATAGTAACAGCGATTTTATAGTGGCGATTCCAAAAGGACGTTTATATGAAAGCGACAAGGCTTGCGCAAATATGCTTTTGTCTAAAGCTTTAGAAGGACGTTATGAGGCATCGAAGATAGATTACATATCATATGATAGTTATCAGAAATTTTCATACCTGGATACATCTGCAACTGATGGAATATCTGAAGCTAGTAATCCTATAATTGTCTATCAGGTAAGTGAAAATAATAAATTTGATGCAGAGTTTATAGCTACTTGGATTGGAGCACGTCGAATTATATTTAAGTGCAGTGTAAATGAGTGGAATGAGGTGCTGGCAAAATACGACTTTTCACTTGGAACCTATAAGTCTATAGTTACAAGCGTCAGAGATGACTATCAGTATCATCATAGCTTTTTAGTGAAGTTGATTAGTTTTTTGAGTTCTCTTTGTATCGTGGTTATTATCTTAGATATTGTAATTATTATAGTTATGAACCGCATGGAGTATAAGCGGCATTCTCTTGAGATAGCATTAAGGAAAGTTCTTGGTTATTCTATGGTTGAAAGACATAGAAATATGCTTAAATCAATGCTTGTGATGAATGTGATTGCTATTATTTTATTAGGGATGATAAGTATGGTGTTAAGCAGTTTAAAGTTTAGCATTTACTTACCAATAGCAGCTATGGCTACAGTGATAGAAATACTAATTATGGGAATAAATATAGCCTCCGTAGAGCATAATGGAATTCCTAAAGCATTAAAGGGAGGAACGCTATGATAAAAATAGACAATTTATGTAAATCATTTGAGGATAAAGTTCTGTTTGATAATTATAACATCGAAATACCTGATGGCAGTTTTATAGTTATTAGTGGTGAAAGTGGATGTGGGAAGAGTACCTTGCTAAATATGATAGGTGGGATTGAAAAGCCAGACTCAGGAACGATTATACTTGATGGAATAAATGTAAGCGATAGAAAAAATCAGAGAGTATATTTTCGCGATAAAGTAGGTTTTTTATTCCAAAACTTTGCCTTAATAGAGGGAAAAACTGTGAGGCAGAATCTTGAAATGGTTCAAAAATCCGGAAGAAGTAAAACGACAATCCAAGAAGCACTTGAAGCTGTAGGTTTGTATAAGAAAATTGATCAGAGGGTATATAAGCTATCAGGAGGTGAGCAGCAAAGAGTAGCGCTGGCTCGTCTCATGATAAAAAAGTGTTCTTTGATTCTTGCAGACGAACCAACAGGGTCCCTTGATAAGAAAAATGGTGAAATTGTTATAAAAGTTCTTCATGAGCTTAATGAGCAGGGAAAGACAGTTATTGTTGTAACGCATAATCCTGAAATTGTGAGCCGAGAGGAGAAGGCTATATATTTATAGTACGGATATTTTAGTTTAATCTATTAACATTTACATGTAATATTAAAAATTTACGTGTAATATTTGACATTGCAAATAATCATGTTATACTTTGAGTAGGCAAAAAGCTATAAATGGTCCAAAAGACGACCAAAACGAAAAGCCAGCGTGTGCAAGACGCTGGCTTTTCTATTCCATTTTTGCAAGGCGGCTTAGACCTTAGGCTGGTTGCCAATTAGTTATTTCTGTCCAGCCATTTGCATATGTAGTAGGCGACTACACTTGCCGCGACAGAAATAATAAAAGCTATAAACATATCCAAAATACGACCCTCCTTCCCGTGCCGGTATAGGAGTGGCAACGAAATAATCTTAACACAGTTGTCGACAGAAATCGACTGGAAATATGGGCATCTGATTATGTATAAATTGCATAATCAGGTGCTTATTTTTTTGCTATTAATTTTTGTGACATCACTTTGCCATCATCCATTAGCTTGTGTCCGACTCGGACACAAGTTCTCACAGTACGGGACAAATTGTCCCGTAGATAAACAATTCTATTCACCTTTGGTCCAGTGGACCAGTTCTAAATTTTTTCTAAAATATTCATCCAAATTTAGTAATAGAGATTTTTTCAACCCAATTGTTTATTGTGAGGAGCAAATTTTGAAACTTTTTTTCTAAAAAAACGTGAATTTGAAAAATTTGTCCCCATATCTAGTACGTAGCGGGTTAAGAAAAAAGTTTTGCAAAAATCGTGAATTTTATCAAATTGTTCCCATATCCCTTTCGTAAGAGTAAAAAAGGAAGATTAAGCAAATTTGTTCCCATATTCCTTATGAAGGTGAGCTAGGAACAACGACAAAACAGCTTTTTTCTTCCCATATGAATTATGTAAGAGCAAAAAGAAAATTCAATGATGCTCTGTAATCACGAATTACAGGCTCCAAGTACTTTATAGAAATAATTTTAAAAAAGTGCGACAAAATGAATTTTTCTTCCCATATGCATTATGACGAGGCAAAAGAAAATTCAAAGAAATTTTGTAATCAGCTTTTTTTGACCCTAAGTACTTGGTGAAAAGAAAAATCTAAAAAATGCAGATGCGTCTATTTAGAATTCCAAGTGATTTATGTAAGGTGGGAGATTACTGATAGAGCAGTATTGCAGAAAAAACTTTTGTGCTGTGTGAAGGCATTAGGCGGCTATGATACCAATTACTGCATAAATTAGCACAAAAGGAATTGCACTATAACTTGCCTCCCGGGAAAAGCAAGTTGTAGTGTGTGGATTTTTGAGCCCGTCCAGGGTGCAACCTTGGCCCAGGTTTTTGTCAACGACGTTGACAAATAGACATGATGAGTATCGTCATGTCGTACTGGGTACTAACTGGCGCTACTTAAAAATGTCAATGATGTTGACAAAATCGCAGACCCCTCTGCAACCAATCGCAACATAGCTGCAGTTATGCTTGCAACAACTTTGATCAAAGAAATGACACTAGAATTGTATTTGTAAAGGAGATTATGAAGAAATATGAAAGCTTCAAGACACAATGGGCGAAGCGGCAAGAATGGTTCTTATAATCCTAAGCATAATGACAGGCAGTTTGATCCTGAACACAGCGAACATATTGATCAGGAGAGAATGCTACATAACATTGAGTGGGATTATTATCACGGAATTAGAACCCATGCTGAGTCTATAAAAATGAACTACCCATCTTTTGAAGATGTGGAAATTGAATATTACAGGGAAATGTATACGGATTTTGTCTTAGGACAAAATGCGAGAAATGACAAGAATGGTCATTCGGAGCGTAACCGCTCCATTGAGGAATTGTGTAAGGATAAGAAAAAATGTCCAGAGGAAAGTGTGTTTCAAATTGGAAATATTGATGGTTCAGTTCCTTCGGAGGTTTTAATGGATGTTACTGAGGAGTTCCTGCGACGATTTGAAGAACGTTATGGGGAATATATCCATGTAATTGACTGGGCACTTCATGTGGATGAAAAAACACCACATATCCATGAGCGTCATGTGTTTGATGCTCCTAATAGATATGGAGAATTAGCACCACAACAGGACAGAGCACTTGAACTGTTGGGCTTTGAGTTACCAGAGCCTGACAAACCAAAAAGCAGAACAAATAATCGAAAGATTCCGTTTGACGCTGAGGTTCGTGAAATGTTCTTGGATATATGCGAAGAGTATGGAGTCTCAGTTGAGAGGGAAGCTTCTTATGGTGGACGCTCCTACATGGAAAAACAGGATTTTATTATTGCCAATCAAAAGCGCAGATTAAGAAATACCAATCTTGAAATTGAAGAAAAGGAAGAGGAATTAAAGGAAATCAAGAAGGATTTAAAGGACAAGCAGGTGGCACTGGATGCTGCGGCTGTCGAACTTAGGGCAGTAGATGTATTGTTTGATAATCTTGCAGAAGTTGCTTATGAGGAGTCCTGTAATATCATCATTGACCAGGCAGTGGAAGAAACAGCTGATTCATGTATTGCAAATGCAAATATGATTGCAAAGGATCCTACATTGAATGGAATGTACACTTCCTCATCAGAGCGAATGTATACGAAGTCTACTGTTGAAAAGGTTGTAGACAGAATTAAAAGAAAGACAGTGGATATTCTCAACTGGGTAAAGGAGATGCTTACATCGTCGTCAGAAAAGAAAAATTATGTTGAGCAGGTTAAAAATAGTATGTTGAGCAGGCTTGATGAAATGGCCAGAGGCAGAAGCGTTGATAAGGATGAGGATGTAAATAAGAAGACGCAGGAGCTCGCGGAGCAGATTGCAGTAAGAAGGAGGAGAGGACGATAGGCGGATTTCAGTTAGTTAAGGAACAGGTTACAGCTCGTGAAGTGGCGGAACATTATGGATTAAAAGTGAATAGTAAGGGAATGGCGTGCTGTCCTTTCCATGAGGACAAGCATCCCAGCATGAAGATAGATAGCAGATATTTCTGCTTTGGTTGTGGAGCAACAGGCGACAGCATTGATTTGGCAGGTAAGTTACTTGATCTATCCCCATTTGAGAGCATGACGAGGCTGGCACAGGATTTTGGAGTGGATATATGGAGCAAGAGAAAGTCTTCTGGCGCAAAAGGGAAGATTATTCCATTCAATCCATCAATCAAAAGCAATTCTGTCTTAGATACGCGTGCATCTGCAACTACAACTGCAAGTGAAGATGCTTTGCCTGTAAATATGAAGAAATGGACGGCAAAGGCTGTCCGCGTTCTTCTGCGATATCAGGATGATTTGAGGTCTTGGAAAATTGCCTATGCCCCTGACAAGGCAGATGATGATTGGCACCCATGCTTCGAGGAGTCATTGGCACTGCAGGATAAGGTGGAATATTGGCTTAATATTTTGCTGTTTGGAGAAGAGTATGAAAAGGAATTATTGTATGAGGATTTACATGAGGAGGTAAAAAAGCTTGAACGAAGATACTTTAGAGAAGTTAGAAATTAGTGAAGCGTTAAGCAGAAATGACAGTGGGAAAATTGTAAAAAGCGTTAGCAATATCATTTATATTTTGGAACATGATTCTGAATTTATAGGTCTGTTTAAGAAAAATCTGCTCACTGAACGAGTAGATGTAGTGAAGGCAACTTATTGGAATGAAAAAGCACATTGTTTTGATGACGACGACTTGCATCACGTGGCGTTAGCCATGGAAGAATATGGCCTGATTGGAGTAAATCAGCAGGTGGATAGTGCAATTAGGATTGTTGCTGGTAAAAATAAATTTCATCCGATTATTGATAAGCTAAATTCGCTTGTTTGGGATGGAGTACCAAGAGTGGGAAAGGCACTGCATCATTTCCTTGGATGCGAGGAATCGGAGCTTGTATACGAAAGTATGAAGGTGTACATGCTTGGTGCGATAAATAGAGTGTTTCATCCTGGGTCAAAGTTTGAAATTGTACTCTGCCTTGTAGGCGGTCAGGGAGCAGGAAAATCATCATTTTTTAGAGTGCTTGCTATGAATGATGACTGGTTCTCGGATGATCTAAAAAGAGTAGATGATGAAAATGTTGTCCGCAAGCTGCAGGGGCATTGGATTATTGAGATGGCAGAGATGGTTGCAACAGCAAGTGCAAGATATATTGAGGAAAATAAAGCTTTTATCAGTAGACAGAAGGATACATACAAGGTGCCTTATGAAAAGTATCCAAAGGATGTGCAGAGACAGTGCGTGTTTGCTGGAACATCTAATAAGAAAAGCTTTTTGCCCTTTGATAGAAGTGGCAACAGAAGATTTATTCCTATTGAAACGGAAGTGCAGCCAGCTGAGGTTAGTATTAATGACAATCTGGCGGAAAGCCATGCTTACGTAGAACAGATGTGGGCGGAAGTAATGGAGATATATCGAAGCGGAGATTATAGCTTAAAACTTCCTGTTCATGTGGAAGAAGAACTCATTAAGCGGAGAACAGAATTTATGTCGGAGGATATAGATGCTGAGCTGATTCAGGCATATCTGGATGATTATAAGGATGATTACATCTGTTCGCATCAAATCTATCAGGATGCACTGGGGTTTGCTGGTAAGCCAGACAGGAAAACGGTAAATGAGATTAATGATATTATGCGAAACAGTATTGTCGGCTGGAAGCAGGAAACAGGTAAAACCAAGAGGATTAAAGGCCATAACACTCAGCGCTACTGGTATCGTGTAAAGACAACGGAAGTTGAATTTGAATCAGTACCAGAGCAGATGGAAATCCCATTCGATAGCAATTAAATGGTAAACATAAATATCTCTGTTTATCTGTAGTTTACTATTACTGTTTACCTCTTAAAGCCTTTATTTATAAGGAATTACTATAGAGGTAAACAATGTAAACAAAGATATAGAAAATAATGAAAAAGTATATACGTATATAAATATAAAAAGTTTTGAGACTATTGTTTACTACTTGGTTTACCTAAATAAAGCTTCCGCTTTGTCAGGGGATTAAGCGAAAGCGCAAGATTAGAGGAAGGAGAAGTTTGATGAGTAATGTATTGGAATATAGCAAAAAGCTTGCAGTTGTAATGAAGCTTCATCGCATGAAACTGATTTCAGACAGCGAGTTGCTTTTGATTAAGAATAAGCTTAAAAGTGAATATCATATTTATAATATGGCGGCGTAGCATTTGGCACAGTCGTTCACATTTTATATAGAGGTTATGATGGGGATGCTAAAGGCATCCCTGACACAGTAAATTAAAATTTTAGAAGAAAAGGAGCATTATATTTATGGGAGAAGTAACAGTAATTAAAGCCGGAAGTGGCAAAGTGAAAAGAGAAAGAGATATTAATGGAAAGGCGATTAAGGTAGATCGCATTCGCGTGGCTGCTTATGCCAGAGTCAGTACTGATGGAGATGAACAGTTGGGAAGCTTTCAGTCGCAGATGCAGTATTACACGGAAAAGATTCAGAGCAATCCTGAGTGGGTATTCGTAGGAGTATATTCGGATGAAGCCATCACAGGAACACTTTCTGATAAGCGTCCTGGCTTTCAGCAGATGATTCAGGACTGCTTGGATGGCAAAATTGATATGATTCTTACAAAGTCCATCTCGCGATTTGCCAGAAATACGGTAGATACGCTTAGTTATGTGCGAATGCTTAAGGATAGACAGATTGGAGTTGTATTTGAAAAGGAAAATATTGATACCCTTACAATGAATGGAGAATTGCTTCTAACAATCTTAAGTTCCCTCGCACAGCAGGACGTGGAGACGATTTCATCTAATGTAAAGATGGGACTTAAGATGAAAATGAGTCGTGGCGAGCTTGTCGGCTATCATGGATGCCTTGGATATGATTATGATTCTGATACTAAAACGATATCCATCAATGAAAAGGAAGCAGAGATTGTAAGAATGATTTTTGATATGTATTTGCAGGGATTTGGAACATATACGATTGCAAATCATTTGACAGAGCTTGGAGTTAAAAATCGTAAAGGTGAGGTGCATTGGACCGATAGTGGAGTGCGTGGAATTATTAAAAATGAAAAGTATAAAGGGGATCTTCTTCAGGGCAAAACTATTACAGTGGACCCGATTACCAAGCGCAGAATTGAAAACTTTGGAGAAGAGGACCAGTTCTGTATGGAAGACCATCACGAAGCTATCATTTCTAGAGAAGATTGGGACAGAGCACAGGAAATCAGGTTAAGTAGAGCTCATAATAAAAGTCGTGCTGTAGATGGGAAGCGTGAGGTTGCTACAAGAAAGTATGCTTTTAGCAGCATGTGTGAATGTGGCTTCTGTGGCACCAAGCTGACTAGACGAACCTTCCATAGCAATTCTACTTATCAAAAGCCTGTATGGTATTGCAGGACTGCCGCCAACAAGGGCAAGCACTTGTGTCCTCACAGTAAATCTATTGATGAGTCAATTTTAGAAGGAGCATTTCTCGATTCTTATAGATTATTGGCTGAAAACTTTGATGATGTACTGGACTCTGTTTTATCTACAGTGGAAAGTGTAGTCTCTGATAATCACGATGCGAAGAGACTGGAACAGGTAAAGAAAGATATCGCAAATTTGGAGTCCAGAAGAAAGAAACTTCTTGATATGTTAATGGATGGAAATATTACACAGGAAGCATATGACGAGAAGTATGCAGACTTCACTAAAAAGATTGAGAAATACATTGACGAGCGTGAAAATCTGAAGGACAATGTTAAGGAACAGAAAAATATAGGCAAGCGAATGGCAGAAATGAAGGCTGCTATTTCTTCCGAAGATGTGCTGGATGAATTTGATCGTCTTGTGTTTGAGAGCATTGTCGAGAAGGTAATTGTTGGTGGAGAAGACGAAAACGGCAACGTGGATCCTTTTAAGCTTACATTTGTATTTAAGACAAATGATTTAAAGACATTTAATGAGATGAAGGCTCGTTATCGTAACTTTAAGGTTGTATCATAATTCAGAAAGCAGGTAGAAATCATGGTTAAGAATGTAAGCTTGTCAGGTAAAAAGAAAGTAGATTTTGAGAATAAAAATTTGCACACTTCTTCGCATGAAGAGGTCGAAAATTTGGTTGATTGTTCAGAAGCTGACACATGTGGAGAGTGTGGTTTTGATGAATCATGTTTAACATTAGCAATTCCGTTGAATTTGGTATACCATATTTAGAAAATCAATAAAATAGTAAAAGATATATAACGATATATTAATATTCTAAGTGTATAATAGAAATAATTATGGAAAAATCGGGGTATAGATTTATGAATAAAAAACTTATTGGCTATTATGATTATACGGTAGTGCTAACCTACACAGGTATGTTGGTTGCTTTTGCTGGAATCTTATTAACAATTCACCAGGACTACTTAAAAGCAGTGATCTGTCTCATGGTCGCAGGAGTTTGTGATATGTTTGATGGTGCAGTTGCATCCACAAAAGATCGCGATGACAGAGCAAAACGATTTGGAATTCAGATTGATTCACTGTGTGATTTGGTTAGCTTCTGTGTATTACCGGCAATTTTTACTTATATGATCAATGAACAGTCCGTTTGGATTGGTGTTCTTTGTGCTTTTTATGTATTAAGTGGATTGATTCGTCTGGCTTATTTTAATGTGATGGAAGAAGATCGACAGAAAGAAACCACAGAAAGCAGAAAGACCTATCTTGGCGTCCCTGTTACTACTTCTGCATTACTTCTGCCAGCGGTTTATCTTTCCTATGGTAAAAAAATCTGTAGAACACCAAGATGCTTTCCTGTATTTTTAGCAGTATTGGGGATTGGATTTATTTCTGGTGTAGAAATTAAAAAACCAGGGAACATCGGAAAAGCCTTGATTGTGGCAGTAGGTCTTTTGGAAGTACTTGGAATCTTCCTTCTCGTGAAAGGAATTATTTAAAACATACGATTGAAAAAGAGGATAAAAATATGAAAGAATCATGGAGCGTTCGATTTTTATATCAGACAATACCGGGACGAATGATTCTGAAATTGATGGTACACCCTGCTATTTCCCATCTGGGAGGCAGGGTTTTGTCAACTAAAGTTTCAAGACATATCGTTCCATATTATATTAAGAAAAATCATATCAATTTGGCTGGAGTTATCATTCCTCAGGGGGGATTTGCTTCATTTAATGATTTTTTTACAAGAAAAAGAATTGAAAAAATGATGGATGAAGATAACAGTACTATGATCAGTCCTTGTGATGCCTATCTGTCTGCTGTAAGGATTGATGAAAATACCGTTTTTCATGTGAAAAATACAGACTATAAACTGGCAGATCTTTTGAAAAATGAAGAATTAGCAAAAAGATATGAAGGAGGATACGGGTTAATCTTTCGCCTGACCCCGAATCACTATCATCGTTATTGCTATTCTGTCAGTGGAAGATTGAGAAAATATCGTAGAATTTCTGGAATCTTACATTGTGTAAGACCAGTGGCCCTTGCCACCAATCCTGTTTTTATCCAGAATACCAGGGAATACCAGGTAATCAGCCATAAGGAATATGGTCATGTGATCCAGATGGAAATCGGGGCTCTTATGGTTGGAAAGATTGTGAATTATAAAGATTCGTTTGTAACAGGGGAGACTGTTCTTGGTATGGAAAAGGGATACTTTGAATTTGGTGGTTCCACGATTATGTTAGTCCTTGAAAAACAGGTTCCTTTGAGAGAGGATATTTTATCTCTAATGGATCTTGAAGAAGAGATTTCCATCAAGATGGGGGACAATCTACTTTCTGTGTAAGGGGGAATTATGAAGATAAGACATCGTATTTTATATGGATTTATTACGACAGCATTCATTCTTTTTGTTGTGGGTTTTTATCTGTTCCGTGTGACACTTAATCACACAAAGGACAACATTATCGAAGCCCATGATGATCATTTGTATGATCTTGGATATACGATAGATAAAGATGTGTATGAGGGATTAGATGATCTTAGGGAAGAAATGACATTTGCATTAACAAGACAAAAGATAACAATTGCAGAGAATAACTATATTCAAAGTCACAAAATAGAGAAACTTAAGGACGGGATCGAAGAGTATGTGCTTAGCAGATACTCTTTTCTCCAATATGTCATTGTGCATTATGATAATCAATTTCTTTTGTGTATGGAAAATGGCGAAAAAAGATTATGATAAAGTAATGAAAGAAATTGATGATGGCAGAAGAGATTCAACCGGATTAAAAAGTGCAATTCTTCGATTGAAAGAAATGTGCCATGCCGACATCGAAGTTGCCAGTGTGATTGGGGAAGGGACTCAAATCTACATTTTTATTCCGGATTACCAAAAAGAATAGTGATTTTTAAGAAGACAAGTCTCCATGGACCGAAATAGGAGGCTTGTCTTTTTTTGACTTTTGTGTGAGTCTGACACATTTCCTACAAAGTTTTCCTTTCTTTTATCCCAAAAAACACCCTGAAAATCGAAAAAAACAAAGATTTTTGCTAAAAAATACAGGAATTATGTAGGAAAAACAAAGAAAAATCGTTTTTGATATGAAGGATTTGTTCTATTCATTTTTTAGGAAATTTTTTGGCATTTTGACGATTCATAAATATGTTTTTTTATTTTTTGAATTATTGTTAAACAGAAGTGATAGAATGCACCTTTTATTTGGACTTTCTACACAAAAAGAATGGAGAGTCTTTTGATAAAGTGCCGAAAATTTTAGAGAGTATTGAAAAAAAATATCAGAATGTTACAATTATATTATAAAAATGGATTACCCAATATTATAAAAAACTATTTAGAATTTAAAGATAAATCAAGAAAAATCTTTGTATTCTAAAAAAGTTGTTAATTTATAAACAAAATGGGTCATCCAATTTAAGATCTTTAAATTAAGGAAAGAGAAGAAAGGAGCATAGGATGAACAAGATTACAGATGAAATGTATGATGTTTTCAAAGCAGGATTAGAAGCAGTAAATGGTGTATGTGTACGTGCTTCTAAGGCTGACCTGGGAAAAGCAATTGCTGATGTGTTTGCACAGGCTGGTATTGCAGATACTTGTATTGTTGAAACACCTCTCATGAAAGAGGCAGGTGTTGTAGATGCTTTAAAAGCAGCAGGAATCGAAGTATATGCAGATCATATCCGCAAAAATGCAGAAACAGTAAAAGGTGGGGTAACAGAAGCACAGTACGGAATCGCTTCTCTCGGCAGCTTAATTCAGGGACGTGACGATATTGATGAAAGATTAATCGCTACAATGTGCGAATACTACATCGGAATCATCAAAGGATCCGCAATCGTTCCAGAATATGATGACATGTTTGATCTTTTATGTGAACTTCCAGAATTACCTAACTACGTTGGATTTATTACTGGACCAAGCCGTACTGCAGATATTGAATGTGTAAGTACTGTTGGTGTTCACGGACCACTTTGCCTCGCTGCAATCGTTGTTGAGGACGAATAATCGGATTTAGAAGAAAGGAGAGAGACAATGGCTAGTGATGGACTTAAAAAAGAGATTCAAAACGCGTTGGATAATGCTACATTAAGCAGAACATTGGGTAATTTCTGTAAAACATATCCACAGAGAAGATTAAATGTATACAAAGACGTTGACTTTAACGAAGTTCAGGGTCAGATCAAAGAAGTAAAATCCTACGCTGCACAGCATGTAGATGAAATGATTGAAAAATTCACTGCAAACTGTGAAAAACGTGGTGGACATGTATTCCATGCAAAGAGTACGGAAGAAGCAATGGAATTTGTTCGCAACCTTGTAAAAGAAAAAGGCGTAAAGAGTATTATCAAATCCAAATCCATGGCATCTGAAGAAATTCATATGAATCAGGTACTTGGTGATGACGGTGTCCTTGTTCAGGAAACTGACCTTGGAGAATTCATCATTTCCTTAGAGGAAAATACACCAGTTCATATGGTTATGCCTGCATTACATCTTAATAAAGAAGAAGTTGCAGATCTCTTTACAGATTATACAAAAACAAAAAATGAACCAATCATTTCTGAAGAAGTAAAAACAGCTCGTCGAGTAATGCGTGAAAAATTCGTTACTGCTGACATGGGTGTTTCCGGTGCCAACGTAGCAGTTGCTGAAACAGGTACTGTTTTCACTATGACAAACGAAGGTAACGGACGTATGGTTGGTACTTTACCAAAGATTCATCTTTATGTATTTGGTATTGAAAAATTCGTTGATAAGCTGACAGATGCTCGTCACATCTTCAAAGCTTTACCACGTAATGGTACAGCACAGAGATTAACAGCTTACCTTTCCTTATATACAGGAGCAACTCAGGTTGTAACAGATAAAGAAACTGACGAAAAAGAAACAAAAGAATTCTACACAGTAATCTTAGATGACCCAGGCCGTCGTAAGATTCTTGAAGATAAAGAATACAGCCAGATGTTCAACTGTATCCGTTGTGGTGCTTGTCTTGATGTCTGTCCAGCATTCGCACTGGTAGGTGGACATGTATACGGTTCTAAAGTTTATACTGGTGGTATCGGTACATTATTATCCCACTTCCTTGTTGACGAAGAACGTGCAGCACAGATCCAGAACATCTGTCTCCAGTGTGGTAGATGTAAAGAAGTTTGTGGTGGTGGAATCCCAATCACAGACCTTATCATGAAACTTCGTGAAGAAAATGTTGCGAAGAACCCTAACCCAGTGAAGAAATTTGCTTTGGATGCAGTTTCCAATCGTAAATTATTCCACTCCATGCTTCGTATCGCAGCAGTTGCTCAGGAACCATTCTCCAAAGGCAAACCAATGATCAGACATTTACCTATGTTCTTATCCGGCTTAACAGATGGAAGAAGCTTCCCAACAATCGCTCAGGTTCCATTCCGTGACGAATTCCCAGAAATCGTTCAGGATGTAAAAGAAGTAAAAGGCAAAATTGCCATGTTCGCTGGATGTCTTCTTGACTTCGTATACACAGACCTTGCAAAAGATGTTATTGCTAACTTAAACTCCATCGGTTATGTTGTTGAATTCCCAATGGATCAGGGATGCTGTGGATGTCCTGCATCTTCCTTAGGTGATGTAGAAAACGCTACACTTCAGGCAAAAATGAACATCGAAGCAATGCATGCAGAAGATTACGATTACATCGTATCCGCTTGTCCTTCCTGTACACATCAGCTGAAAAAATATCAGGAATTCTTTGAAGAAGGAACAGAAATGTACGCAAGAGCAAAAGAACTTGGCGACAAAGCGTTTGACTTCTGTAAATTATTCCATATGCTTGGTGGCGTAAGCAACGAAGGCGATAGTAAAGAAATGAAAGTAACTTATCACGATTCCTGTCACCTTTGCAGATCTTTACATGTTGTAAATGAACAGCGTGAATTGCTCACAAGCACTCCAGGTGTAGAACTCGTTGAAATGAATGAACACGATAACTGTTGTGGATTTGCTGGTTCTTACAGTGTATTAAATCCAGAAATCGCAGGAGAAATCTTAGAGAAGAAGATCAATAACATCAAAGACACAGGCGCAGACGTTGTTGCTGTTGACTGTCCAGGATGTATGATGCAGATCCGCGGTGGACTTGATGCAAGAGGAATCGACATTAAAGTTAAACATACTGCAGAAATTCTTGCAGAAAAGAGAGGTTTAGTGTAAAGAGATGAAGCAGAACTTCATTATGTCAGAGGAAGAAAAATTAAAAGTAAAAGAGTGGATTGACACCATTGGTGCATGTCCGGAAAGCATGAAAGGAAGTCCAACGGGTCAAGTGTTAGAAGATGCCATTGCATCCCTTGGAAAAATGATTCGTCCATGGCTCCTGTTGTCCTGTGCATCCTTTGGACCAGAGTATGAACAGAAAAAAGAGGAATTATATTTTCTGGGAGCGCTTGTTGAGCTTACTCATCTGTCTTCCTTGATCCATGATGATATTATTGATGATGCACCATTGCGTCGAGGAGTTGCATCCATTCAAGGAAAATATGGAAAAGATGCCGCAGTTTATGCTGGTGATTTCCTTATTGCCCGTATGAATTACTGGGAAGCAAAAATGGGATGCAATGAGGCAACACAGATTTTAGCTCATGCAGTGGAAGAAATGTGTATTGGGGAAATCGGACAGGCCATGTGCCGTTATCATTCTGATGTAACCTGCAAAAAATACTTCGATAATATCAAAGGGAAAACAGCTTCTTTATTCCGGGCTGCTTGTAAAATCGGTGCCATGACTGCAGGATGCAGCGAGGAAATGGTACATGTTTTTGAACGTTTTGGCGAACATCTTGGAATTATGTTCCAGCTTCGAGACGATCTCATTGATTTTAGCAGTAATGGAGAAGATGATGGTAAGAAAACCCACAAAGATTTTCAGGATGGCATATACACCCTTCCTGTTTTGATGGCAATGAGGTCAAAACTTGGACAGAGCGAGCTCCTTCCAATCATGGAAGAGAATAAAAAGAGGATGTTAACGGATGTGGAGCTTCATAAGATGGAAGCCATCGTGATCTCCCATGGTGGCGTAAAAGATACCTGGGAGGAAATCATCCGAAGAGCGAATATGTGCTATGATATCCTGGATTCTTTTGAACATAATGAAATGCTACAACCTTTACGCGACTTATTGAAATTATTAACAAAGTTATGACAAATACATATAAACCATTAACATTAAAACTTGCATGGAATCTGGCAGCACCCCGTTCCTGGGTTGCTTCTGTTATTCCGGCAGTCTTCGGAATTCTCTTTTGCAGCATTCAGGGATATCAGCTGAGTGCATGGCAGGGAATCTGCTTATTTCTTGCTTGCGTATTCTTACAAAGCTCTGTAAATACGCTCAATGATTACATGGACTTCATCAAAGGAACCGATGGAGAGGATGATAATGTAGAAGAGAATGACGCGGTATTGATTTATGGCGGAATCGCACCAAAAAGTGCATTGAAGCTGGGTATTGTTTACCTGGTAATCGGTATCTTTTTGGGAGTGGTATCCTGCCTCAGTCACGGTTATTATCCAATGATCATTGGTACTATTGGAGTTCTCGTGATTGCATTTTATTCGTGCGGTCCACATCCAATCTCCTATCTCCCTGTAGGAGAGTTGATCAGCGGAGGAGTAATGGGCGGTCTGATTCCTCTTGGAATTTGTGCTTGTGCTGATGGAAAGCTCCATTTTACTGCCATTTTTGGAAGCTTACCATTGATTATTGGAATTGCCCTTATTATGCTGTGCAACAATGGATGTGATATCGAAAAGGATATCCTGGCGGGGAGAAAAACATTTCCTGTCGTAGTGGGAAGGAAACGTGCCAATCAGATTTATCATGGAGCGATTCTTTTATGGGTTGCCCTTCTGATTATGGAACCAATTCTCCTCATCGGAAAAATAGGAATTCTTTGCCCAATCCTTCTTTTTATCCTCGCCAGAAAACCTATGAGTAAGCTGTGGAGCCTCCAGTTGGAGCCAAGTCACAGAATCGTTCAGATGCAGACAATTGCCGCATCGAACCTCATGGGAAATGGAGCTTATTGCATCACATTCTTATGCTTTTGCATTATAAAAATTATTCACGGATAAAAGGATAAAAAAATGGATAAAATGGAAAAAGCCGAACGAGTGCATGGATTGTTTGAAACCATCGCCGGGGGATATGATCAGGCAAATGAGAGAATCAGCCTGGGAATGCAGCGAAGCTGGAAAAAGATGCTGATTAAAAGGATTGTCAAACAGGCACCTGCCGGAGTCAGGATCCTTGATGTATGTTGTGGAACCGGGGATATTGCCCTTGGGATTGCAAAACAAAGAGGAGATATTCAGGTTTGCGGCTTGGATTTTTCCGCATCCATGCTAAAGATTGCTAAGAAGAAAAGAAACCGTATGCATCTTGGAAGAACCTTATTCTTTGAAGGAGATGCTATGAATCTTCCTTTCGAGGATGATACCTTTGCTGCGGTAACCATATCTTTTGGACTTAGAAATACAGCAGATTATATGCAAGTCATAGAGGAGATGAAACGAGTGGTTCGACCGGGAGGATGTGTCTACTGTTTAGATTCATTTGTTCCAGGTATAAAATGGATCCAGCCTTTTTATCGACTTTATTTTCAAAAAATGATGCCGCTCATAGGTGGCGGCCGAAAATATAAACAGGAATACCAGTGGCTCTCCGAATCCACCGAGTGTTTCCTGAAACCAGAAGGATTAACAGAAATGTTCCAGACTGCAGGGCTTACCCACATTCGAATGAAAAAGAAGATGTTTGGTGCCTGTGTCATGGTCTGGGGACGAAAATAAAAAATGATTGTAGTATAGGAGGAAAAACATGAGCGACGATAGATTTGATGCCATAATTGTTGGTGGCGGCCTTGCCGGATGTAGCGCAGCGATCGTGATGGCCAGAGCCGGACTCGAAGTTCTCTTAATTGAACGTGGAAATTACTGTGGTGCAAAAAATATGACAGGTGGTCGTCTCTACGGACATAGCTTAGAGAAAATCATCCCTAATTTTGCAGAAATCGCTCCAGTAGAGCGTAAAGTAACAAAAGAAAAGATCTCTCTCATGACAGCAGATGGATCTCTTGATATCGGATATGGATCCAAAAAATTAGGCGCAGCAGCAGAAAGCTCATCTTATACAGTTCTTCGTGGACCATTTGACCAGTGGTTATCTGAACAGGCTATGGAAGCCGGCGCAGAAGTAATTCCTGGTATGCTCGTTGAACGTATCGTAAAAGATGAAAACGGCGCAGTTGTTGGTATCGACTGTATGGGTGAAGAAATGTACGCAGACGTTGTTATTCTTGCAGACGGCGTTAACTCTCTTCTTGCTCAGCAGATTGGATTAAAAGAAGAATTAAAACCTAACCAGGTAGCAGTTGGTGCAAAAGAAGTGATTCGTCTTGGCGAAAACGTAATCAACGAACGTTTTGGTCTGAAAGAAGGCGAAGGTATGGCATGGCTTTCCGCAGGCGATCCTACAGAAGGTAGCTTCGGTGGTGGACTTCTTTATACTAATAAAGACACAGTATCCGTTGGTATCGTTGCAACATTAAGTGACATCGGCCATTCTGAACTTTCCGTACCTCAGATGTTAGATCGTTTCAAAGATCATCCAGCAATCGCTCCATACTTAGAAGGTGGAGAGGTAATCGAATACTCCGGACATCTTGTACCAGAAGAAGGTCTTCATATGGTACCACAGTTATATGCTGATGGTGTTTTAGTAACAGGTGATGCAGCTGGTTTCTGTGTAAACTTAGGTTTCACAGTTCGTGGTATGGACTTCGCTATTGAATCCGGACGTCTCGCAGCAGAAGCAGTAATTCGTGCAAACAAATTAAAAGACTTCAGCGCAGATACACTGTCCTATTACAAAAAATTATTAGATAACAGCTTTATCATGGAAGATCTCAAATCTCTCAAAGGCTTCCCAACACTTCTTACAAGAAGAGAAATCTTTGAAGGTTTACCAGCTATGGTTGATGACATTGCAAGCAAGATCTTTACAGTAGATGGCAATTCCACAGAAGGAATTCTCATGGGAATCATTAACTCCCTTGCTTCTCACCTTTCCGTAGCAGAACTCGTTGACCTTGTTTCTACAATTATGGAGGCGTTCTAATTATGAAAAAAATGTCAATGGATGATCGTTTAGCTTTAAATAGTTATCATACAGATGAAGTAAATCCACATATTATCGTAGATTTAGAAAACTATGACCCTGCAGAATTAAAGAAACTTCTTCTTGCTTGTCCAGCAGGATGCTATACTTTAATTGATGGAAATGTAAACTTCTCCCATCTTGGATGCTTAGAATGTGGAACTTGCCGTGTTCTTTGCAAAGGCACCATCGTAAAAGAATGGAATCATCCAATGGGTGAAATCGGAGTACAGTTTAAACAGGGATAATGTTTTATGGCCAGAATTATAATTATAACGGGAAAGGGCGGCGTTGGTAAATCCAGCGTCGCAGCAGCCCATGCTTTAAAATCAGCAAAAGACGGTGTGAAAACGCTTCTTGTGAGCACAGATATGGCTCACAATATCGCAGATATCTTCCAAAAACCAGTGGGAGGGAAAATTACCCTTCTGACGGATTATCTCTATGGCTTGGAGATGGATCCGGATCAGGTGATGAAGGAAGAATTTCCGGATATGAACCGTTCTATTGCTGCCATGTTTTCGGAAGCAGGACTCATGGCAAATAAAATGGGAGACGATATGATTTTCCCAGGCTTTGATGATTTGTTCTGTTTGTTAAAAATCGGAAAAATCTATCAGAGAGGAGAATTTGAAAGAATTATCGTCGATTGCGCTCCAACGGGCGAGACGCTTTCCTTGTTAAAATTGCCGGAACTTCTGGCCTGGTACATGGAGAAATTCTTTCCAGTTGGAAAAACAATGGTTCGAATTCTCTCCCCAATCTCCAAATGGAGATACCATGTCAATCTACCATCTACCGAAGGAATGAATGATATTGAAAAAATGCATCAAAAGCTGATGGAGTTGGAAAGAATGTTAAAGGATGAAAATGTCTGTTCTGTACGTCTGGTAGCAACCCCGGAAAGGATGGTTGTTGAGGAGACCAAGCGTAATTTCATGTACCTGAATCTTTATGGTTATCAGGTAGACGGACTTTTCATTAATCGTATGATACCAGAGCAGGTGGATCATCCATTCTTTCAAACCTGGAAGAAAACGCAAGGGAAATATGTAGAGGAACTTGAAGCGGTATTCGCTGCGTTGCCAATCACCAGGATTCCCTGGTACGCTCAGGAGGTACGCGGGTTGGAAGCCGTTGAGATGATGGTAGAGAAGACATTTGCTAAGGATGAGCTTTTTGCGCTTAGGGCTCATTCTGCACAGGAAACTTACGAGATAGTGGATGGCTCCTATTGTCTTGTAATGGAGATTCCAGGCGTAAGGGCGGAGGAACTCTCCATAGAATGTCACGGTCTGGATCTTGACATCGTCCTTCACAATTTTCAGCGTAGAATTCCTCTTCCTAATACATTAAGAGGAAGTTTTGTTGATAATGTGAAGATCGAAGGAGATCAGGTGCGTGTATTCTTTCAGAAGAAAGAGGAGGAAACCCCATGCGAATCTTAATCTATACAGGAAAAGGCGGCGTCGGCAAAACGAGTATTGCAGCGGCAACCGCCGTGAAGATTGCCAATGAGGGAAAAAGGGTCATTATCATGAGTACGGACCAGGCCCATAGTTTAAGAGATGCCTTTGGCACTGGCGGGAGCATTCCAGTCAAAGGACAGCTTGACCTTTTGGAAATCAATACGGTGGAAGAGAGTAAGAAAGCGTGGGGAAGCCTTCAGGATTACCTGAAGCAGATTATTTCAGAAAAAGCACAGGGTGGATTAGAGGCGGAGGAAGCTTTAATCTTCCCAGGCTTTGAGGAATTATTTTCCCTTCTTCGAATTTTAGAAATCTATGAATCCAATGAATATGATGTTGCAATCATTGACTGTGCACCAACAGGAGAAACCCTGTCTCTGCTGCGTTATCCGGAACGACTTTCTGTTGTAGCAGATAAGATTCTTCCAATGGTTCGAAATGTGAATAAAGCTTTCGGTTCTCTGATTTCCAGAAAAACCAGTGTGCCAAAGCCAAAAGATCTTGTATTTGCTGAGTTTGACAAATTGGTCAAACAATTAAACCAATTACGAATCATTTTGCAGAATCGCGATGTTACCAGTTTGCGTATTGTCATGTCACCGGAGCGCATTGTCATTGATGAAGCAAGACGAAGCTACACATGGATTCAAATCTATGATTTCGCGGTAGATGCCGTGTACGTGAATCGAATCTACCCGAAAAATGTTCTGACCGGATATTTTGAAGGATGGGCTAACATGCAGGAAGAAAGCCTGAAGATCGTGGAGGAAAGTTTCCCACAACAGAAGATTTTTTATCTTCCAATGCAGGAAAACGAGATTCATGGCCTTGCTGCCTTAGAGAATATCGGGGACTGTCTCTATGGTTTGGCAGATTCTTCAAAAGGTTCAGAAGATTTACAGCATAATTATTCACCTGAGGATTTGGAATCTTATGAGCATAGGGATTCCACCTCAGGTTCTCCTGTGAATTCTGTTACAGATTTTTGTGTGGATCCTGCCACAATTTTCTGTAAAGAACAGGCATTTCGCATGGAGGACCAGGACGGGACCAGAATTCTTACGGTGAACCTACCTTATGCAAAAAAAGAAGAGCTTACAGTGAGAAAAGATGAAAAAGAATTGGTTTTAACCTTTCGAAATGAGAGAAGAAGATTCCGCCTTCCGGACAAACTGGTGAGACGTTACATCTCCAGTTGGGAGTACGAAGACGGGGCACTTAAAATATATTTAGATTATGAATAATAGGGATGGGAGCTACTTTGCAACGGAATCCGTCGTATTATTTATTGATTTTACCTAAGCAATCCCTCTTAAAAAACATAATAAAAGTGAGAATCCCATGGGAGAAGAATGAGATATCTTTCGTTCAATTCCCATGGGATTTTCTTTTTTTGGGGAGGGGAAGATGCCCGACTGTAAGTTGTGGGGAATATAGAAAAAGCGAATCGGAGCCGATTATATGTCCCAGCGAAGCAGGGGCATATGGAAACCAGGAATAAACTAAAAACAGATGCCCGGCATGGAAGGATGGGGATCAAAAAGGCAGAAAGAAGAATGAGCAATCATAAGATAGAAAAGAATCTTGAAAAATTAAGCGGCGCATTCTCGGGATTTCAATCGTGAGTTAGCCGCTCCTCTCTTACGCAAAACAGAACATACATTCGATTTTTGTTGCAAAATACAAATACATATGGTATCATTAGTATATGGAAAAAATAGTGATAAAAGAAGATAATATCGATATGACATATGGTCGTGGATATGTGTACTCTCTTCAATATCATATCGTATGGTGTACCAAATATAGAAAACAGGTTCTGAAAGGAGAGATTGAGGATTACTGTAAAAAAATACTATATGCTATTGCAGAAGAATACGGCTTTCAGATTCGGGCAATGGAAATGATGCCTGATCATGTTCACGTGCTGTTGGACTGCAAACCACAGTTTTATATTCCTGATATGATCAAAATTATGAAAGGAAATACTGCAAGAAAACTGTTCCTTTCATTTCCAGAATTAAAACAACAGCTATGGGGAGGACACCTCTGGAATCCGTCCTACTGTGTTGTTACGGTAAGCGACAGAAGCTATGATCAGGTAAAACGATATGTAGAAGGACAAAAAAGACGGACTTAACAGATGGAAAGGAGGACTGCAGATGGACTTGTATAGTACATACAGTATTAAGATCAAACACTATAACAAAATTTTTCTGCAGTCGGTAGACCTTTACAGAAAAGCTGTGGATTATTTTATCCAGGTCTGTTTACAGGAGTGGGATTCGCTAAAGCTGATCAAAGGGGTGAAAACCGTCAATGCAGTGGAAGCCCTGACGATAAGGACGAAAAACAGACCGGAAGTAAAGTATGATTTTTCCGAAAAGTTCTATAAATTTCCCAGTTATCTCCGCCGAAATGCAATTGCAGAAGCCATTGGAAAAACATCTTCCTATATGTCCAATCTTGAGAATTATAATAAGGGCATTGCGACCGGAAGACCGGGAATGCCAAGAGCTGGAAAGGGATATCCTGTACTGTATCACGGGAACTGCTTTGTCAGAGAGGATGATTATACAGCTAAGATCAAGGTGTTTATGAGAAATACCTGGGACTGGCTTACCGTCAGCCTGCGAAAATCGGATGCTGATTATATTATCAGACACTGCAGTGATGCGAAAGAATGCTCCCCTTCCTTAATGAAACGGGGAAAAGAATGGTTTCTGGATTTTCCGTTTAGGGAAAGTGCAGAACTGGAGAAGAAAGAGATCATGGAACAGACTGTGCTTGCAGTGGATCTGGGGATCAACAGCGCATGTGTCTGTACAGTGATGAGACCGGACGGCACTGTCATGGGCAGGGAATTTCTACGCCTGCCTGTAGAAAAAGACCGGCTGAAAAAAGCTGTAAACAGAATCAAGAAAGCACAGCAGCATGGGAACAGAAGAACTCCTCGTTTATGGGGCAGAGCAGATGGCATCAATGATGATATCGCTGTTAAGACGGCAGCATTTATCATTGAGAAAGCAGAACAGTATGCTGTTGATGTGATCGTATTTGAGCATCTGGAACTGAACGGCCGAAAAAGAGGCTCCCAAAAGCAGAAACTGCATCTGTGGAAAGCAAAGTATGTACAGGGAATCGTAATGCATAAAGCCCACAGAAAAGGAATCTGTGTCAGGAGAATAAATGCAAGGGGGACTTCCAGACTTGCCTACGATGGAAGCGGCAGAGTAGAACGTGGCATAGCCGGTAATTACAGCGTGTGCAGATTCCAGAGTGGCAAAGTCTATAACTGTGACTTAAATGCATCATATAATATTGGAGCAAGATATTATATAAGAGAAATCCTAAAATCCTTGCCGAAAACGGAAAGGTTGGTTGCTGAGGCAAAAGTTCCTCAGTGTACCAAGAGAAGTACCTGCACCTTATCCACGTTAATTAGCCTTTATGCGGCAGTCGCAGTATAATCTGTGACCCTGCTGAGTATAGGCTGTATAGTGGAAAGGCAATCCTGTCCGCCTAAAGCGGACTATGTGCCGAAGGCACTGATGGGAAGCACGTGTTTTAAAACATGTGAGGCTTCACTAGGAAAGTGATTCTAGTTAAAATAGAAATAGAATTCCAAAACTACATTCCAAAGAAAGGAACATACTATCAAGATGAAACCATCAAGAAGAGAATATAAATACGCCCTTGAGAATTTTCATGGTGTTTTACATACTACTTTAAATCCGGAAGGGCCGGGTGTGGTTCGTATCTTTTTGATACCACCTAAATTCACTCGTGAAGATATCCCGGCAAGTGTGGCGATTATTAATGGCCAGGACATCATCCCTGTCAATCTTTCCTGGAGTATCCTGCTTTCTGAACTGATTAAAGAAGTGAATCTTTATCATGAAAAAGAAATCACAGATCAGGATGCAGAGATGATTCTTAAAAATACCTGCAAAAAAGTAAAAAGAGTTTATCCATTTGTTTCTTCAAAACAAATGAAGAATGATGTTTTCCGCATCATGAATACATTTACTCAGATTGCATACAATCAGCCAGTGGAGGAAGAAATCGGTTATATGAGCATCGGCGATTATGCGCCATATATGCGTGCTCCACATCGTATGGATTTGATGGTGAGTGCCATGACCAAGGAAGGAAAATGGCATTGTAATCAGAAATGTATACACTGTTATGCTGCAGGACAGGTACATGCGGAAGAAAAGGAATTAAGTACTGAGGAATGGAAACAGGTTCTTGTCAGCCTTCGTGAAGCAGGAATTCCGCAAGTGACATTTACCGGTGGAGAACCTACTATGAGAGAAGATCTGGTGGAATTGGTGGATGCTGCACAATGGTTTATGACTCGCATGAATACCAATGGCATTCTGCTTACGGAAGAACTATGCAAACAGCTGATGGAGGCATCTTTGGATAGCGTGCAGATTACCTTTTACTCTGCGGATGAGACCATCCACAACCAGCTGGTTGGAGCGGAACAATACCATAGAACAGTTGTCGGCATAGAAAATGCTTTAAAAGCGGGACTTAGCGTCAGCATCAATACGCCACTTTGTACACTAAATAAAGATTATGTAAAAACCTTAGAATTCCTTCATGAAAAAGGTGTTTTATATGTAACTTGTTCTGGCCTTATTACCACTGGCAATGCCGAAAAAGAGGAATCCGAGAAATTACAGCTCTCTACAGATGAGCTGAAAGAGATTCTTCGTGATGCGGTAGAATATGCTTATTCACATGGTATGGAAATCAGTTTTACATCTCCAGGCTGGGTGGAAGCTGCCTTTTGTGAGGAACTTGGAATCATGTCTCCAACCTGTGGGGCCTGTCTTAGCAATATGGCCATCACCCCATCTGGAAATGTGGTGCCTTGTCAAAGCTGGCTGTCCGGCGAAACTTTGGGAAATGTTTTAGACGACTCCTGGGAATCCATTTGGAATCATCCGGAATGTGTCAATCATAGAAACTACTCCGCCAGAATGACAGGACTTTGTCCATTAAGGAGGGAACGCCATGACATATAAGATGAGAATTCGATATATTTTGCCGATTTTTTGCATGATTTTAGCCTTTTTCTATATGGGAAGTATCAACGTTCATGCGGATAATCTGGATGAAATTGAAAAATACGAGATTACTGCAGAAGTTAATGAAGATGCTACCGTGAAACTGAATTATCATATTGAATGGCGTGTATTAGACTCCGAGTCCGAAGGACCTTTAGAATGGGTCAAGATTGGTTTATCCAACAGCCATATTGATGATTATGAGGCCTTATCAGATACTATCGATGAATTTGAATTGGATGAAGATGGCGGAACTTATGCCAGAATTACCTTTGACCGGCCTTATGAAGAGAATGAAGTCGTATCTTTTGATTTCTATGTGATTCAGGACTATCTCTATCAAATGAATCGTGATCAGGAAGGCTATACTACTTATAGTTTTACTCCAGGATGGTTTGATGGACTTGTGATTGATTCCTTAGTTATTCGCTGGAAAAATGATAAGATGACAGAATGGAGTCCAGAGTGCCTGATAAAAGATGGATATAATTGCTGGGAAACTTCTTTGATGGAAGGCGATTCCTATACAATAAATGTAACCTATCCAAATGACGCCTTCTCTTTCAGTAAGCAAGTTAGCGATGCCTATGAAGAAGAAAACGATGATTGGGGCTATGACGATTTCTATGATGATTTTTATGAAGATAATTATGGATTTGATTTTGGAATGATTATGATCGTTGCGGTCCTGGTTATTATGATTGTAATGTGGTTTGTTCTTATGTCCAACAAACAATATGGAAGAGGAGCGAATTTTGCTGATTCCAAACCAAGGACGAAGATTACCAGAACCAAGATTGTCTATCATACCAACTGCCCAAACTGTGGAGCTCCAAAAGCAGATGGAAAAGAATTCTGTGAATATTGTAAGACTAGTCTTGTAAAGAGTGAGGAAATCATCAAAGAAGAAGAGTTAACACCGGATGAAAAACAGGAAATGAAACAATACGAAAGAGATGGAGAATATGCATACAGCTCAGCACCAAATACATTTATCCGTGTTCATACCGTAGTGATTCCGGCACCTTCAGTCAGTCATGGACGTTCTCATGGTGGCTCTGGCTCACGGGGCGGCTCACATGGTGGTGGCCATTCCTGTGCTTGTGCCTGTGCATCCTGTGCCTGTGCTTGCGCTTGTGCCTGTGCCGGAGGTGGAAGAGCGGGATGCTCCAATAAAGATTTTTATAAAAATAGCATAAAATTAAGACAATTAAAGATGAAAAAATAAAGCGGCTTTCGAATGTCCCTGAAAATCGCTAAAACTGACCGAAAGGGTAAAGGATCCTTGTTTATGGAGATTCCATCCTTTCGGTCAGTTTTGTGGCTCTTTCGCGCCAATCCCAGTGCCCATTCGAAAGAGGTATCTCTTAGAAAATATCCCATTCTCCAAAGCGTACCGCTTCTTGAGGAGATTGGTGTTCCCCAATCATTTTTTCCATCCAGATCATATGGTACCAGCGATCATATTTGTAGCCGGAATTATGGAAGATGCCAACAGGCTGAAAGCCCATTTTTTCATGGAAATAAATGCTGTCCATGGTGAGATATTCATCTTCTGTTTCTGGGTAGGCAATGCAGGCATTCATGTTGAGAATGCCTATAGTTTTTAAAGATTTTTCCAAAGCATCATATAAGAGTTTACCGATGCCCATTCTTTTGCAATCTTCTTTCACGTAAACCGTTGTTTCCACGGACCAGTCATAAGCACTTCTTCCTTTGAAAGTGCCGGCATAGGCATATCCAAGAATCTTACCGTTTTCGTCTACCGCCTTAATATAAGGATACTTGACAGAGATGTTTTCTATACGGGATGCGAATTCTTCCAGGGAAGGAATCTCGTATTCAAAAGAAATTGCTGTGTTCTCCACATAGGGAGCATAGATGGCAAGAATCTCCGATGTGTCTTTTGTCGTTACTTTTACTATGTTCATGTTAAATTCCTCTTTCCTTTTATCTTGGATGGTTTTAAATGACAAATATAAAGTGTGTTGATTTACTGTTCATATGGTAGATAAATAGTAAATGTGCTGCCTATCCCTGGATCACTGACAACTTCTACCTTACCATGATGAATTTCCACGATGTATTTTACCATATATAGGCCAAGCCCAAAACCATGATCTCCCGTACGACTTCTATCCACACGATAGAATCGATTCCAAATTTTATCCAACTCTTCCTCGTTCATCCCAATGCCATCATCCTTGACTGATATAAGACATTGTTGCTTTTCTTTTTGAAGATGAATCCATACATGCCCATTTTCTTTTCCATAGTTGATAGCATTTTCTATAAGGTTATACATTATTCTCATCAGGAGCATCATGTCGCCTTGAATGTTATTGTCCTCATTTTTTAAATCATTTTTTAGGTAAATAGAGATATTTCTTAGTTTTGCTTTTTCTTCCAATTCTTCCCGAATTGATTCGGTCATAAATCCCAAATCAAATTTTTCAATTTCTGGCTGAAAACCATATCGTTCCGCTCGGGCGATGGAAAGAAGCTGTGTTACAAGGGTGCTTATTTTTTTCGTCTTATCATAAATGATCGTGATTTCATCACGTGCTTCATCGGAGAGGTCCACATCTTCTAAGCAATATTCACAATGGCCCTGAATTACTGCAATCGGAGTACGGAGTTCATGGGCCGCATCAGAAGTGAATTGTTTTTCACTTTCAAATGATTCTTCTAAACGAGTGATCATTTCATTGAAGGCTGCTGTAAGGTAGGCGAATTCGTCCTTTATGGAAGAAGTTTCAATTCGTTTGGACAATTGCAGTGAAGAGGAAATATCTTTGGCGGTATCACTGATGGTATAAATTGGGTATAATGCTCGTTTTAAGATACCATATCCAATAAAACCGGCAATAAAGATGGCCAGAGGAAAGATAATGGCGAATAATTTAAGCATTCCATGTAGAAGCTTGACCCAGTAGCTATAGGATGCGATGCTTCGAATCCAGATAGGACTGTTTCCTTCTTCTTCAAATAGATAGTCATGTACGAGCCATGTGTCAGAATCGACTTCAATTTTTCTACTTTCGTTGTCAGAGAATTCAATCCCTTCTGGAAAATGATCTGGGATAACCCCATTGATAAAAATACCATCTTTTTGATAAAGACTAATCATAACATTATCATCATAAAACTGCGTCCAGTCAGATTTTTCCAGGAAAGGAAGAAGATCATCTTGATCTTTCAGTTCTTCTACCATATCACCTGTTTCATCCCTCAATTCCATTTCAAGATCATGAATACTATATTGGTTGGATAACAAGTAAATATTTAAAAAAACAAAAGCTAAAATGAAAGAAAATACACAAATATACCAGAAAGTAATCCTTGCCTTGATGGATGCTTTATTTTTTCTCATAACTATTCTCCCAAACGGTAACCTTTTCCGTGAACCGTACGAATTAATTTGATTTCCTGATTTGCGTCAATTTTCTTTCTAAGATAACGAATATATACATCGACGATATTGGATCCGCCTTCAAAAGAACTGTCCCAGGCTCTTTGTTCCAATTGATCTCTGGTAAGAACAGCATTTGGATTGCGCATCATGTATTGAAGTAGTTTGTATTCCTTTGTGGTCAGAGCGATTTCTTCTCCTCCACGGGTGACAATTTTTGTCTTCGTATTCATAATAAGATCTGCAACTTGTAAGATATCGCTTGGGTTAGCCGAAGCATTTCTTCTTAAAAGAACGCGGATTCTGGCTTGTAGTTCTTCAAAAGCAAATGGTTTGACTAAATAATCATCTGCACCAGCATCTAAGCCATCTACACGGTCGGAAATGGATCCCTTGGCGGTAAGCAATAAAACAGGAGTGGTATTTCTCTGATTCCGTATTCGTTTTAAAACAGTGATTCCATCCATCTTAGGAAGCATGATATCCAAAAGAATAAGGTCATATTGATAAATATCGATGTAATCAAGAGCACTTTCTCCATCCATGCAGACATCAATCGTGTATTCTTTTTTCAGACGTTTTTTTAATAATTCACATAGATCTTTCTCGTCTTCGACGATTAAAATTCGCATATTCATCCCTCCTAAAAATTTTTAAATAAAATTGCAACGAATTTATTCTTTAATGATTTTCTCATTTTTTCTAACTATAATCAAGGTATAAAAAGAAACACAAAAACAAAAGCCAACAAGAAGAAAGGAAGAACAAGACGATGAAAAAAAGATTAGGATTATTCGCAATGGCAACTATGTTAATCGCAAGTACAGTGTTTTCTACAGGCGTTTTCACCGCCCTTCCACAAAACACAGTTTCCGTGGCTGCAGCAAGAAAAATGCCTGCTAAGAAGGACATTACAAGAGAAAGCAAAAAAGAAAGAACGATTATAAAAGGGAAAACTTTTGAGCTGGAAGTAAACACTCCAGAAGGAGTAAATGACAAGGATCTCAACTGGAGTATCAAAGACAAATCCATCGTAACATTTGCCGGAAAAGAAAGACATGATGACGATATCAAGTTTAGATCAAAGAAAGCTGGAAAGACAAAAATTACTTGTAAAAATGTAAAAACTGGAAAAAAGGTAAGCTTTAATGTAATAGTTAAGGAAAAAGTAAAAGTTAGCAGTACAAATACTGATATTGGTATCAAAGCCATTGGATCTTTAAATCGTACTTTGAAAGTCAACCATGAGCTGGAACTTGAAGTGAAGAAATCCAAGGGAATCAAAGATAGTCAGCTAAAATGGACGATCGATGACGAATCTGTCCTGGCTTATGAAGATCCAGAAGATGGAATTTACGATGATGACATGGAATTTGTTGGAAAGAAAGCTGGAACAACAAATGTGAAATGTACCAATACGAAAAATAACAAAGCAGTTACATTTAAGATTACAGTGAAATAGCAAAAAAGATAAGGAAATCTATTAATTCGGATCGAAAAAAGAAGGTATCGCAATGGCGATACCTTCTTTAAGTTTATTTATAATATTTCTATAAGTTCTTCTTAGATTTCTGTTGTCCAGAGAGAAGCCATAGCTGGGCCACCACCTACACAGAGGGAAGCGCCACCGATCTTGTAATCATTACGTTTCATTTCGTAGTACATGGAAACGATGATACGAAGAGCAGTACATCCGATTGGATGTCCAAGAGCGATACCGGAACCGTTAACGTTTGTACGGTCCATGTTGATTTCGATGCCGTGTTCTTCTTTTAATTTACGTCCACAACCGATGAACTGAGCAGCGAATGCTTCGTTGATTTCCCAGTAGTCAACGTCTTCATATTTAAGACCAGCGATATCAAGTGCTTTAGGGATTGCAACGGCTGGGCCAACACCCATGATTTCTGGAGCAACACCAGCAGCTGTGATGCAGATCATTTTAAGAAGAGGTTTGATTCCTAATTCTTTAGCTTTGTCAAGACTCATAACAACAACTGCAGCAGCAGCGTCATTGATACCGGAAGCGTTAGCAGCTGTTACAACACCATCTTTGATGAATGCTGGACGTAATCCTGCGATGCTTTCCATTGTACAGTTACGGATTGGATGTTCGTCAGTTGTGATAACTTTGTCACCTTTTCTGCCTTTAACAACTACAGGAACGATTTCTTCTTCGAATTTACCTTCGTCAATTGCTTTACAAGCGAGGTTATGGCTGCGAACTGCGATTTCATCACATTCTTCTCTTGTGATGTTGTAAAGTTTTGCAACGTTTTCAGCTGTAACACCCATGTGTCCGCCTGTAAGGTCGTCGATTAATGCATCATGAAGCATGGAGTCAACGATTTCTCCGGATCCCATACGAAGACCACCACGAGCCTTTGGTACAAGGTGAGGAGCATTTGTCATATTTTCAACACCGATTACAAGACCGATATCGGATTTGCCCATTGCGATGTTATCACAAGCGATTTCAAGGGCTCTCATACCGGATGCACAGTTCTGGTTAACTACACATGCATTACTTGTTTCAGGTACACCAAGACGGTAGCTGATCTGTTTTGCAGGAAGACTTCCCTGCATTCCTGTATATACTTCACCAACAACAGTGTTGTCGATCATGGATGCTTCGATACCAGCTCTTTTGATTGCTTCAGCACCAGCTGTCATAGCTAATTCACGAGCTGTAACTTTGTTAAACTGTCCCTGGAATTTTCCGATAGGGGTACGGCAAGCACTTACGATTACTACTTCTCTTAAACTCATAGTGACGTCTCCTTTTCATTTTATGTAATTCATTCATTCCGTTTTCAGAATATATAAGAAAGCTCAATGGATTTTTGAGAAATCTTTCTCTGATTCTGATGGTTTGATTATCGCACAGTATTGTTAAAAAATCAACAATAATTTAGAAACATGATTTATAGAAAATGGTGATGGGAATAAAAAGGTGATTTATAAAAACACAGCAAATAATTAACAATTTAAATAATTAAAGCGATAAAAGTTAATATAATTAAGTTTTTGATATGTTTCATACCCATTAGTTGTAATTATGACCAAATTGTGGTAAGATATTATTCAATTGAAAGGCGAAGGTGCATCAAAAATTATAGAATGCATCTTTTTTCTTTATGAAGATATAGGAGGGAAAATCTATGTATAAGAGTAATTCCGTATGGATTACCGGTGCATCCGGTAGAATGGGTTCCGCAATCAAACGTATTCTGAAGAAAAAAACAGACTACAAGGTAATGGCAACAGGAAAAGAAGTGGATATTACAGATATGCAAGCGGTAGAGCAGGCATTTGATATCTACAAACCAAATGTAATCATCAACTGTGCAAGTATTTCTAACGCAGATTATTGCGAAGAGAATATGGTGGAAGCATTCAAGGTTAATGCTTTAGGAGCAAGAAATCTTGCTGTTGTTTCCATGCAGCATAACGTAAAGATTATTCATTTATCCACTGATGATGTTTTCTCTGGAGAAAATAACCGTGCCAAAAATGAATTTGATATTCCTACACCAAAAACAGTTTATGGAAAGTCCAAATTCGCAGGCGAGAATTTTGTTCGTGAATTGAATCCAAAACATCTGATCATTCGTAGTTCCTGGGTATATGGAACCGATAAAGATGGCGATTATGTAAAATTTGTATTAGACAAAGCAAAAGCAGGCGAATCCTTTGAGGTACCAGTTGACCGTGTCAGCTCCCCAACCAGTGCAGATCGCGTAGCAAAATTCATCGTAGAGATGATTCCAAAGAAAGAATATGGTATCTACCATGTATCTGGTGAAGGTGTTTGTACTCGTTATCAGATGGCAACTGCAATTCTTTCTGCAGCAGGTTATGATACATCTCTTGCTGTTGCATCTGCAGGAGCTAATGACAGTGCTATGGTAACGACTCTTCTTGATAATCTTATGTTAAAGATCACTGGTCTCTATGAAATGCCAGCTTGGGAAGAAGATTTAGAGAAATATGTAAAGGGACTTAAAAAATAGGAGGAAGATTTATGGCTGAAAAGAAAAAAATGGGCTTAACCACGAAGATTTTCATCGGTCTTTTGGTTGGTCTTGTTGTTGGTGTTGTATTTAATCTTTTTGTTCCACATTGTTATGTTCGAGACACAGTTTTTGTAGAGGGTATCTTCTATGTAATTGGACAGGGCTTCATTCGTCTCATGAAGATGCTTGTAGTTCCACTGGTATTTTGTTCTCTCGTTTGTGGCGCTTCCGCCATCGGTGATACAAAATCCCTTGGTAAAGTTGGTGGAAAAACAATCGTTTTCTATCTTTGTACAACAGCTCTTGCCGTAACTGTAGCGATTTCTGTTGCAACAGTAATCCGCCCAGGTATCGGTCTTAATATGGCATCCATTCAGACAGCAGAAGTTACAACAGCAGAAGCAACTTCCGCAGCGGATACTCTTTTAAATATTATCCCAGATAACCCATTTAACTCCTTGGCAAATGGTACCATGCTTCAGATTATTTTATTTGCTTTGATCGTTGGTATCCTCCTTGCAAAAATGGGTGAAAGAGCAAATATGATCGCCAACCTTTTAAATCAGTGCAATGATTTAATGATGGAAATGACCATGCTCGTTATGAACTTAGCACCAATCGGTGTATTCTGTATGATCGCAAGAACATTTGCCAACTTAGGTTTCGATGCCTTCGTACCATTACTTAAATACATGGGAAGCGTTGTGATTGGTCTTGGTATTCAGTGTTTCATTGTATATATGGTTCTCTTACTGATCTTCACAAGACTGAATCCTATGGTATTCCTTAAAAAATTCTTCCCAGTTATGGCTTTCGCTTTCTCCACATCTACCTCCAATGCGACAATTCCTATGAATATCGATACATTGGATGAAAAGATTGGTGTTTCCAGAAAAATCGCATCCTTCACCATTCCACTTGGTGCAACCATCAACATGGATGGTACTTCCATCATGCAGGGTGTTGCCGTAGTATTCGCAGCACAGGCATATGGCATGCAGCTTGGATTAAAAGGATATCTTACTGTTATTGCAACTGCCACATTGGCTTCTATTGGTACCGCTGGTATCCCATCCGTAGGCCTTGTAACACTTTCCATGGTATTTGCATCTGTAGGTATTCCTGTAGAGGCGATTGGTTTGATCATGGGTATTGACCGTATCCTTGATATGTTAAGAACTGCAGTTAATATCACTGGTGATGCTGTTTGTACAACAATCGTAGCTCATCAGAATGGTGATTTGAACAAAGAAGTTTTCTATTCCAACAACGTGGATGAAGATGACGAATAGAAAACATAAAGGGATGAGGTTATGATAAGAAAGAAAATAGCCGTTTTTGTCGCATTGCTTAGCGTGGCTTCCATGGCAATTGCCGGATGTGGATCTACCGCAGGCAACTCAACGGGACAGGAAAGCAAGACGACAGAGGCAACCCAGGCGCAGACACAGAATGTTGCGCAAGATAGTAAATATATTGATAATTTAAAATCCAAAGGAAAACTGGTCGTTGGCTGTAAAGCAGACGTTCCAGGACTTGGTTATTATGAGAGCGACACAGATTCCTGGTCCGGTTTGGAAGTGGAGCTTGCTTACAAAACAGCAGGAATTCTTTTCGATGTAACTCCTGAAGAAGCAAGAGAAAAGGACATGGTAGAAATCAAAGCAGTTACGGTTGCAGACCGTGAAGAAATGCTTGAAAATGGCGATATTGATTGCATGTTAGCAACTTATACCATCACGGACGAACGTCAGGAAAAATACGCTCTTTCGGAAAGCTATTACACAGATTATATTGGTCTTATGGTGCGAGATAGTGGTGCCAGCAAAGACAACAATAGTCTTGGCAGCAATGACATTCATTCCATCGCTGACCTTGATGGTAAATACATTGGTGTGCCAAGAAATGCTACAACCAGAGAGCATTTCCTCAATTACATTGATACAATGAATACCATCAAAGTAAATCCTATTTTCTGTGAATATGAAAGTTATAGTCAGTTATTCAAGGCATTAAAAGATGGCAACATCGATGTAATGTCTGTTGACGTTAGCATCTTAAGTGGTTATGTAGATAGTTCCACAAAGATCTTAAATGATCGTTTCGCAGGACAGCATTATGGGGCAGCAGTTCTGAAGAAGAATGCAGCTTTGCTTGAATATGTGAATAAAGCAATTGAATAAAATATGAGAATAGGCTGTTACGCTATGGCGTGGCAGCCTTCTTGTATGAAAAGGCCGATTTTCAGTCTGAATTGAAAGAATGGCCCTGCCATTCTTTGCCAGCCTTGATTTTGTAGACAAACACAGCGCTAGTGGGTATTCCAAAGCGAAATGCGATCAAAAATGCCCAAAGTGAAATTGTTACGGCGGCGGAAGGGCGTCGAGAAGTGAAATGCAATATAAGATCTTATGGTCAATGACCAAGAGAGAAAGGAATGAAAAAACTGTAAATAAAGATGGAATTGTCATAATATTTTCGGTATAATCAAAAAAGATATGGGAAGAAATATAGAATAGAAAATGATATCCGTGATAAAAATTCACGGATGGATTGGAGATTTAATATGGAAAAGTTAGTGATTACCGGAGTAAAAGTAGATTCAAATATGGCACATGTTACGGTTCATGGTGTAAAAGATGAGCCTGGAAAAACACTGGATGTTTTTCGTCAGCTTTCCAAAGAGGGAATCGTTGTAGATATGATTCTTCAGCCGGAAGCGGTGGAAGGAAATACCAATCTGGTATTTAGTGTGGAAGAGGAGAAAGCACAGGAAGCGGTCGATACTTTAATGGCACATCGCCAGGAACTCGCTTTTGATCATTTGAATATGAAGAAAAATGTAGCAAAAGTTACTCTTTCTGGTACAGGGCTCATGTCCCACAGTGATATTGTTCCACGAGTGTTATCCTGCTTTTATGAATGCAATGCATCCATGGATTTGATTTCTACTTCAGAGATCGCAATTAAGGTATTTACCGACGAGAAAAAAGCGATGCGCGTGGTTGAGAAACTTCGTGATGAGTTTGATGATTATGGATTATAGAAATGAAAAGAGTCTGACTTTTGGCTTTGATTTTAAAAAAGCGATAGCAGGTGTATAGGGGAAATGTGTTATGACATTCCCTTATACATCTGCTATCGCTATTCTTTTTTATAGTCGTTAATCTTTCTGTTAGATTTTGACAGTATATGTCATTCGGGGACGAGTGGGTATGGGAAGAGAGAATGGGAGCATCATATACCCAAACTTTCTTGGGTCTACAACTGATCCGTACAATATTACTTGAATATAGCAACCGAATAATCGCTCTATTCCCTTCTATTCTTGTACCAAATATACTTTTAAAATTCCCCGAATCGATTCATGAAGAAATGGTTGATATACATCCATAGATACAGGTTGCTGGTGGATGATACAGCTATAACAGGTTGAGCTGACCAACTCGATGACTGTAAAGAGCATCAAATCAACATGTTCGCAACGAACATGGTAATACGCCAATTTTTCTTTGTAATAATCCATAAATGGGATGGATTCTTCTGTGGAGATATCGTGTTCCAAAATATTCTTAAAAATACCCCAGGACAGATTCTTAGATAAGAAGTAAAGAAGCTTGGGATCTTTTTCTAGTTGTTCAATGACATAATCACACATTTCCAAAACAGCAGTTTCAAAATCCGGTGCGTTGGGACGGGATTTCATAACCTGATGTGCTTCTTCAAGTAGCTGACTGGCTTTGTAGCTGATCAGCTTATCTCTCAAATCGTATTTATCTTTAAAATACAGATAAAAAGTACCTTTGGCAAGACCAGCCTTTTTGGAAATGTCAGAGATAGTTGTTTTGCTAAAGCCATGACTTAAAAACAGATCAAAGGATGACTGAAGCAGGGCGTTTTTCTTTTGTAATTTATTCTCATCTACTTTTCTCATGACTTTTTTTTATCCTTTCATCCTTTGTTTGATTTCCTGTATTTTGTAAAAATACGGGGAATTTTCTTTTCTTTTATTATCAAGTAGAGCACAAAAAAAGTCAATCTCCATATAGAAATTAAAAATGACCAAAATTCATTTACTAATCAAAATGAACATTGGTCATTTTTAATAATTGACCAAAAGTCATTATTTTTGTACAATGGTACATGGAAAATAGATGAGAAAGGATGTGTATGCAATGGAGAGTGCTGGAAAATGGATTGCCAGAAATCGTCTGTTGATATTATTAATTGGATTAATCCTCCTGGTTCCGGCCGTATTTGGAGTAATAAAGACCAGGATTAATTATGATTTGTTAAGTTATCTGCCAGAAAGCTTAGAGACTGTTGAAGGGCAGAATATTATGGTTGATGAGTTTGGATCGGGTGGCTTTGCCATGGTCGTCGTCGACAATATGCCTCTTAAAGATGTACAGAAGTTAGAAAAAAGATATGCAGACATCGACCATGTAGCTAAAACACTTTGGTATACCGATGTTGCAGATCTTTCCATTCCGGTGGAATTACTTCCCAAAGATTTGAGAGAGTCATTTATACGAGGGGACAGCACCATGATGCTAGTGCTATTTGATAATACCACTTCCTCGGATGAAGCCATGGAGGCTTTGGAGAAGATGAGAACCATCACCGATCAAGAAGTATTTATCAGTGGGATGACAGGGATTGTTACAGATATTAAAAACCTTTGTATGCAAGAGATTCCGATTTATGTAACCATCGCAGCGGTTCTTTCCCTTATCGTATTGATCTTTGCAACCGAGTATTTCCTGATTCCGATCATTTTCTTGTCCAGTATTGGAATCGCCATTTTATATAACCTTGGAAGCAACATTTTCTTAGGCCAGATTTCATATATTACACAGGCGGTAACCGCAGTGTTACAGCTGGGTGTAACCATGGACTACTCCATTTTCTTATTAAATAGTTACGAAGAAAATAAACTTCTCTATCCGGAAAGCAAAGAAGAAGCCATGGGACATGCTATTAATAGCACTTTTGTTTCCATTGTCGGAAGTTCTGTCACAACCGTGGCAGGTTTCTTAGCTCTTTGCGTTATGACATTTGCCCTTGGTATGGACCTGGGAATCGTAATGTCGAAAGGTGTTGTTATCGGTGTAATATGTTGTGTTACCATCCTTCCTTCTTTGATCTTGTTCTTAGATCCATTGATTGAGAAGACCAAACACAAACCAATCTTCAAGGAAACGGGTGTGATTTCCAATTTTATTACAAAACATTATTTGATTTGGATTTTTGTTTTCCTGGCTTTGATTGTTCCTGCTACCTATGGAAACAATCACGTGGATGTTTATTATAATATCGCCCATTCCCTTCCAGCGGATTTGGATTCCAATGTGGCAAATAAAAAGTTAAAAGATACCTTTGATATGAACGTCATGCATGTAGTCATGATGGACAAAAACATCAAGGCTTCAGACAAGGCCCAGATGTATAAAGATATCGATAAAGTTGACGGTGTAAAATGGACCATCGGACTCAATTCTTTGGTAGGATCCGAGATTCCGGAACAGTTCATTCCGTCGGAAATCAAAGATATGTTACAGGGAGATGAACATGAGATCGCTTTCGTTTGTTCGGAATATGAATCAGCAACACCGAAAGTAAATAAGCAGATTGCAAGCATCGAAAAAGTGGTAAAAGGATATGATGATGGAGCGGTTGTTATCGGTGAAGCTCCTTTGATGAAAGATTTGGAAGATACTACTAATGTGGATCTTAAGAGAGTAAATTTCCTTTCCATTGCGGCAATTTTCGTTATCATCATGTTGGTATTTAAATCTATCAGCTTGCCAATCATTTTGGTTTCTGTCATCGAACTTGCCATCAATGTGAATATGGCTTTCCCATTCTATCAGGGAGTTAGTATTCCATTTGTAGCTTCCATCGTAATTGGGACCATACAGCTTGGTGCTACCGTAGACTACGCGATTCTTATGACCAATCGTTACCAGAAAGAACGTTTGGCAGGAGTGGAGAAGAAGGAGGCGGTTAAAATCGCCCATAGAACCAGTATCCATTCTGTTATCACCAGCGGTGCCAGCTTCTTCGCGGCAACCTTCGGCGTGGCAGTATATTCCAGGGTAGATATGATTGGTTCCATCTGTACCCTCTTATCCCGAGGAGCCATCATCAGTGTCATCGTCGTACTGACTGTTTTACCAGCCATGTTTATGATTTTTGATAAGCTGATTTGTATGACTACCTTGGATTTCATTAGAAATAGAAAATAAAGTTTAATACAGGAGGAGTTCCTATTATGCATAAAACAAAAATTGCGAAAAAAGTATTTGCCGTTATGATGGCACAGATTATGGCTGTAAGCATGGCTTTAACCGGACCATTTTCTGTGACAGGATATGCTGCCACAGAGGATTCCGTTGATAAAGATGAAATCGTTTACGTTATCACAGATGCCGATGGCGATGTGGATAAAGTAATTGTAAATGACACCTTAAAAAAGAAAAATGACAGTTCGAATTATGTCGATATGTCTGACCTTGACGATATCACCAATGTAAAAGGTGATGAGGAAATGACAGAAAATGCGGATGGTACCATTTCCTGGCAGAACGATGGAAATGAAATCTCCTATCAGGGAAATTCCACCAAAGCCCTTCCAGTGGATGTGAAGATTTCGTATTGGTTAGATGGTCAGAAGATTTCTGCAGAAGATTTGGAAGGCAAGAGCGGAAAAGTGAAAATCCGTTTTGATTATGTGAACAACGAGATGCGTCAGGTATCCGTAGATGGTAAGGAATATAAAGTTTATGTACCATTTGTTTTAGTAAGCGGTATGGTTGTTGATTCTGAACATTTTTCCAACATTCATGTAGAAAATGGTAAGGCCTTAAGCGAAGGCGACAAAACCATCATCTTTGGTTATGCCATGCCAGGAGTAAAAGAAAGTCTTGGACTTGGCAGCGAAGTTCTTTCTGATATGGATGAAATCGAACTTCCTGAATATGTAGAAATCACTGCGGATGTAACGGAATATACAAAAGGTTTGACCATGACCGCAGTAACCAATGATTTATTAAGTAATATGGAAGACGATTCTGTGGACAGTTCCGAGGCAGAAGATAGCATCAATGATTTACAGGATGCCAGCAATCAATTAGTAGATGGAACTGGAGATTTGGCAAAAGGAACCAGCGATGCTTACGATGGCAGCAAAAAAATCGCAGAAAATATGGGTAAGCTTTCCACCGGTGTCTCTGCTATTGATGTGGCAATTGGGAAATACACAAATGGTGTGGATCAGCTTTACTCCAAAGTTCCAACTCTGACCAATGGGGTTAATGCTTTAAATACTGGTTCTTCCCAGCTCTCCACTGGTGCAGCGGCTTTAAAAACCGGTACGGATGCTTATGTGACAGGAGTAGAAACTTTAGCTGCTGGCTTACTTGGTGATGGTAGTGCAGCAAATCCTGGATATCTCAAAGGAGTGGAACAGCTGGCAGCGGGTGCAACCGCACTTTCCGGATTATCCGCCCTTGGAAATGTATATCAGGCCGTTTGCCTTATGGCCAATGCCACAGGAACTGAGGCAACCTATATCACACCAGATGGAAGTGAAAGCCCAACGCTTGGCTACGGTGCCGCAGCAGTGGATGCAGGATTAAAACAGATCATCGAAGCATTAAAAGCAATGCAGCAAGGCATGGACGGACAGGCACTTACCCAGCTTGTAACAACATTGAATCAGGCAGATGGTCTTGTACAGATGGCTTCCGCAAAGGTGACTGCAGCGAATCAGGCGACTACTGGTGCCGCAGAAGTCATTGGGGCAGCTTCAAAAGAAGCAGCAGATCAAGCAGGAAATGTTGAAAATGCCAAAGAACAGTTAAAGAAAGAAAAAGAAGAAATCAATGATGAAATCTCTGCAAAAAATTCTAAAATTTCCGAGAAAAACCAGGAGATTGCAAGTGCAGAGAAGAAAGCTAACGAAGAAATCAATGGTTCTGTAGATAAAACGGTGGATGCTTTAGGAGATGCCATCTCCACATTAGAAGCTTCCAAAGAAGCATTAAAAGCAGCAGAAACCGAAGAGAAAAAATTCACAGAAGAAATCAAAAAGATTGATGCGGAAATTGCCAAAGTAAAAAGTGAAAAAGAAGCTCTCTCCGGCAAGAAGAATCCAGTGGATGTGAAAGAAGAAAGTGTATCTTCTTTCAGCAAGATTTCTGTCGATGTGAAAACAGATGATATTAGTGGGGATCAATTAGCTGCTTACAAAACAAGATTAGATGAAAATCCAATCTCTGGAATTGAATTCACAAAAGAAAGCAATCTGGGTGCAATGTCACAGGGAATTCATGGTGCAGTCAAAAAGATTGGAAGCAATCCATTTGCTGAGCTGATCGCCAGCTTGCAGCAGGTAGAACAGGGAGCAGCAGGGGTTTCCGCAGGTGTTGGCCAGTTACATTCCAACATCGAAACCATGAAAGCACAAACTTCCTCTTTCCCACAGGCAGGAGAAGGTATCGTAGCATTGAACAAAGGCTTCGAACAGCTGACAAGTAACAATGGAACGATCCGTACAGGTGCAGAAACCCTCTTGAAGAATGGAAAAACATTAAAAGATGGTGCTGCAGAAGTCGCTTCCGGCAGTAAAGAACTGGCAAATGGAACAAGCACTTTAGCAAGTGGTGCATCTACCTTATCAAAAGGTGTTGGCACTCTCGCTTCCAACAATAAAGCTTTAAACGATGGAACAAAGCAGCTTGTAGAAGGTTCCAAGCTTCTTTCCGAAGGTTCCAACACTTTGGCAGATGGCATGAACAAGCTTCTCGATGGCAGCCAGACATTAAAAGATGGTATGAAAGAATTCCAGGAAGAAGGCATCCAGAAATTAGTTGATCTTTACAATGATGATATTGTTGGATTACAGGATCGTTTCGATGCCATGAAACAGGCTGGAAAAGATTACCAGACTTACACCAAGCTGGCAGATGGCCAGAAAGGATCTGTTAAGTTCATTTATAAAGCAGAATAAACACTTGTCACACATAAATTGTCTGACTTAAAACATGAAGAGGCCAAGCTCTAATCCACTTTTATAGTTTATTGAGCTTGGCCTTTCTTTTATTTTCGGACAATATTATGTGTTTCTCGCTTCTTTTACACTTCAAAAATTACCGCCTGATATCCTTCCAGTTTCAAAGAAATCTGTTCAGGGTCAAAGTTACTCATATCCACATTGCTCAAAAGCACTTTTTTACATGGATGTGGAAGGGTAAAAGTACGTGTTTCTTTTTGATAATTTAATATAATCAGTAATGTTTGATCGTCTCCTTTTCGATGGAAGCTGATCAGATTATGTTCTTTTTCTTCGATTGGCTCGAAAATGCCATAAACCATGGTCTCTTTATATTCTGGATTTTTTCGCAGAGCAATTAACTTGCGGTAGTAGGAATAGAGAGAGTCTGGGTCCTGGCGTTGACTTTCTAAATTGATAGTAGGGTAATTTGGATTCACAGCAAGCCATGGACTTCCGTTGGTAAATCCAGCTTCCGTACTTGCATCCCATTGGAATGGAGTTCTGGAGTTATCGCGACTAAAACGGCGGATCACCTGCAGGGCTTCTTCCTCGCTGAAACCGGCATCAAGAGCAACCTGATATTGATCGATGGTGTGGATGTCATCAATTTGATCAATGGAGGTAAACGGTACATTTTCCATGCCGATTTCCTGCCCCTGGTAGAGGAATGGAAGTCCTTTTAAGGAAAACATGAGGGTTGCAAGCATTTTTTTCGCTTTTAAAGAATATTTTGGATTGGCAACATCCTCTGTATTCAAATAATGGCTGACGCCTCTTGGCTCATCATGGTTTTCGATGATATTTGCGACGAAGCCTTTGCCTTCCATCTCTGTTTGAGTTTTGTAAAGGCAATCGCGGTAAGCGTCTGGATGGATAACTGGCATGTCGTACCATCCCTTAGAACTTTTTCCCCAGACAACCGGGTCAAAGTCAAATTTGGTAGAGAAATATCCATGATCACCAATGTAATCTTCCAGCTCATTTTCTTTTTCATTAAATACTTCCCCAACGGTGAAAGCGTTGTATGGATCGAAGCAGCGGTCACGAAGCTCACCTAAGAATTCGCCGATTCCATTTGCTTCTTCCAGCATATTTTGAATGTCGCAAAGGCCATCTTCACGGTCTGCCGGATAGCTCTTCCATTCGTCTGTTTTCTTGATGTTGATGATAGCATCGATGCGGAAACCGGAAATTCCTTTTTCCAGCCACCAGTTTACCATCTTATAAACCTCTTCACGAAGTTCCGGATTCTCCCAGTTGAGATCCGGTTGTTTTTTATGGAAAACGTGGAGATAGTATTTGTCCGGGTGACCAGGAAGCTTGTCCCACACACCACCACCAAAGTAAGATCGCCAGTTACAAGGAGGCTCTTCTTTTACGTCTTCGATATAGAAATATTTGCCGTATTTTCCATCGGGATCCTGGCAGGCTTTTTGAAACCAGATATGTTCGTCGGAACAGTGGTTTACAACCAGATCCATAAGGATGTGAATTCCTCTTTTTTTAGCTTCAGCGATGAGAACTTCCATGTCCTCCATAGTGCCAAAACGAGGATCGATACCGTAATAATCAGAGATATCATAGCCCTGATCCGCTAAAGGAGAGCAGTAGATGGGTGAAATCCAGAGGATTTCGATGCCAAGCTCCTGCAGGTAATCTAATTTGGAAATGATACCAGGGAGATCTCCGATGCCATCGCCGTTGGAATCTTTAAAACTTTTTGGATATATTTGATAGGCAACCTTTTCGTGCCACCATTTTCTTTTCATGGGAAATGTCCTTTCTACGAATTATTTTTAGCAAAATCATTATAGCCAAGATTATATTTCATGACAATAAAAAAAATAAGGAAACCAGAATGTTGTCCATATTGTTGTAAATGACTGTCAAATATATTGGCCATAATTGTTAAAAAACACGGAAAAGGATATAATTTTGATTAGATGATTTATAAAAAGACAAGTATATTTCTGTCAGATTTGTAATTATTTGTTATTAAAATATAAAAAATAAGAAATGTGGGGAGAAATGGTTATTTTATTCTAAAATAATCATAAAGATATCAATGAATCGATTTGCAAAAGAACTTGATAACATCATTAAAAAAAGACAAATTTCAAACCTGAAAGCGGGAAAGCTGATCAATATTGATCCTTCTCTCTTAAGACGCTATCGAAAAGGAGAGCGCATTCCTCGAAGTGATAGCATAGTAGATCAAGTGAATGAGGGTCTTTCCTTATCTTTGACAGAGCAGAGTAGTCTGGCTTATGCCCTAACCATAACCAGAAATCCAATCAATTACCAAAACGTAACAACAGAGGAGATTCTTGGCATCTTAGAACAAGGAACTGATTCATCGATTCTGGCCATCGAAGAATATGTATGTCAGGATAATGATTTTAGCCGTTCGGAAGATCAGAAAATGGTTGGGCTCAATGATATTAATCAGATTCAAAACGCCCTTTCCTATATTGGAAGATTTGCAAAAGAAAATAATCTGAAAGTATATGTCTTATCAGAATTGCTAAGAAAAAAGGAAAAATTATCCCCTGTCATCAGCTTCAAGGTTCCAGATCTGCAAGAGACAGAGCAGGTGATTGTAATCAATCATTATATGGACCAATATCATCTTTTGGTATCCTATATCCAACACTCTGGAATCAGTAATGATAGGAAAAAACATTCTTACCATATATATAGAACAAATACTTCCATAAAATTAAGCGATTCCTGGCTCCTATTGTCAGATGAATTTGTATTAAAGTATGATATCTATGCAGATACTGTATCCGGTTATCTCTCATTTGATCCAAATGTGATACAGCACCATAAAAATATCTACGACAGATACCGCCAAAAGAGCAAAAAACAAGAAGGAAATGTCAAAAACATTTTCTCAAATCTGATCAGAAAAGCGAGGTAAAATATGTCTAGTTTTTCCACCTATCTTAATAAACTAAGAGAAGATCGTAAGCTAAAAGTTGTTGAACTGGCCAAATTGTGCGGATTTGATGTCAGTACAACTTCCCGCTGGTGCAACGGCAAACGATTGCCCACATCCGATCAAGTAATTGATATCATTACAGAATGCCTGCAGCTTTCTTATAAAGAATCTGTCCAATTAGAGCAGGCATATTTAGAAAATGTATTTGGACCAGAAAAATATGGAAATTATAAAATTATAGAAGAATTAGTCCGCTTTTTTGATAAAGAAAGCTCTTTTTTAACCAAAAGAAAATCATTCACCAGCCAACAATCCATAAAGCAAGAAGCCTTATATTTTGAGAATTGTAGCAGTCATATCGCTGTATTAGAAGCAATGGATCATGTAATTGGCAGTGTGGGTCAGGAAGAAACTCTATATGTTAAAATCACAGATCCTACATTAAACATTTTATCCTTAATTACCAAAGAGATTCTCTTATCTCCAAAAAGAAAAGCAAAAATATTATTCGTCTTTTCAGAAGATGATGGAAGCAATGCTTCTATCACGTCTATTCTTTTGAAATCGATCGTGGAAATCATGCTTCATTGCGAAAACATTTCCGTTTCAATGTTAAATGAAGAATTAGATCCATTTATGAAGGAAGAAAATTGGATCTTCACAGAAAAAGTATTCCTGCGATTCGATGCACAGATACAAAGAGGAGCCATAACAAACTATTCCGCTTACATTAAAAACCAACAAATTGCCTACGAATATCTCAAAAAAGATTCCCATGAAGTGGCACAAAAATTCATGTCTGTTCTGGACTATCCAGAAACATTTTCCAAAAAAGATCATATTGATTCTTTTGAATACATGCCTTGTTTCACTACATATATGAATCATGACCTTTTGGACCGATCCTTTTATCAGCAACTTCCAGACAGAGACGGATTGATACAAAGTATCCTGTCTTCTTATCATTTTGAAGAAAATAAGAAATATGATGTCCATAATTTATGTTCCGAAGAAGGATTACGTTCCTTCATGGAAAATGGAATCATCGCCATCTTCCCATATCCGATTTATCATCCACTTTCATTGGAAGATCGAATTATGCTGCTGGAAAAATTAATCCATGCCGTTGATCTGGGAAATTGTAAGCAGCTTTTCATGAAAGAGCAGATCTTACACAACTATCCCGTCATTCAAGTCGATTTATATGAAAATGAAAATTCACCGATTGTATCATTGATGATCATCGAAGGAAATGAGTTAAACACCCATCGTTTAATCTTCCGGCACCCAAGCATCGTTCAATGCGTAAGAGATTATTTTGAAGTGGCGAAACACCCAAGGTTTACTTATACAAAGGAAGAATCCAGGGAGATATTACAGAAGGTGCTAGAGGAGTATAAGGATAAAAGACTATGAATAGGAGGGAATTTATGAAAGAGAAAAGAAATATGAAACAAAGACTGTTGTCGATGTTGCTGGCAGTAATGATGATTTGTACGATGGTACAGCTGCCAGAAAAAGAAGTGAAGGCGGAGACAGCGATTAGCAATCCTAGAATTGTTGCCGATTCTAGTATGGCAGCAGGACAAAAAGTTACCTGGGATTGTGTTTGGTTTGGTAACTATCCGCAAACACAAGTCACTTCAGAGGATAGTGTATATTCAACATTAACATCACTTAAAAATTGGGACAGTCGGTCAGTGGCGACTGTAGGAAATCAGCAGTATTATAGACAAAATATAGTAACTGCTACTTCGGTAGGACCAGCTTATTCATATCGCTACTATAAATACGAACCTATCAAATGGAGAGTATTAAATGTAGGCGCGAATAATTGGTTGTTAGTAGCTAATAAAGTTATTGATACATGCTGTTATGATCAAGATTTGTATGTAACAAATTGGTCAGAGAGTTTGCTTCGAACAGAAATGAATGAAAAAATGTATTCTAAAATGTTTGATGAAGATCAAAAGACTGCTATCACTGGTACTCAAATTGGAGATAAGCTTTTTTTATTGACCAAAGAGAGGCTGACAAATTCCGATTATGGTTTTGAAGTAGACGATTCAAAAATATCCGACAGCAGGGCTGCTAAATGTACAGATTATTGTAAATATTCAAATCTATATTATGATGAATCCGACAAATCTGGTATTAAAGTTGATAGTGTGACAGGAAATTGTAGATATTGGGTATATGATGGTGGAGTTGGCGGCACTTATCCACATCACCCGTTAGTTTCATATGATGGAACTATAAAAAATGCAGCTGAAGATGACAAAAATGTTGGAGTAAGGCCGGTAATATGGTTTAAGCCAATGGATAACGTTTATAGTTATGCTGGAACAGTCTGTAGTGACGGGACAGCGAATGAAGTAGGACAACCAGGTAGTGGAAGTAGTAATCCAGAGGAACAACCTACAGAAATCATAATGGATAATGATGAAGAGGCTAAGATCAACGAAGATGTACCAATCAGTGCAGAACTTAAATCTTCTTCATTTGTTCCAACGTCCACAAACATGACTTGGCATCTTGAATATAATAATGACGCCGGAAGCGATGACATAACAATAGGAAAAATGTCGATTGTAGATTCAGGTGAAGGTTCATATATTATAAGCTCTATTTTTAATTTTAAGAAAGCAGGAGAATATGAAGTTACACTGAAATCGGACGATGGGGCAAGCGCTACTATTGTAGTCACTGTGAAAAGTG